>JAKAEE010000128.1 GCA_021820065.1 Bacteroidota bacterium | reverse complement strand
AATGTACAATTCATCCGTTTCAACCTGACCCATCTCGGGTACAGTTGTTCGCAAATGATTCTGTAGTGAATAACAGGTCAGCCCAGTGAAAATATCGATTAACCGATTATACCTTACACGTGCAAGAAGACCTTGTTCGTCACCCAGTGCATATCTTGCAATTAAACCGGGAGTAGCATTCAGGATTTTTGTTTCTGCTAAATGTTCGCTTGGAGTAATAAAAGATTGTTTCGTAAGAATAAATTTATATTTGGCTCTACCAGCGGGGCGAATAATCCATTCAAGATTCTTGGACGCAGTATTGATAATCTTTTCTGGGAGAGGAGTTCTATATCGAAAAGAATAGATTATATCTCCAAGGTTGAGTGGGAGTTTTATTTTCAATTTTTTAGCTGTCGCAATAATTTCTGACCGCGAGAAAGTAATTTCGTTCTCATCTTTTCTGTAATGCTTGAAGAAGATATCTTCAATTATCAATGAATACCTGTTTTGATCGGACACCGCACCCTCCTTTATTTCCATTTAAGAATCACAACTTCTTCATTCAAATAAGACTGAGTTACAGTCGAGAATCGTTTTCTGAAAACATCTATGTTAACTAACTCATATCCTAATGATTCGGCAATGTCCCCGATTAGTTTACCCGTTCTTATCATGACTCTAAGGTACGACGCCTGATCCCCCACAACATAAGCTAGGTAAGAGTTTGGTCTCAGAATGGTCTGCATATCTATAAGGTGTTTTGCCATTCCGCCGAAATAAAGTTTAGTAACTTTGTGATACAATTTTTCAAAACCAGAGGTTTTCCCCAGCAGTTTTCTTTTCTTTTCTATATCATCTGCTATTCTTTGAATTTCTCTGTTACCTTTAATATACACATCGTCTGCATCTCCTTTGTACACACCTCTTGTATTTGATCTGATTAAAGACCGCTTAAGTTTCCTAAGATCGTCCTTATTATTTATAAATCCCAGAAGAACAGATTCAAGTCGTGTTGTCCTAGTGTAATCTTTCTCGTTGGGATAAGGTGGAGATGTGATTACGGCGGAAACTTTTGTCCCATTCATTATTTTAACCAGATTACGGGAATCATCTGCAATTATGTGCGAATTCGTATTGCTATAATCTGAATATCGCATTAGATCAGTTGCAATTTTATTGATTTCTTCAGTCCATTCGCTTATTACAGCAGAATCATTCTTTATTTTCCCTACTCCAACCTCTGGACCAAATCGAAGATTACTTATTTTATAGACGAGCACATTTGCAGCCGCTATTAAATAATATTTATGAAATTCTGATTCTCTATAATCGTTGAGAATATCTAAAAGAACTAGAGTCTTATGTAATGGCAGTGGACTTATAGAATTTCGTATAATAAGTCTTTCCTGCTCATAATTAAGTCTCCTCAAATTTTTTACATTCAAATTATCCATACTGGGATTATCGGAAATTTTATCTTTTCTCAACCTCACTCTGTATTCTATGACGATTTCACCAGCCTGACTTAGTAGAAGATTCGGGTTGACACTCCAATCGGTTTTAACATCTGAGGCAAAGGCAGCAAATGGATTAGCTTCAATTCCAATGGACGGGATTAAATTTTTTTTTGCTTCCACTAGAGTTGTACCTGTTCCGCAAAATGGGTCCAGTAAAATGTCTTTGGCACCTAGGCCAAATTTTGAGATATAGTTTTTTACAAGATGAGGAGGAAAAGAAAGGACAAATCTATACCAATCATGAAAAGCTTTATCGGAATCATTTAATTTATTTTTTTTGCCGTTACTAATCTCTGTTTCATCAAATAAAGCAATTTCTTCGAACAAACTATTTTGTCTCATCTTTTCATTTATAAAGATAGTTGTATGGAATAATGATAAAGATTTTTTTCTATCCTTCCAAACTTAATAAGAATGGATTTTCGAGTGCGTTAACAACCCAACGCAAAAATCTTATTCCGTCTGCGCCGTCAATTATTCTGTGATCATACGAAAGCGAAAGCGGCATCATCAATCTTGGTTCGAGCCTGTCTGCCGACAAGGCATGCTTGCTGTCAATATAAACCGGTTCGTAAGAAGATTTTGATACTCCGAGAATCGCAACTTCCGGCGAGTTAACAATTGGCGTAAAATATGTCCCGCCAATTCCGCCTAGATTGGAAATAGTAAAACATCCGCCTTGCATTTCTTCAAGCGAAAGTTTTTTGTCCCGTGCTTTTTTAGATGCTTCGGCAAGTTCGATGCTGATTTGAATTATGTTCTTCTTGTCAACATCGCGAATCACGGGAACAAGCAAGCCGCGATCGGTATCTACCGCAACGCCGATGTTGTAATATTTTTTGTAAACGATCTCGCTCTTTTCCATATCAACGCTTGAACTGAATTGTGGAAAAACTTTCAGCGCCGATGCAATAACTTTCAGCAATACAGCTGTAATGGTGAGTTTGCCGCCCGCGTCTTCAACTTTTTTGCCGAACTGTTTTCTTAAATTTTCAAGTTCAGTTATATCGGCTTTATCAAATTGAGTGACATGAGGAATCGTTGCCCATGAATAAGCCAAGTGCTCTGCGGTTTTTCTTCGGATGTTGCTCATCGGCTGGCGATCTATCTCGCCCCACTTTGAAAAATCGGGAAGCGTTTCTTTTGTAACACCGAACGAACCTGAAACTAACGCGCCGCTTTGAATTTGCTGATTTAAATTTTTCGCATACACTTTTACATCATCAAAAGAAATTCTTCCATGCGGACCGGTGCCGCGCACTTGGTGAATGTCCACGCCGATCTCGCGCGCAAATCCTCTTACAGAGGGCGCAGCCGGAACAACAACTTTGGAAATATCTTTCGGAACAATCACGGCTTTTGGCATGTGATGAGTTAAATCGATCTCGGATGGACCGGTTTGTCGTGTCGCTTCAGTTTTGGAAGATGCAACTTTTGGTTGAGTCGGCATTTCACTTTTAACCGGTTCGGATTTAACGGTTCTGGTTTCTGGAGTCTCGATCACCAAAACAACTTGACCGATAGCGGCTTTCTCACCTTCTTTAATCTTAACACTCTTAACAACGCCGCCAACTTCTGTGGGCACTTCCACAGTCGCTTTGTCGGTTTCAATTTCCAAAACAATTTGATCGACAGTTACTTTATCGCCGGGTTTGACAAGGACTTTCGAAACGTTTGCTGTTGTAATATTTTCTCCAAGCGCAGGAATCTTGAATTCATAGTTTTTGGTGATTGGTGATTGGTGATTGGTTATTTGTGATTGGTTGTTTGTGTTTTGTGATTGGTGATTAGTGATTGGTTTAGATGAAGTTTCTTCCGATTTCTGATTTCTTATTTCTGGTTCTTTTTCTTTTGCGTTGCCGACCGCTGACCCGCTTCGACTCGTCGAAGGCGAGGCGAGCTGCTGACCGCTAACCTCAATCGCCACCAACGGTTCGCCAACGTTTGCTTTTTGTCCTTCTTTAACGAAAACTTTTTTTATAGTACCGGCAACATCCGACGGAACTTCAACCGTTGCTTTATCAGTTTCGATTTCGACAACAACCTGATCGATTTTTATCGGATCGCCCTCTTTAACCAATACTTTTACTACATCCGCGGAGTTAATTCCATCGCCAAGATGAGGTAATCTAAAATCTACTGTCATTTTTTTCCTCTAACTCGTCATTCTGAGCAAAGCGCCAGCCCGCCATCTTTTCGGCGGGAAGAATCTTTTCAATAATTACGTTGAGATTCTTCATCCCGATAAATCGGGATTCAGAATGACAATAATATAGTTTATGATTTAGCCGGATTCGGTTTCTCCGGATTAATATTTAATTCTTTCGCTGCTTTTTTCACAACATCCAATTTTATCTTTCCGTCTTTCATCAGCGAATAAAGCGTTGCATATACAATGTGCTTGGCGTCCACCTCAAAGAAATCACGCAATGACTGTCTTCCTTCGCTTCTTCCAAAACCAA
>JAKAEE010000049.1 GCA_021820065.1 Bacteroidota bacterium | reverse complement strand
ATTTATTAACACTCGTTCATATAATTTTTCTTAAAGATATCGTTCTCCTTGATTTTAGAAACAGGTGTTAGTATTTTGGCACCACTTCAAACATAACCGATGGAGGTTTAAGATGACAAATGAAGATAGCGGAATTGGAAAAGGTTTATTGATTGGCTTCTTGACCGGTGCTGCTGTTGGTTCAATAGTAGCTCTACTCTTCGCTCCCAAATCCGGTAAAGAATTACGTGAGGATATAAAAAACAAATCGCAAGATTTTATTGAAGATGCCGACGAGTATATTTCGAAGGCAAAGGACAAAGCTTCTCAACTCATTAATGAGGGTAAAAAAAAATCTGAAAGACTTGTAGCAGATGCGAAAGAAAAAGTTGACACATTGTTAGGTGAAGCTGAAAGAATTTTGACCGACGCAAAAGACAAAGCCGGAAATGTTGCGCACACCGGCAGAGAAAAAATTGAAAAGGAAAGTGAGCGTCTGAAATCGGCAATCAAAGCCGGAATGGATGCTTACAAAACCGAAAAGGAAGCTTAACAGATTATGGCTTTGGTTGATATTTTTCTTGTAATATTAATTATATCGGCATCAGCATTATGTATTTTCGTTATTATTTATTTGAAAAAGATATCTGAAAATGTTGAAGCAGCTCGTAAAGACATTCATCAGTTGATCGAGAATACAGTTCCTGTACTGGAAAATTTGGAAGAAGTCACTCGCCGCGCAAACAAGATTGTAACTGAAGCGGAAAATTACTGGGATGAATTAGACCGTTCAATTAAAAATCTACGCGCAAAATTTACAAACCTCACTTCTGTTCAAAGAATACGCGATGCACAAAATCAAGCCACAGATATTATCAGAAATATAAGAGCTTTTGTTAAAGGCATCTCGGCATTCGTACAAGAGTTCAAACGCAGGTAATTTTTCTAGTTCAAAGTGTAAGGAGAATCAATCTTGAAAGAGTACACAGCAGAAGCCATAAGAAATATTGCGCTTATCGGTCACGGCGGAAGTGGGAAAACGACTATTTCCGAAGTTCTATTGTTTACATCGGGAGAAATTAACCGTATTGGCAAAATTGAAGAGGGCAACACTACTTCCGATTTTAACGCTAATGAAATTGAAAGAAAAATTTCTATCGCAACATCACCGTTACATTTGGAATGGAACGGTACAAAAATTAATATTCTTGATACGCCTGGGTTCCCGGATTTTATCGGTCAGGTCATTTCATCGCTCCATGTAACCGACGTAGCAATCTCGGTCGTTAAAAGCGCAGAGGGAATCGAAGTCGGTACAGAACAAACATGGGAATACGTCCGGCAGAACAAACTTCCCGGTGCAGTAATAATCAACAAATGCGATAACGAACATTCGAAATTTTTTGAAACTCTCCAGCTTGTTAAAAACCGCTTGAGCTCCGATGCAATTGCGGTTTCATTTCCTGTAAAAGACGGATTGAATTTCAACTCTGTTGTTGATCTGGTGAAAATGAAAATGATTTCTTACGGCGAAGCCGGATCAAAAAAAGTAACAGAGGCTGACATTCCGGGAGATTTAAAAGCTCAGGCAGATAAGCTGCACGAGGAGTTGGTAGAAAAAGTTGCTGAATCCAGTGAAGAGTTGATGAATAAATTTTTTGAAGAAGGTTCGTTAAGTGATGATGAATTACAGAAAGGTTTGAAGATAGCAATCAACAAGGGCGGCTTGGTTCCGGTTTTTGCGTTCTCTGCCGCTAAAGGCGTTGGCATGAACACGGTTCTTGATTTTACATCCAAATATTTCCCGGCGCCAAATGAAAGAGAACCTATCGACGCAACTATGAAGGAAGGCGGCGCGAAAGTTAAAGTTGCATGCGATGTTAAGGGCGAAGCGTCGCTTCTGATTTTCAAATCTTTGTCGGAACAACATGTTGGCGAACTTTCCATTTTTAAAGTTTACTCCGGTTCATTAGCTCCCGGACTCGACATGCAGAATACGCACAGAGATAAAATTGAACGTCTTGGACAGCTTTTTGTTTTGAACGGACATAATAGAAAAGAAATTGCGAAGCTAAACGCCGGAGATATCGGCGCAGTTGTAAAATTGAAAGACAGCCATACCGGCGACACTCTCTGCTCGAAAAATTTTACTATTCTTCTGCCAGAAATAAAGTATCCTGAACCGGTAATTCGTTTTGCAGTTAAACCAAAAGCAAAAGGCGATGAAGATAAAATTTCTGCTGCACTTCACACTGCGCACGAAGAAGAGCCAACGCTTAGAACCAGATTTGATCCTGAGATTTCTCAAACAATTGTTTCAGGACAAGGAGAACTCCAACTCAATCTAGCTGTTAAGTTATTGAAGGACCGTTACAATGTTGAAGTTGATTTAGTTGAACCGAGAATTCCTTACCGTGAAACTATAAGGGGTAAATGCGAAGACTCCGAATACAAACATAAAAAACAATCCGGCGGACGCGGGCAGTATGGTCACGTTCACTTGAAGTTGGCACCGCTTCCAAGAGGAACCGGTTACGAATTTGAAGACGCGATTGTTGGCGGCGTTGTTCCCGGAAGATTTATACCCGCAGTAGAAAAGGGATTAAAAGAAATAATGTCAAAAGGAGTTCTGACCGGATCGAAAGTAGTTGATGTGAAAGTCACATTGTTCGATGGAACTTATCATGCTGTCGATTCCGATGAAGTTTCGTTCAAGATTGCTGGATCGCAGGCATTCAAAAAAGGTTTTCTCGAAGCAAAGCCGATTATTCTCGAACCGATTTACGATATCAGCGTTAAGATTCCGGAAGAGTTCATGGGCGATGTTATGGGAGATATTTCTTCTCGTCGCGGAAAAATTCAAGGAATGGATTCTGAAAGTCCTTTCCAAATTATTAAAGCAAAAGTTCCTTTAGCAGAGCTTCACAAATATTCTACTCAGCTCAGAAGTTTAACTTCGGGCCGCGGAATGTTTTCGATGAACTTTTCACATTACGAAGAAGTGCCGAAAGAAGTTGAAGGCAAGATCATCGAAGAATATCAAAAGCATAAAGAAGAGGAAGCAGAATAAATTATTTCTGATTAAATTGCGGGCGGAAGTTACAACAGCTTCCGCCTTTTTTGTTTATGAAAAAACTTTGGTCACCCTGGCGTTCACATTACATCGAATCATTTAAAACGAAAAATGATTCCGATGCGTGCGTATTCTGCGAATCGCAAAAACTGTCGATTGATAGCGACAAATCTCTCGTGGTTTACGAAAACAAAAACTGTTTCGTGATGCTGAATCTTTATCCGTACAACAGCGGTCACTTGATGGTTATTCCGTATCGTCATGTAAGCGAGTTGAGCGCGTTGAAAGATAAAGAGATTGATGAAATTATGCGGACGGTTCAGATGTCGTTCAAAGCTTTAAGCGCAACAGCGAAACCGCAAGGTTATAATTTCGGCGCAAACTTCGGCAAAGCTGCCGGTGCGGGAATCGATGCGCACCTGCATTTTCATATTGTTCCGCGATGGAACGGCGATACCAACTTTATGCCGGCGCTCGGAGAAGTGAAAATTATTTCTCAAGATTTGCTGGTGACAAAGAAAAATTTAATCAAAGCATTTAAGAAACTTTCAAAAAAGAAAAGTTGATTTATGAATGACAAGTTATTTAAAATTCTGATAGCTCCGAACAGTTTTAAGGAATGCGCAGATTCGGTTGAGATTTCCGAACTTATTAAGACTTCTTTGTTTAAACTCCTGCCGAATGAAATAAAATCTCAAATAGATTTCTCGCTCAATCCGATTTCAGACGGCGGCGACGGATTTATTTCAGTCTGCCAAAGGGTTTTCGGCGCCGAACTTCTTCATTTCGAAATTTCCACTCCTTATAACAACGATAAGTTTTTCTGTCCCGTCGGATATTTTCAAGATTCGAAAACAATATTTATCGAGTCCGCGGAAATTTTCGGATTGAAGATCATCCCCGATGAGTTTAGAAATCCTATTCAAATTTCATCCAAAGGTTTAGGCGAACTTCTGCTTCAGCTTTATGATTCAACTGAAAACGGAATTATGGATATCGAAAACGTTATAATTGGTATCGGCGGTACAGGAATAAACGATCTCGGTACTGGAATGATGGAAGTTTTCGGATTGGAATTTTATGACAAGAAAGATAATCCACTCGAAGTGCTGCCGAAGAATTTTTTGCAAGTTGAAAAAATTGTGGTTCCTGAAGTTCACTTCCCGTTTCACATTGAAATGATAATTGATGTTGAAAATCCGCTTCTTGGAATTAACGGCGCGAGTTTGGCATTCGCAGAACAGAAAGGCGCAACCGATGAAGAAGCCAAGCAGATGGAAAAAGGTTTCGCGCATATTTTAGATGAACTTGAAGTTGACGAAGTAACGCAAGAAGGGTTGAGCGGCGCCGGCGGAGGAATTGCCGCGGCTCTTAAATTATTCTTCAACGCCGAAGAAACTTTTGCCGATAAGTTTATTCGTGAAGGATTGAAAATTCATCCGGAGAATTCGAATGTTGATATGGTTATCACCGGCGAAGGTAAACTTGATACGCAAACCTTGATGAACAAAGGCGCGTTCATAGTTGTAAATGAATTTGCAAAGCAGAATGTGCCGATACATTTCTTGTGCGGTGTAAGCGAAGGCGATTTGCCGGAAATTGAAAACATGAAAGTTTTGGAAATCGCAGAATACTTCGACTCGCCGGAGGATTCGATAAAGAAAATTGATCAAGGAATTGATTTGGCTTGCAAAAGGATCAGCAAAGATATAATTCAGTTGTTCGCAAAGAAAAATTCGAACCCAAAATAGAACGCAGATTATCATAATCGGTTGTGATCATCAAGAGCAGTGTTCTATCACTCATAAGGAAATTCATGGAAGAAAAGTTAGAACGTCTTGATAAAATTAGAATTGAAGCTTTGGACGAAATTCTAGGTAAGAAATTCAAAGTGCTGGATGACGGCTTTGTGCGCGTTGTTGATTACATGGGCGGCGACGAATCGATTGTTCAAGCTGCTCGCGTTTCTTACGGAAAAGGCACAAAGAAAGTTTCGGAAGACCGTGGCTTAATCCGCTATCTGCTTCGCAACTTTCATACGACTCCTTTTGAGATGTGCGAAATAAAATTGCATGTCCGTGTTCCGATGGACACATGGCGGCAGTGGATTCGTCACCGAACTGCAAATGTTAACGAGTATTCAACGCGTTACTCAATTGCAATTGACGCAACACAAAAAACTGATCCGAATGAATGGCGCTATCAAGCGCTTGATAATAAGCAGGGGAGCGCGGGATTTTTTCCGGCGGAGATTGGCGGCAAACTTACCGAACGTGAAAACGAACTTCAAAATTTTGCCCGTGAAATTTACCAGGAGCGTCTCGACCTCGGCGTTGCGCGCGAACAGGCGAGAAAAGATTTACCTCTTTCCACTTACACAGAAGCATACTGGAAAATCGATCTTCATAACATGCTTAACTTCTTATGGCTGAGAATGGATGATCATGCTCAGTCTGAAATCCGCAGTTACGCAAAAACAATCGGCAACGAAATCGTAAGCCGGTGGTGCCCGTTTGCTTGGGATGCATTCAAAGAATATAGAATGGGCGCGCTCAACATTTCCACATTGGAACAACAGATTTTAAAACAAATCATCGCTGGAGATTCGAAAGAAGCCGTTGTGTTGGCGGAAAACTCCGGCTGGCTCAATAGAAACGACGAAGGCAAACTTAAAAAAAACCGCGAGCGTTCCGAATTCGAAAACAAACTTGAATCTCTCGGACTTCAAAAGCCGTGGGAATAAGAAATGAACGTAGAGTGTAGAGTGGAGAACGCAGAACATAGAATGCTGGATTTTGAAGTAGAATTGTAAAACTCTATTTCCCATTATTAATTTCAATAATCAATACCATTTTTCTATAATCAACTTTAACCGCAGCTTTTCATCTCCCTTTGTGATCTAAATCTTCTATAGACGTAAGATATTAAAAGAACCTCTTGGATTTTACTATATTTCGTGTAGTTGAGAGGCAAATGATGAAGAATTCACTTAAGCACTACCAAAATAAAATATTAAAGAAACCTTTCCTCAGTTTGTTATTTCTGTATCTAGTCATCACCGCACTTTTATTTTCCGTCGGGTTGTACTACTACAATTTTCAACGGGAGAAAATTATTGACAGCCGATTCCAATACTTGAATTCTATGGCAGAGTTCAGATCTTCCCAAATTGAAGATTGGCTGGCAGATAAATATTCTGACCTTCAAATTATTAAATTAAGTTCACCGCTGGTCGAGCTATCCAAGAAAAAGTTTTTTACCGCAAAAGATGTTTCTCCCAATATCCGGAATTGGTTTGTGATGCTGAAAAAATATTACGGTTATGAAAACGTAATGTTGTTCGGCAGAAACCTCACATTTGTTTACGGTATTAATCCGCCGCAACTCCCTATAGCAGGTTCGGATTCACTTTTGATTAAGACAGTTGTTGATTCAAGCTCTGTTATGTTTTCCGATGCTGATGAAAAAACAGCCGACCAAAATTTGCTTAGGTTTTTCGTTCCAATCAAAGATCCCAACATGACTTCAGGAATAAATGGGGTTTTAGAAATTGCAATCGATCCTCGAACAACATTCGATCCGATATTGAACCGCAGCATTGACAAATCTCCGACAATAGAATCACTGTTGGTAAAAGCGATTAACGACAGTGTTGCGTATTTAAATAAATTGAGATTTTCAAACAGACTGGCTGAACCAAAATCTGACGGCGTCAACAAAGCGCTTTATCAAACAAACCCGATAACCGATAGATACGGTTTTGTAAACGGCATCGATTACAAAAACGACGCTGTCATTGCATACATGCAGAAAATTCCGTCAACGGCTTGGTTTTTAATTACGAAAATTAATCAGTCGGAGTTTTACGCGCCGGTGAAAGACCTTACAAGATTAGTTATTCTAATAGTTGTCTCTGCAGATCTTTTGCTGGCATTAATTCTTTTTTTCATCTGGAGAAAAAATATTGTCTCCAATATTAGAAAAATCTATCAAGCCGAAATTGAAAAGTCAAAACTTGAAAACCGTTTTGATACTCTAGTAAACGGTGTAAAGGATTTTGCAATATTTGTTCTCGACCGTAACGGCAATGTTATGTCTTGGAATAAAGGCGCAGAAAAAATTAACGGTTATTCTGCCGATGAAATTTTAGGAAAGCACATATCGGTATTTTACGCCGAAGAAGACAGAGTTAAGAATAAACCTAACGACTTGTTGAATGTAGCCATGCAATCCGGCAACGTTTCGGATGAAGGATGGAGAGTAAGAAAAGACGGATCTGTTTTTTGGGCGAATGTTGTAATCACATCGCTGTTGGATGAAAACGGCGATGTGTACGGATTTATAAAAATTGCCCGCGATCTTACCGAAAAAAGAAAAAATGAAGATGAGATCAGAAGCTCGCGCGACTTTTACCTTAAATTGCTCGACGATTTTCCCAATCCTGTTTGGCGTTCCGATGTTGACGGCAACTGCAACTACTTCAATAAGGCATGGTTCAGCTTAACCGGAAAATCGATTGATGAAAACATTGACTACGGCTGGGCGTCTTGGCTACATCCTGAAGACAAAGAAAGAGTTCTTAAAGAATATTCCGATGCGATCAAATCGCAGAAGAGCTTCACTTGCGAATTTCGTTTGAAAGATTTTCATGATGATTACAGATGGATCGTAGATTTCGGAATGCCCTACTATGATTTCGAAAATAAATTTTCCGGTTATCTCGGTTCATGTTACGACATAAACGATAGAAAAAAGTATGAAGACACTATCAACACGCTTCTAACTATTAGCGAAAAATTATATTCTTCATTGGAGATTGATCAGATTTCCGATTCGCTTGTGACTGAATCTATAAGACTCACGAATGCCGAAAGCGGTTTTGCTTCGATCAAAAGTGAAAATGGCTATCAGTCTAAACGATATTACCACAAAGACCATTGGGAATATTTAACAAAGACATGTTCAGCTGACGACCAGATTGTGAAAGGGTTTATTTCGAATAGGAACAGTTATATCTCTAATCATGCCGATAAGGATTCTTTGTTAGAAGAAGGTCTAGTTAGCAAATACAGAATAAAGCAAATTCTTTCAACCCCGCTGTTCGATTCTTCCGGCGAGTTGATAGGATTTTTTGAACTGCACAATAAAACTGATAATAAAGTTTTCAACAGTGATGACGCTAATCTTCTTAAAGGTGTTGCGCGAAACGCTTCCATTTCAATTACAAAATCTCTTACTTATGAAAAACTGAGAAAGACGGAATATCAGCTCCGCAGCTCGGAATCGGAATTAAGAAATTTAGCAGCACAGCTGCAGTACGCGCGAGAAACAGAAAGGCAGAGCATTGCAAGAGAAGTTCATGACGAGCTTGGGCAATTGTTCACCGGAATTAATTTGAATATTTCGCTTCTTGTTGAGTTGCTTGAGCAAAACAGAAAGCCGACTGTCTCCGAAATTCTTAACGAACTTCACTCGGTTCAAGAATTTGTGAATAAGGGAATTCAATCGGTTAGAGATATTTCAAGCAGTCTGCGTTCTTATGTTCTCGATCATTTGGGACTAATTCCCGCCGTTCAGGAATACTGTCGTGAGATCGAACGAATCAGCAACATAACATGCAATTTTAATTCCGAACTGGAAACGTTTAATCTTGACGACGAAAGGAATGTTGCTGTCTTCAGGATAATTCAAGAAGCTTTAACGAATGTAATCCGTCATGCCGACGCTTCGTTGATAGATGTAATAATTTCTCAAGCGAACGATAACCTTGAAATCAATATTTCCGATAACGGAAAAGGATTGATGCGTGATTCAGAAAAATTATCCAACTCGATGGGAATTCTTGGCATGCACGAACGCGCAATATTTCTTGGAGGAAAATTCAATATTGAAAGTATCCCGGGGCAAGGAACGCGCGTTACTCTTCTGGTGCCGTTCTCTCAAAAAGGAAAAAACAAGGTGTGAAATGAATATTATAATCACTGACGATCACGAGATTATTAGAGAGGGACTTAAGAAGATCATTGCGAAGCATGATGATCTCAAAATTGTTGCCGAAGCAGCAAGTATCGCCGAGCTCGAAAAGTCGTTGGAAAATAATAGAGCCGAGCTTGTAATTCTGGATATTTCTCTGCCGGATAAGAGTGGTTTGGATTTTGTGAAAGATTTGAAATCTCGTTACCCGGAGATAAAAGTTTTACTGTTCAGTATTTATCCGGAGGAAAAGTTTGCCAAGAGAGCAATCAGCATAGGTGCGGACGGCTATCTGAGCAAGAGCGCGAAACCCAGCGAAATAATTTCCGCAATTCGAAAAATTGAAAGCGGGGGCAAATACCTAAAATCCGAACTGATTGAAAAACTTTTTATGCAATCGAATAAAACAAACGTTGTCACATCTCACGAGAGTCTTTCCAACAGAGAGTTTGAAGTTCTTAGACTTTTGGCGAAGGGGAACAAGATCACCGATATCGCCGAATCGTTAGGATTGAGCGTGAATACAATTGCATCGTACAAAGCGCGAATACAGGAAAAACTCAACATCAAATCCACTGCCGATTTGATTCGCTATGCGATAGATAACGACCTGGTAGAAAAATATTAATCTATTCAGTTTGTAACAGCAATTAAACCCGGCTCTTCTATTTTCTTGCCGTTTTATCAACCACATTTTTAATCAAAAAATTACTACATACAAAACCTATCCGCAGTGGTAGATTTGCACCAGTTCAAAAGCTAATAACAACGGGTGTAGGAGTCTTATGAGATTAATCGTTTTTATATCTATAGTATTTATTGCCGCGGGATGTACAAATATGCTGCTCAAACCCGCCGACTTTTCATGGCCGGTTGAAACGGTATTAAAAGTTGATGATAAAGGAGTTGTGTCTGAAGAGAGATACAATTTTGATTTTAACGTCAAGCCGGTTTTCTATGAAGAATTTAAGGACTCAAATACAGTTGCAGGAAAAGAGATCAGAATGATACGTGACCATGCCGGTCATTATTATCTCACCGGGGAGAATTTCAAAAACGTTTATCTCTTTATGCCGGTTGAAGGGGGAATGAAATTAGAAGATAAAATTGAGCTTCCCGATACATTGACTCTCAAAGCACCGGTGTTTAATCAGAAACCAACTAATGTTGAATTGATTGACGGGACAAACAAATTTGTAGTTACAGGTAATGAGATTGTGAGGGCAAAATGAAAACGAGAATTTTTTCTAGCGTACTTCTTCTGTTTGTAATTGGTTCTCAAATGCACGCGCAATCAGACTATGAGACGCTGCAAAATTTTAAGAAGCAATACAAACAGATTGAAGAATCAATAAAGAATGTTTCTTCTTTAGATGAATGCGACATTATTGCGGGGAAGATTGATGACTTGAAAAATGATTTTGCGGGAAGCAAAGCGATGCTGGATAAAGCTCTTTATCCGGAGAATTTTGAATCGTCCTTTGTGAAAATTAATGCCGAAGTTAAATCAAAGAAAAAAGACTTTACACAGATAAGCACGTTATCAACACAAGTCGCATCGCTCCAAACTCAAGTTTCGGAATTGAATCAAAAGAATGAAGAGCTGATTAAACAGATAGACGAATTAAGAACAAAATCTGAAAAAGATCAGGCGACAATTCTTGAACTCAAAAGATTGGTCGGACTGCTAAGGGTAAATATAAATCAGCGAGACATGCTGGTTCGCGATCTTGTGGATAGCCTTCTTGTCGAGTTTATCAAATCACCACAGAATCTCAGTTCAAAAGAACAGAAAACAATTATTTCGAAAGTGAAGAAACAGAATTTGTTTTATAACATCGAACGAACAATTGCGGATAACATCCAATTCACAAAGGTGACACAAATGACAGCCGATGATTATTCGCAGATGAAAAAGCAATACTATCATTTTGATAAAGTTTGGAAGCAAGTGGGACCGAGATTAAGCAACGTATATCTTAACACGAAGCAGAAGAAATCCGAGATAACCCAAATAGATTCTTTATTTATTCAGTGGAATCATCAAATCAATAATGGAATTTGGAACGCCGTTTATAATCTTTTCCAGGAAAGGAATATTAATCTTACCCCATTCAACAGTTCCGATGCATTTGTTGGCAGTGTAAGCTCTTTTATTGATGGTGAGATAAAAAATCTCGGCGCCAAGAGCAAAGATGAATCCGCAAATACATTCCGTGTTTTTTCGGATGACATTTATTCCAAAACGATTGAACAAAAATGGATCCCGGTTCTCATAGAAAATAAAATGATGACCGAGACGCAAAAAGCTATTATCGATTCAAAAATTGAAGCGTGGAAAAATGCAGTTTCGTCATCATTCCCATACTGGGTATTCATTATTGCAGGCGCTATTCTTCTTTTAGCTGTTTTGTTTTTATTACGCAGAATGAAGAAACCCTCTATCCAAACGGATTGAACTTCAGCTAATTAGCACATACTCTAAACTCCGCCTAAACGGCATTGCTTAGGCGGAGCTTTTACGTTACAAATTTAGATTCGAAAAACTGAAATCCAAGAATTAATAATCTTAATAAAGTGGGATATACAATGAACCTGTTAAATATCAATGATGCTTTAAAATGTGATCTCCGGCAAGTATTCAATTTGATATTTGCTGCTAGAATTGTTGAAAAACTAAACAATTGTCACTATTGTCTTGCCGTAAAACCAACCACATTTTTTTACAAAAAACCACTGCATACAACGTAGCCCCGCCCGGTTAAATTAGCACCAGAAATTAAACTGGAGCAGAGATGAATATTTTAGTTGTAGATGAATCGAAAACAGTACGAGAAGCTTTGATCAGATACTTAGAGATAGAAAAGTATTTCGATATTGTTTTCGAAGTTGATATGGTAGAAGAAGCAAAAAGAATTGTGCAAAGCATAAAAATTGAAGTAGTTCTATTGGATATCCAACTGCATGACCAAAGCGGGTTGGAACTTGTGAATTATTGCAACAACAGTTATCACAAACCAATAGTGATATTATGTTCAAACTACGGAATGCGTCAGTACAAAAACGTCTATGAGAAATTATCCATTAATCACTTCTTCGATAAGTCGTCTGAGCAATCCGAGCTAAAAAGATTTATTAAAAAATTGGCGGTGGATAGTAAAAATAATTTAAGGCAAACTACTTCTTAACAAAAATCAAAGGAGAATTACAAAATGAAAACGAGAACTAGCAGCAGAATTAAATTTATGGTAAAGCTGGCATTAATAGTCTTAGCATTTTCTCTGGCAGCCTGTTCACAGGATAACAATCCGGTAGATGCAGGAGGTACATCAAAAGTAGCCGGAAGAATTACAACAGCTAACGGAATGCCGAAGACAATGGCGAAATCCGGTTCGGTAACAAGTTCCCAGGGAGGCATCCAAGGTGCAGCCGTTATTCTTGCTCAAGTTCAAGCAGACGGCTCGCTTAAAACTGTTTCAACTCAAACTGTTCAGACGGATGCAAACGGCAGATTTACCGCTGAAGCAAACGTAAGCGGAGTACGCAATCTTATCGTTGTTGCAACTCAAGGAACAACTCAGTGGAAAGCAGTTGTCTCGTCAACAGTTCAAAGCGGAACAACTGTTTATGCCCCGCCGTTGAGTGCGGAATCTACAACCGAAGCCGACCTTTTTATTAGATTGGTTGGACAAGGAATGTCAAATGATATTGATGAATCCGATCTGAAAATTTTGGTAAGCAATGAAGCCGCAATGCACATTGGCGGTAATGCGAACATGGAAGCGCAGTTTTTAACCGCCATGCAGGCGGGGTACCAAGCTATGGTGCAGGCTTCGCAAAATTCTTATTTCGGTTTTACTGCTGCACAATTTCAAGCAATGATGAGCGCGAAAGAAGATGCTGTAGCAAAACTTGATGCTGCAATGTACATGTCGGGTGATACTGAAGAGGAAACCGACAATGACATGAATGATTGTGAAGGTACCGTTCTTTCAACTTATGCATCTCAAAATATAAACGTTTCAGCATATGCTAAATTGATGAGGATTGGTTTGACCGCGTTTGTTAATTCGACTTCGTCAATGGATGCTCAAACTCGATTGGCAATTGTTAGAAGTTTTTATAAACGCTATTCCTTTGTCCTCAACTTTTCAATGAAACAGCAATTTCAAGCTGCCGGAGCTTCGGACGCACAAATAAGCACGGTCGCATCAGCGGGTGCAGCTTTGTATGGTTCGATAAAAAGCAGCACGAACCTAACACAAATCTCAGATGCGTTTGTTCAGTATCATTCATCAATAGAATCGCAATTGAAAGTTACGCTGAGTACCTACGCGACACTAATCGATACCATTGACTCTAACATTAACGCGAGCGGCGGTGCAAAAGATGTTTTTAGCGCAGCGTTAAATATTTCAACTTCATTCGATGCAGTTATTAATGCGTACGTAACTTTCTTTACTGCAGTAAAAACGGCTGTTCAAGCAACTTTGGTAGGCGCGTCTTCAACACAAGTAAGCGCAGCTACTCAAATACTGATTCTTGCTAATATGAATTAAGAAACCAAAAAGGATGGAGCCGGACAACGGCTCCATCCGCTTTTTATTGAACAAAATAAAATCATATAAAAAGAAGGAGAGAACAAAATGTTGCTACAGAAAAAACAGTTGCTGAAAAGGATCGAAAACATTTTCATTCTCCTGTTGTTTTCATTCCTACTGTGGAATCCTATGAATGCAAAGGCGGACGGAAGAGTTGATATCTCCGGCAGCATTCAGGTGAAAACCGATTCCAGCATTACAGTGAATTCAATAGAAGTACTTGTCAATTCGTCGACAAAAATTACTGACAGAAAGCACAGTACGGTTTTGTTCGACAGCTTAAAAGTAGGCAGCTTCGTTCATGTTGAAGCAGTTTCGCAGCAAAACGGCTCGCTGTTGGCACAGATAATTGTTCTTGCCGATTCACACTCGGTTGTTGAGTTCGAAGGATTGATTAGCGCTATTACTTCTAATTCGTTAACTGTTAACGGAACCGAAGTGTTTGTCGATTCAACTACCGTGTTTTACACTCAGCACCACGCAGCACTCAAGTTTGCCGATCTCAAAGTCGGCGACAAAGTTTCAGTTAGAGCGTCTCTGCAAAACGGCGGAACTTACTTAGCTGTATCCGTAATGGTGATTACAAAAAATTCTCACCAGGAAATCGAGTTTGAAGGAGCCGTTCAAGAAGTAACATCAAATTCCATTAAAGTGCATGATATCGTTTTCTTTGTGGACAGCACAACCGTAATTCTAAAAGAGGAAATGGGTGTCATTAAGCTTAGCGATATATCAGTGGGAGATCAAGTTGACGTCAGAGGATTTCTGAAACCCGATTCAAGTTATTTGGCATTAACAATAAAAGTTGAGAACGAGAATCATGCGATGAAATTCTTGGAACTCGATGGAGCGATTACCGCAATTACATCAAACAGTTTCACTGTAAGCGGCGTAACATGCAATGTCGATTCAGCAACAGTATTCTTTGCACACGAAGGTACAATGCTCGGCTTTTCCGATTTGAAAGTTGGCGACCGTGTTGAAGTAAAAGCTTTGCTGCAGAGCAACGGCTCATATTCAGCAGTAAGAGTAAAACTGGAAGATGATTCATCTCAGCATGATTTTGAAATTGAGGGTTTGATTCAAGCTGTTGGCGGCGATAGTCTTACCGTTGGCGGCTTTACAGTACGTGTTAACGCTCAAACAAAAATCTGCAACCAGTTTAAGCAAAGCATTGCGTTCGGTGATTTAACAGTGGGAACTTATGTAGAGATTAAAGCTTACCTGCAGAACAACATTTACTACTCAAGTAGGATAAAAGTTAAAGATCATACCAAAGCAGAAATTCACGTTACCGGTTCTATCGATAGCATAAACGGCGCTACCTTAACTGTAAAAGGAACAGCGTTCACCACCGATCAGAACACGGAATTCTTGGACAACAATAGAAACACAATTACGATTAACGATCTGAAGGTTGGTCAGATAGTAACTGTTGAAGGCACCGTTCAGGGTTCGAATCAATACTATGCTGTTAGAGTTAGAGTAAATGATTTCTGGCGTCCGTTCATAGTTGTAGAAGGAACGATTGATTTATTGACTTCAAATTCATTAACCGTATCGAACAAGACATTTCTTGTCGATTCAACTACAGTCTTCAAAGGCAACGGAAACGGCATGATCACTTTCTTAAGTCTAACGCTGGGATTGAAAGTGGAAGTTAAAGGCGTTCTGAATGCAAACGGTATTTTGGTTGCCAAACTTATCAAAGTTCATTCGAACAATGAGTTTGAAGTTTCCGGCAAGATTGATTCTCTTGGAACAAGTCAATTGTTTGTTGCCGGACTCACATTGGCTACAGATCAAAACACAATCTATTATAGTGAGTTTGGTAAAGTGGTTACGTTCGATAGTCTTAAGGTTGGGCAATTTGTTGAAGTGCGATATACCAAGCCAAGTGCGGGTACAAATCTTGCCGTTAGAATTGAGGTTGAGAGCGAACCCAACTCCGTTATGTTCAACGGCGTTGTAACTTCAACAACATCAAACACGCTTCAACTTTCGGTTCCTTCGTTCACGTTAAGCGGCAAAACAGTCTTCATCAGTTCATCGTTTACTCAAATTCAATCTTCATCAATACAAGCCGGACAAACGGTGACTGTATGGGCTAATCAGAATCCAAACGGAAGTCTTAGCGCGGTTCAAGTTCAACAAGTTTCCGGCGCAGTTACTTCTGTTGACGGCGGCAGCAAGGCAACTATTCCCACTACGTTCGAGCTTAAGCAAAATTATCCAAACCCGTTCAATCCTTCTACGAACATTAGTTTTACAATGGCGCACCCAGAAAACGTTACGCTGAAAGTGTTCAACATAATAGGTCAAGAAGTTGCAACGCTGATTAACGGTCCAATAGATGCCGGTTCTCATGTTGTCAATTTCAACGCGGCTAATCTGGCGTCGGGCATTTATTTCTATCAATTGAAAGCCGGAAGTCAGATTGCAATTAAGAAAATGGTTTTACTAAAGTAGTTGTTGACCTCATAACTACATGATGGAAGGCGGGTCTACTCGGCTTGTCTTCCATCTCTTTTAACAATTGCAGATTAATTTTCTATTGTGGAGTTGAAATGAAATATCTTTTTGTTGTTCCGCTTTTTCTGATAACGATTTTTTCAATTCAAAATTCTGAAGCTCAGACTAGAAAATTTGGATTGGGCGTAATAGTAGGCGAGCCGACGGGTTTGAGCGCGAAACTTTGGTTATCGAACGAGAACGCTTTGGCATTTGGACTTGGCTGGTCTGTTGAAGGTTATAGAATTAACGGATTTGATCCGGATTATGATCGTGTGACGCGCACTCATTTTCATGTAGATTACCTTTGGCATTCTTATACCGCAATCAACAGCCAATTCCCGTTGTATTACGGAATTGGAGGAAGAATAAATACCGGTCCGCAATATTCCGGAACGTTTGCTGTTAGAGGTATCATTGGCATAGAATGGCTTCCGCGCTCTACACCGATCGACATATTTCTGGAATTAGTACCCACTCTTCAACTCGTCAGCTCAACCGGATTTGGTTTTGATGCCGGATTCGGCGCCAGATTTTTCTTTTGAGCCGGTGAGGAAGACTTCCGAAGCATCATTTTGTAACAACTGGTATTTATGTTAAGAAGACTAAGATTCATTTTGAAATTTCTTTTGTTGACGGTTTTTCTTTCTGTGTCATGCAGCAGTGTAGTACATGATAAACTTAACGGCGGATTCGAAAATAATTTTGACGACGATAATCCCGACGGATGGACATCGAATCTGTTGCCGCAAACGGTTAAGTATGCCCGCTTGGCTGTCGATAATTCCGTAGCGCACAGCGGGGACAAATCAATTTCGATTTCAATTTCTAAAACGCATCCTTCAACCAACAACGTTTACAATTGGGTTAGAAGAGTTGACGGTTTGAAACCGGCTGTTTACGAATTGAGTGGCTGGATAAAAACAGAAGGAATAAAAAGTTCGCCATTCATTGAAGTAGAATGTTGGAACGCCGAAAATAAAATGTTAGGCAGCGCAACAACGGAAACATTGAATCCGGTTACCGGAACGCAAAACTGGAAACAAGTTAAAACACTTTTCAAAATTCCTCCCGGCACAATCAAAGTGCTGATAATTGCCGGCATCGGAAGCTCGCAGAACTTCGGCGAGCTCAGTCGAGCCAACTCCGGCGGCAAAGTTTGGTTTGACGATATAAATATCAGTCCGGTTAAAAGGTAGCCTCACCCAAAACAAAAGCATTGAACAATTAGTTTTTTTGTTATATGTTAAAAATAGAATAGGGGAGGTCGGCTGTGGGGAAAATGTCCATAGGCTTATCTCAATATTCAATCTAAGTTTTCTTTTTGTTCCATTAATGTAGGAGTTTAAAGTGAAGAAAATAATGATGCTGGTATTTCTATTGGCGGGTTCAGCTGTGGCGCAAAATTATGAAGAATCTGCAGTTGAAATATTTTTTGGAAGGCTCGCAAGTGCAAGAACTGAAGCTATGGGAAGAATAGTTACTCTGGATTATGATTCTTATTTCGTTTCCAATTCAAATCCTGCTAACCTGATTAACTCATCGGGTGTGGCGTTATTTTATTCCCATAGCTCGCCGTTTTATCTGGCAAAAGATTTAAATTACCATTTTGCCGGTGCGACATATAACAGTAATAAATACGGCGCGTTTGGGTTTAATGTTGCTGTAATAGATTACGGGATGATTAGTTATTATACTGGAGCTAACTATCCAGATTTGCCATTAAAATATCGCGGCATTAGAACCATATATACTGTTACCTATGCTAACGGAATAAATGGATTGCTCAATTATGGAGTAAGCGGAAATTTGTTTGTTGACGGCATATCACCGGACAAGAATTATCAAAGCACTTTTTTTGAAATAGGCATTTCACGATCATTTACTTTGATCAATAATTCAAATATAAATTACAACTTAATAGCCGCAACACAAATAAAAAATGTTTTCAACCAGGCAATGGAGTACCCCTCAGACTACCTCTCGCAAAAAGAGTATTTCCCCTCAATCTTTAGGTTTGGGATGTCAAATTCGATTCAATATTCGGATCAATCACTTTACCCAAAAGCGTATTTGGTAGGATTCATTCTTGGTTTTGAATATCAAGATTTGCTTAATTCACAATACCGAACAGCGTTTAAAATTGGAAGCGAGCTTTCGCTGTTAGATATTTTATTTTTTAGAGCGGGCTTCTACAATGAAAAGCAAGTCATGTACGTTAACAGTAAAGACAAGTTTGAAAGTTTCACATACGGTTTTGGTGTGAAAATTAAGTTGGAAGATTTTTTACCGTCACTTTTGCCTTTGACAATACAACTTGATTATGTGAATATGGAGCCGCCTTCTTATGTAACGGATATAAAACATTGGCAAAATTTCAATACGATAAACATTATTTTGAATTATAGATTTAACTAATAATTGATCGATGTGTTACAGTATCACATTCGCAACCGCTTCGCCCAAAACAAAAGCATTGAACAATTTCTTTTTTTGTAATAAGTTCTAATGAGAATAAGGGAAGGCACTCGTGGGGACGAATTTTCATAAGCTCATTTTTATTTGCGTATCCGTTGTTTATTTAACAAGTTGCTCGGTAGAGAGTACCGTTGATAATTATTTAGTAGGAACTTGGGGACTATACAAATCTGTTCAGGTCGACTCCACCAACTCTATAGTTTCCCAAATACTGTTTGATACAGCATCTTTTACGCCCGTTGTTTCATATTTTGATAAATATCGACAAACTTTATGTTCAGAGTTAACCGAAGACATGTTTGATAAACCGCATACTTTTTTAATAGTTGAATCTTATGAAAAACAGCATGGGACAATTAAGACAACACCAATAAAAATGATTACGTATTCGAAACAAGAATATTACTGGAATCCGGCGGATAGTTCACTAGGTCCCGCAATAAAAATATCT
>JAKAEE010000004.1:33441-86755 GCA_021820065.1 Bacteroidota bacterium | reverse complement strand
GGCGCTGTACCCAAGTGGCTTAAGGGGAAGGTCTGCAAAACCTTTATTCGTCGGTTCGAATCCGACCGGCGCCTCAAAAAGAATTAGAAGTTCGTTGATAGTTGCGAAGGTCTGCAATCCCGCTTTAGTGCAGCGGGACGAATCCGACCGGCGCCTCAAGTAATTGCCCTTTTTGATTGTACTTTATTTACACCAGCCGATTAGTAAGTTAACATATAGATGTTAGCTTCGTCACACAATTTGTTAAAGTTGGAACCATAAGTTTTAAGAAATTGTTAGTAAGATATATCAACTTAAACCATTTAAACTGACTATGGAAAAGAAAGGCAAACTGTTAATCGTTGAAGATGACGAATCAACAATTAATATTTACAAATACGCACTAAAGAAATATTTTGAAATTACTGCTGCAAGGACATCCGAAGAATTTCATGCGTTATTAGAAAACGAGAAGTATAGTTTGTTCATTATGGATCTTTCGTTGCGTGGCAGCACAAGCGACGGAATTGATCTTGTTCAAGAACTTCGGAAGATTGATACCTACAAGAGAACCCCTATTTTTGTAATAACCGGTCACGCCTTAAACTTTGAAGAACAAAGATCAATCGACGCCGGTGCAACAGGATTCATGCGAAAACCGATAGATCTAAAAAAATTGATCGATGACGCAGCGAATTACGCTGCCGCTTGTTAATCATCCTCACTCTACGTTAAGATAAAAACTAGAATCAAAGGTAAGTGAATGTTATTACTTCACAATGAATTTTACTCCCTTTTGTGCTGCCCTCATGTTTCGGAAACTCTTCGGCTAGATTTATTTTACCAAATTATCCGAATCGGGTTCATAAAGCCACTTGCGAAATAACTCATCCAAATTAGCGTGAGAGACCGACCACATAACTTTCTTGAAGTCGTCCGTTGAAACATTGGAGTGTTTAAACTCTTTGTAATATTCTTTGATCCCTTTGAAAAAAGATTCATCGCCAATAAACTTTCTTAACGCGTTTAAAAACAAAGCGCCCTTGTCGTAGTTTTCCACGTTCAACAATTCTTCTAGTTTGGAATAGTTATCGGTAACCACCGCCGCATCATTCCGATGACCTCTAGAATATGCTTCTTTGATTCGTTCCAGCCGTTGATTAAATCGCTCTTCCCCGAAGCGTGATTCGAAGTAAAGTGCGGAAAAGTATGTCGCGAATCCCTCGCTTAACCAGAGATCAGTCCAGTTGGAAATCGATACATCATCACCGAACCATTGATGAGCAATTTCGTGCGCAATAGTTTCATCATTATTTCTTCTGCCGGTAAAAGACGGACTTCTCTCCGGCAAAAAAATCGCGCTGCTGTTTTCCATCCCACCGTATTTTGTTGATGATTCGACTAAAGCCAGTTTGGAATACGGATATGGCCCAATCACACTTTCAAAATATTTTATTATGTCGGGAACATTTTGAAATGATTTTGCAGCAGTAATACTGTCCTCTGGAAATGTATAATAATAGACCGGAACGCCGGACGATGTTTGAGTCTTGGAGATTGAAAAGTCACATGCCCCGAACACCATGCAATATGTGGTAATCGGAACGGATATTGAATATGAATACTCTGCGGTTCTGCCTGAAGATGCAAATTCTGTTTCATCGCCGTTTGCAATCACTTCATACTTCTTCGGTAGCGTTATATGAAACGTAACTTTGGCTTTATCCGACGGATGATCGATACACGGGAACCAATAACTTGCGCGGTTAGGCCAGTTATCCGCGAATACGCAAAACTTTCCGTACTTGTTTTTTCCGATGAACAAACCGTCTGTCGGCGTACCGTTATAACTGACCACCAAACGATGAATCGAGTTTCTAGCTAGTCGGTTTTGTGCTGCGAGCAGAAGAATACCGTCGTTCGTTTGAAAAAGTATCTTTTGACCATCCAGCGAACAATCAGTTACATTCATATCCTTCAAATTAAATTTGAGAGTGTCCAAATCTTTCAGAACGCTAAATGAAATTTCAGTTGTTGCGTTTATACTATCAGTACTGTCGCTAATCTCCAAATTTATTGTGTAGCTCAACACATCAATTTGTCCAGCCATTATGTTTTTGTCGCCGCGACCGGTGCCGTGTACAATTGAGATTGATATTACAAGCAGAACAGCAATCCATTTCTTCATCAAATACCTTTCACATTACTGCAACGCTAATTTAAAATAAAAGCTCCAAAGATGGAGCTTTTGAATTTCTTACCGACAGCAAATTTAGTTGCCGTGATTGACCAAGTACCTTTTAATTTTTTGCGTTGTTGTCTTTTCAAATTCATTTTCGCGGATGTTGAACTTCTTTATTTGCTTGTGAGCCGGCAATTGCTTGTTTGCTTTTTCAACTTCTTCGGCAACCGTCTTATGCAGAAGTTCTTCATTAATCTTGATATTCTTCATCTCGGCGAGTTCAATAAACATTTCGGCATCAACTACAATCTGAGCGGAAATAATTTCACCCTGCTTCGGATCTTCTTCGCCGGAAACAAGCGATTCAAGAATGAAGGGGCTGCGGTTAAGCACATCCTCGATCTCTTCAGGAAAAACATTCTTGCCGCTTTTTGAGATGATCACATTTTTCTTTCTGCCGTTAATATGCAAAAAATTATCTTCGTCAATATAACCGATGTCGCCGGTTTTGAACCATCCGTTTTCCATTGTGTCTTCAGTCGCCTTTTCGTTTTTATAGTAACCGATCATTACTGTGGGTGCTTTCGCCCAAATCTCGCCGCTGCCGTTATCATCCGGATTATTAATTTTTATTTGAACCGATGGAAGCGGAATACCAGCCGCATCATCTTTGAAATTATCTACTTGATTGAGCGTTAGTATCGGAGACGTTTCTGTTAAACCATATCCTTGTATGAAATTGAAACCGAACTCGCGAAGACCTTTGGCAACCATAGGATCAGGCGCAGCGCCGCCGGCAATAAACAATCTAACCGAACCGCCGAACTTCGAGTGAAGTTCATGAAATATTTTCTTCTTCACATCTTTGAGACCCACAGTTGTGAGCAGATTTGTTACCTTAACAAGCGGCGGTACAATTTTGGATTTCATTTTGTCTTCTTTGATTCCCTTCTGAATTCTCTTAAACACTTTGTCGTAAAGAAGAGGAACCGCAAGCAAAATTGTTGCTTTCACCGTTTGAAGATCATCCACAATTGTTTTTAACGATCTTGCATAATGAGCAGAAGCGCCGGAATACAACGGGCACAGCATTCCGCAAGTGCATTCATAAGTATGATGCATCGGAAGAACGGAAAGGAAACGGTCTTTCTCGGTAATCAAAACCATGCTCACCATATCAACAAGATTTGCGGCAAGATTTTTTTGAGAAAGCATAACTCCTTTTGCTCTACCGAGAGAACCGGATGTAAAAATAATTTCCGCAAGATCATCCGGAATAATTTTCGGAAGCTCATCAATCTCTTTCGGTTTTGTCTTTCTAATCAGTTCAGTCATTCCGTAAAACGATTTCTCTTCACGCGTTTCATCCATGCAGATATAGTGTTTCAGCTTCTTAAGAAAATTTCTTCCCTCAGCCATAATGCCGGAGTAAGTGCCGGAAAAAATAATCGCTTCGGAATCAGATTCATGCAAGATATTCATTATTTCATTCGTCGTCAGGTTTTTATCAATCGGCACTACTACATAATTGAAACACATAGCCGTTAAATAACTGATTGCCCATTGAACACGGTTTTCGCCAATAACCGCAATGTGAGTTCTTTCTTTTATGCCTAAATCTTGAAGCGCTCTGCCGAATCTTAAAATGTTGTCTAGTAATTCGCGGTAGGTAACTTTGTTGATGGGAGTGTCATTTAGATCCTCAAGGGCGAGTTTCGGTCCGAAGTTTTTTGCAGACTTCAGTACCATATCCTGTATCGAATCGATTCTCGTGACGGGATAAAGCTTAATTTCTTTTTTCATTTTTTTCTTCTTTATTTAGTTATAGCTCTTCCTTTCTGTTAAGTCACTTAACGTTTTTACTTCTTCTTCGCGATCTCGGTAAGAATATCTTTCAACAGCAGGTAAAATTTTTCAACATCGGCTATGTTAACTCGTTCGTCCGGTGAATGAGCGCCTTCAATTGTCGGTCCAAAAGAAATCATTTCGAGACCGGGATATTTGTCGCTTAGAATTCCGCATTCTAGTCCCGCATGAACGGCTTTGACCAGCGGCTCGCTGGAAAATAGATGTTGAAAAACTTTCTTAGACAGCTTCAAAATCTTCGAATCCATTTTAGGCTGCCAGCCGGGATAGCCGTCCCCAACTTTAACTTTTGCGCCGGATAATTCGAAAACAGCGCGGACAGTTCGCGCAATCTCTTTCTTAGCATTCTCCAAAGAACTTCTTTGACTGGTGCCGATTCTTACTTCTTTACCTTCGATATTTATTGTCGCAAGGTTTGTCGATGTTTCAACCAGACCGGGAATTTCTTTACTCATTGCCAAAACGCCGTGCGGCATCGCTAAAATTGCACTGATAATCTTTTCAGCAAACTGTTTGCGCAACGCGGGTCTATTGCCTTCCGGCAAATCTTTTTTCTCAAATGTTATTCTAATGTTTTCATCAACACCTTTGAACTCAAGAATAGATTCCAAAGAAAATCCGTTTATAATTTCGCGAGCATCGGAATCCAAATCGGGATTCATCGTTATTACGGCTTCGGCTTCGCGCGGTATGGCATTCCTCTTCGAACCGCCTTGTATGTCGATCAACTGATAGTTCAAACTGGTCAGACGGTCGAGAAGATACCCAAGAAGTTTAATTGCGTTTGCCCTGCCTTCAGAAATATTTATACCGGAATGCCCGCCTTTCAATCCACTGATAAAAATTGAATACGCTTGATAACCATCGACGGCACTTTCTGTTTCAAGTTTGTATGTTCCAACAGTATCCATTCCGCCAGAGCATCCAACGTAAAACGCGCCGTCTTCTTCAGTATCAAGGTTCAGCAAAGTCTTTCCTGTGATGAATCCTTTCTGAAGATTATTCGCTCCGGTCAGACCGGTTTCTTCATCAACGGTAAATAATAATTCGAGCGGACCGTGTTCAAAATCCTCATCTTGAGAAACTGCTAATGCCGCCGCAACTCCTATTCCATTGTCTGCACCGAGTGTTGTGCCTTCTGCCGTTAGCCATTCACCTTCACGTTTCAGTTTAATCGGATCATTATTAAAATCATGATCGGTTTCTTTGTTCTTCTCACATACCATGTCAACATGACCTTGAAGAACAACTGTCGGTGCGTTCTCAAATCCGGAACTCGGCTGAACCAGCATCACAATGTTGCCGGCATCATCTTCTTTCATATCTAAATTATTTTGACCCGCAAAATTTCTTAGATACAAACGTATCCGTTCTTCACTTTTGGACGGACGCGGAATCTGACTGATCTCGAAGAACCTTTTCCAAACAAGCTGCGGTACAAGTCCATCAATTGCTGATGTTGACATTTTTCCTCCCGACTAAATTTAATTATGACGAATATTTAGAATATCTCCGTCTTTAACAATATATTCTTTTCCTTCAAGCCGCCACACTCCGGCATCTTTACATTTGCTGAACGATTCGTATTTCATAAAATCTTCGTAATGAACAACTTCCGCTCTAATGAACTTATTAAAGAAATCTGTATGAATCACTCCAGCCGCCAGCTGTGCAGTATAGTTTTTCTTGATAGTCCATGCGCGGCATTCGTCTTCACCGACAGTAAAGAATGATTGAAGTCCGAGCAGTTCATACGACGTTCGCAAAATTTTTGTTAAAGCCGATTCCTTAATACCATAATCATTCATAAAAGTTTCTTGGTCTTCAGTTCCAAGTGCAGATAGTTCCAGTTCAATCTTGGCAAAAAACGGAATTATAATCGCGCCGTTCTTAACCAACTTCAATTTAATTTTTTCTATTTCGGAATCAACGTTGGTGATAGAACCCTCATCAAAATTTACCGCTATACCGAGAGACTTAAGCGTTAAAAGTTGGTAGCCGGATAAAAGTTTTTTCTCGTTTTCATCAAACGCAAAAGTTCTCAGCGGCATCTCTTGTTCGCAATGAGCCATACACTTTTCAAGTAGCGGCAATTCGCGTTTCAGCTTTTCGTCTTTCGATTTCAGCAAATCCTTTTTTAGTTTTTCGATACGCGATTCCAAAAATGCCAAATCTGAAAGCAAAAATTCCGTTTCAAGGAATTCTATGTCGCGTAACGAATCAATCGATTTCATTGGATGGATAACCGAATCATCCGCAAATGAGCGAACGACATAAAACAGTGCGTCGTTGTTTCGTACACCGTTCAAAAATGCCGAAGTAATTTTAACTTTATTGTCTTCGGACATTTTCAGACCGGGAAGATCAAACACTTCTATCGTTGCGTTTATTTGTTTCTTGGGATTAAAAACTTTTGTGAGATTATCGAGCCGTTCATCCGGTACTTTTACTACTTCAACTGCTGCTTCTTCTTTTGCCGCTGACGCAGAACTGTTCTTGGAAAGTGTGTGGAATAAAGTGGTTTTACCTGAATATTGAAGACCAACTAAACCTATCTGCATAAACTCTCTCGAAAATTAGAGGAACCAATTTGTTGTCAAAATATATATAAAATCTAGAGGAAAAGATTAATGAATAGATAGACCTTTTACGAGACTATTTGGGTATGTAAACTAATTTCTTCAAGAACCGAAGTGACTTTTAAACATTTGCTAAGTTCACCTTTGAAAACAACCGCTTTGCCTTTAACGTGCGCTTCAAATGCAAATGAACGCGCTTCTTCGTAACTGCATTTAACTGCTTTAACAATTTGATTTATCACCTCGTCGAAACTGTGCCATTCATCATTGAACAACACAACTCTGTAAGGGAGAGCAATAGAAATTTCTTCATCTTCTTCCGGGCTGATTTTTCCGGTCTGAAGTTCGTCATTCATATAAAACTACTTGAGTTCTGATTCAATTTATAAAATTGCCTCACAAAAATAAATTTTAATTATATTTGTTTCAGCAATGATTTGAAAAAAATAATCCACAAATCTTTTTGAAATCTCGGAGGTGTAATGAAAATTGCAGTTTGTGTCAGCCATGTTCCTGATACTGCGGCAAAGATTAACATCGGAAGCGATGGAAAAACAATAGACCCCAATGGTGTTACGTATGTTGTTAATCCTTACGACGAGTTTGCTATTGAAGAAGCATTGAAGACAAAAGAAAAACTTGGCGGCGAGACTGTGGCAATCAGTTTGGGCTCGGACGCCAACAAAGAGACATTAAGAAAAGCACTTGCAATGGGGATTGATAATGCCGTTCTCCTCAAAGACGGCGGTTATCGCGATTCTTTATCGGTTGCAAAAGCTCTTGCAGAAGAAATCAAAGCCCAAGGCGCAGAGTTGGTTTTCTTCGGCAAACAATCGGTTGATTATGATAACTCTGCCATAGGACAAATTACAGCCGAGTTATTAGGTTACAATTGCATTTCCGTCGCTGTAAGTTTTGCGCTCGACGGAAATAAAATTACTTGCGAAAGAGAAATTGAAGGAGGCAAAGAAATAGTTGAAACAACGCTGCCTGCTCTCATTACTGCTCAGAAAGGTCTGAACGAACCGCGCTATGCTTCTCTAAAAGGTATAATGGCTGCTAAGAAAAAAGAGATTGCCGAAAAATCACCGGCTGCTGCAACCAACTTTACTGAAGTTATTGCAATGAAGAGACCGCCATCCAAACAGGCTGGAAAGATTCTAGGATCTGACGCAACTGTCGTTCCGGAATTGGTTCGTTTATTAAGAGAAGAAGCAAAAGTAATTTAAGAGGGCAACATGGCAAATAAAATTTTAGTTTTCATCGAACAAAGAGACGGGCAAATAAAAAAATCATCTCTCGAAGCTGCTAAGGTTGCATCAGACTTCGCATCAAAACTTTCCGGAAACGCAGAAGCATTAGCGATAGGCAACGACATCAGCAATTTGGATTCTCTCGGCAGTTACGGAATCGGCAAGGTGACGCACTTAAAGAATTCCGATTTGGCTAACTATTCACCGAGCGCTTATACTGAACTAATTACAAAATTTGTAAATGATAACGGCTTCGATATTTTGTTTTTCGGCAATACATCTTTAGGAAAAGATTTAGCGCCGAGGTTGAGTGCACAAATTGATGCCGGCTTGGCAATGGATTGCACCGCATTGAACTTTGAGAACGGAGAAATCATTGCAACAAGACCGGTTTATGCCGGCAAAGCTTTGGTCGATTTAAAAATCACTTCGGCTAAGAAAATCTTTTCGCTTAGACCTAATGTTTTCAATCCCGGTACAGCGAGCGGGAACAAAGCTGAAATCAACCTTGTTAACGCTGAAGCGCCAAAGTTAAATGTTAAAGTCACGGATATTAAAAAGGCGGAAGGCAAACTGGATGTTGCGGAAGCCGATATAATTGTTTCCGGAGGACGCGGTTTGAAAGGACCGGAACATTTTCACCTTGTTGAAGAATTGGCAAATGTTCTCGGCGCCGCAACCGGCGCTTCAAGAGCTGCGGTTGATGCCGGATGGCGCCCGCACGGTGAGCAAGTCGGTCAAACCGGAAAAACTGTTTCGCCAACTCTATATATTGCACTTGGAATTTCCGGAGCGATTCAACATTTAGCCGGAATGCGTTCTTCTAAGTATATTATCGCTATCAATAAAGATAAAGATGCACCGATTTTTCAAGTTGCAGATTACGGAATAGTTGGAGATCTTTTTGAAGTGGTTCCGGTATTAACGGAAGAGATAAAGAAAATAAAATCATAGAAGAGTATTGTGAATAAGATTCAAGTTGAGATATTAGGATTATCCGCCAGCCCTTCGGCTGGCGGAGCTTATGCTTTGCTGCTGAAAGAAATTTACGGTGTACGCAGATTGCCGATTATCATTGGTCAATTCGAAGCACAATCGATTGCACTTGAAATGGAAGGTATTAAACCGCCGCGGCCGTTAACACACGATCTGATGAAGAATGTTATCGAAAATTTGGGCGGCACTATATCGGAAATTATTATTAACGAGTTAAGAGAAAATACTTTTTATGCAAAGATCATCTTAGAAATTTCTTCTATGACGAATGAAATTGATTCGCGTCCTAGCGATGCAATTGCGCTAGCCGTCCGTACAGGCGCACCGCTTTATGTGTCCGAAGATGTTATGAAGATCGCCGCATTTGTACCATCAAGCGAAGAAAGTGAAGAAGAGATTAATTCAGCTATCGACACCCCAGGCAGTACAGAACATAAAACTCCAAAGAAAAGCACTCCGGAAACACGCTTGGCTCAACTACAGGATTTGTTGAGAGAGGCAATAGAAAAAGAAGATTACGAGCGGGCGGTAAAATTACGGGACGAAATCAACCGACTTACAGGCAATTCCAACTAATTAAAAACCATCTTCCCTATTTCACATTCCAAACATTTATTTTTCGAACAGAAATTTCTGAACAACTCAATCATTCCCTGAGAATAAATTGTCCGCTTCATCAAATCTTTTAGATCGAGCGCCTCCGCAACGTCGGTAATAATTTGGTTCTCGGATTTCTGCTCATAGATTCCGTAAATCTTCAGAATTTTCTTCGAAACATTCTGGTTGCCGAAAACTTCGAAATAAACGGCGAAGAAAGGCAGAATTACATTTACAACAATTTCATCCGCACGCGAAGCGCCAATGAAATATTTAATCTCTCCGTTTGCCGGCTGATCAAGCACATAATGATTTTTCCAGAAGCCGTCGGATCTAATTACGAAAAGCGATCTCAAAGAATTTATTAGCACGGTAAGATTATGGATTTCTACGATCTTCTTGGCGAGTGTCCCGATAAGATTATTATGAATAAGCTCTTTTAAAAGCCGCGCGCCGCCGGCAATCCGGACTGTTGGGAAATTTTGAGGGCGCAACCGGAAGAAATGCCAATGAGCTTCATCAAAAATTTTGCCGTCATATAACGAACCGATCGAATTCCAGTATAGCGAAATTCTCTCCAGATATTCTTTCGATACCTGCTCGGTAACGCTTTCCTTACTATTTGCCAAACCGCTTATGGTAAGAAGAGCCGATTCATATTTTTCAATAATAACCCCGTCTTGTTCGATCTTCAGCAGAAACGGAATGTTTGCCGCTTGTGCAAGGCTCATCATCTGGGATTTGTTTTTCGAATATCCGAGCGCTTCAAACACAAGTTCGTAAAAAAGCTGCATCCAAATTTCTTTCGAGACAAAATCCGAATGCTTGAATTCTTTCTCATGAAATTTACTCGTCAATTCATACGAAACGACCGGCTCCTTAATGTTAAGTTCTTTCAGAAACTGTATTTCCTTCAAACGGTCGTAAACTTTCTTGCATTTCTTTTCGAACCTTTGAGCACCGAGCTGATACAAAAATTTTTCTTTCGTCGCACTTTCAATTGACTTGATTGCATCGCTGCATTTCAAATCCGACTTTGCTTCTGTCTGATCATGGCTCGCTTCTTTTCGGAAATTTTCAAAAATTGATGGATCGATGAATTCCGAAAGACAAATTGAAGGGATTTTCCTTCCGTCGCGCGTGTACACAAATCCGTAATGATTTCTATTGAAGAGTGAGGCGTGCAAAACAACTTTGGAGTATTTGTTGTCTATGTTGTGTCCGTGCGATTTCCAATCCGAGTAGTTGCTGTCGATCTCGATATCGCCGACGTACGTAAGGTTGCCGATTCGAATCCGTGCGTTTTTGAAATCTGGACCGCTTGTAGAATCGCTATGATTACCGGCATCGAGCACCGTAATTTCATCGCCAGTTCCGGTTTTAAGAGAGGATTTGAATCTTTGGTCTTTCCATACTTGGTAGAGTGAGCTTTCGCTTACCTTGGGCTCTTTATGCATTTTAATCCGCGATTGAATGCGAACTTAACGTAAAGGAAATAATGATAGAACTCTTACTTCTGATTTTAAATTAATATAATATGAATCTAAAAGCTATTGTTAACTAATTTATTTTAGCGATTGAACGGAGTGATTGTAGCTTTTGAGAGTTTTGTTTAAAACTTCGCCGAAGTTTTTGGTTGAATCAGAATAGATAAGCGAGCGGCTAATATTAACAATATAATTTTGATTCTTCGCTTCGGAAAAGATTCGAACAACATCATCCAGACTTCCGCCTTGAACGCCGACACCAGGAAGGAGTACCGGCAAACCGTCGAATGAGCTGATATTCATTTTCAGTTCTTCCGAATTAGTTGCGCCGAAAACAATTCCGCAATTTTTATGTTGGTTCCACTCACTAACTTTTTGAATGACATTTTGATAGAGGAACGTTCCGCCTTCCAAGCGGAGTTTTTCAAAATCAGCAGATCCGCTGTTGGATGTGAGCGCGAGAATAAAATTAAGTTTGTCTTTGTATTCCAGAAACGGGCTCAGTGAATCGTGCCCCATGTAAGGATGCAAAGTAACAGCATCGAAATTGAAATGATCAAAAATCGATTCGGCGTACATCTGTGAAGTATTGCCGATATCTCCCCTTTTTGCATCTCCAATCGTTAGAACGTCGTCGGGAATTAGTTCCAGCGTTTGCGAAATGATATCAAAACCTTGCGAGCCGAATTTCTCATAGAACGCAAAATTTATTTTGTATGCCGATGCATCTTTGTAACTGTTTTCGATAACAATTTTGTTAAACTCAAGCAACGGATTTTTGTCTGAGAGCAGATGCGCCGGGATTTTCTTCAAGTCGCTATCCAATCCCACGCAGATGTGCAGTCCGTTGTTCGTTTTATTTGTCAGTTTTGATGCAGCAGAAATCATTTCAATTCTATTTTATGTATGAAGTTTTCTATTCCGGTAAACATTAAGTACAATACCAAGCAGCACAACATCAACAAGCAGCGAACTTCCACCGTAGCTTAGGAACGGTAACGGTAATCCGATTACAGGCGCAATCCCAATGTTCATTCCTACGTTAATCGCAAAATGCGAAAACAACAACGTGAGAACTCCTACAATAACCAGAACGCTGAATTTATCCTTGGCGGTTGAGGAAAGTTTCAGCAGCCGCATGAATATTACAAAAAAAAGAGTTACAACAATTACGCTTCCGATAAAACCGAATTCCTCGCCGATAACGCAGTAAATAAAATCAGTCCACTGTTCAGGAATAAATCTGAGTTGAGTCTGGTTGCCGTGCAAAAATCCTTTGCCGAAAAAGCCGCCCGAACCAATCGCAACTTTTGCCTGAAGCGCGTTATAACCGGCACCAAGCGGATCTGCATATGGATTCAGAAATGAAGAAATTCTTTTTTGTTGATGAGGTTTTAAAACTGCATACGCATAGTTGAAAAAGAAACCCGACGCAAGATTTATAACGAAGACGCTTATACTGTTGAACAAATCTTTCTTGAAAAAAAATAAAGCGATCACAACCAGAATTAACGCGATAAGAAAAACATGCACACCAAATAATGATGCCACCACCATCACACCTGGCGAAAGAACGACGAACATGCCGAAAAGACTGATCCCGCTCCAGAAAATCAACGCGATCGTTATGAAAACAAAAACGAATGACGTACCGGTATCCGGTTCCAACATTATCAAAATAACAGGAACAAAACCGATGAGCAAAGCCACACCAATATCCTTAAAATTATTTATGTCGCGGCTTTTGTATGTAAGCCAATAAGCAAGCATTAAGATGGTCGCTAATTTTGCAAATTCGGACGGCTGAAACCCAAAGCCGCCGAAACCGAACCAGCTTTTAGATCCGTAAACTGTTTTGCCTATTGCGAGAACTGCGATCAGAAAAAATATGGCGGCAAGGTAAGTAACGATGGCAAACATCCGGAAAGTTTGCTGAGGCAAATAGTAAATGATAAAAAAGATAAGTACCGAAAACACCGCCCAGTACAGTTGCTTCTGGAAATTTCCGTGCGCTGTGGGATGATTGACCGTTGAACTGTAAATTGCAAGCAAGCCGGCGATGATCAAAAAAATCATCGGAAGAAAAATCGCAAAGTCGAATCTGTCTTGCGGCTTGTAGTTAATTCTCACTTTTCTTGCCTCCTTGTGCTGCTACCGCATTCGCAAGGTTCTGATTTACTTTTTCATCCTTCTTGTCCTTCTGCAAATAAGCTTTAATGATATCCCGTGCTATCGGTGCTGCAACAAGACTGCCGAATCCGGCATTCTCAACAATCACTGCAACGGCAATCTTAGGATTATCATACGGCGCAAATCCGATGAAGATCGAATGATCTTTACCGTGCGGGTTCTGAGCCGTTCCCGTTTTGCCAGCAATCGCAATATCAGGCATCTTTATGTTTGTCGCTGTTCCGGAACCATTCACAACCAAATACAATGCGTGGCGGACAATGTCAAAAGTTTTGCGGCTGATTCCCAAATCGTAATACTGCGGTTTTACTTCTACATAATTATTTGTCTCGGCGTCAACGTATCCTTTCAAAAAATGCGGTCTGGCAGATTTACCAAAGTTGGCAATCAATCCAATATATTGAGCAAGTTGAAGCGGCGTAACGCTAAGTTCGCCTTGACCGATTCCGAGACTAACGAGTAAACCTTTAGTCCATCGCCCTTTTCCAAAAACTTTGTCGTAGTATGATGTCGAAGGAACTATACCAGATGACTCTTCACTAATGTCAAGCCCGGATTTTTTTCCGAACCCGAATTTGCGTGCATATTTAGACCACCGGTCGAGACCGTTTTTAAGAATAAGTTGGTAAAAAAAAGTATTGCAAGAATGTTCGATTGCAGTCGTAATATTTACCGTACCGTGAACGTGCAGACATTTGAAGAATCTGTCTCCAAATTGTAAACCGCCGCGGCAGTTTACGGTGAAGTTGGTGTCGATAACACCGTCTTCCAAAGCAGCTATTGCAGAAATCATTTTAAAAGTTGAACCGGGTGAATAGATCGACATCGAAGCCCGGTTGAACATTGGTTTATCGGGATCGTTGTTCAGCTTTTTCCAAACATCGTTTGAAGTGACCGTGGCAAAATCTTTCAGATCGTATTCCGGTGAACTGAGAAATGCAAGGATGTCTCCGTTCGTTGGATCGATAGCTACAACCGCCCCTCTCTTGTCTTTGAACTCCTCTTCGGCGACTTCCTGAGCATCTTTATCTATCGTTAAAATTAGATCATCGCCTTTAATCGCTGATTCGTCCTCAGCGCCGTTTTTGTAACGACCGATTGTTTTCTGTTTGGAATCGACGAGAACATATTTTGTTCCCTTCTTGCCCCGCAAAATATTTTCATAAGTTTTTTCAATTCCATTGAAACCGATTTCGTCGCCTATGTCATATTCATTCTTACGGCGCTCAAGAACTTCCGACGGAATTTCTTTCGAGTAACCGAACATGTGAGCGCCCATAACGCCAAATGAATAATCGCGCTGAGTCTCCATCACGTAATCCACGCCTGGCAGCTTGGCGGAATTTTCTTCGTACCAGGCAATTACTTTGAAGCTGACATCTTTTGCAATTTTTCTCGGTATGTATTTCGAATAGGTTTCGTTTTGCTTTAGAATGTGGTCAATGTAGCCGGGATTGACACCGAGTATCGCTTCGAGATACGGAGTTAGTTTTTTATCATACTCTGCCGGTATGATGCGCAGAGTAAACGACGGTTTGTTGCCAACGAGCACTTTATGATTGCGGTCGTAAAAAATTCCGCGTGGCGCCATTTGATGAATCGGCTTAACACTGTTTTCGTCAGACTTCTCGGAATAAATCGGATGCTCGATGATCTGCATGTTGAACAATTGCATCACACACGCAGCGAAAAAACCAACAACCATCAAGAAAAAAATTCTCTTCCGAAATACCGAACCAAAAATCGTATCGTTCATTGTAGTCCTTTCTTAGAACTGAACACTACCAAAGGTATCCCAAATAACGTAGTATAAATTGCCGGCAAAATTCCTTCTTCAACTATGAGAAAGAGAAAACCGATGTTCGTGCTGGAGTTTGAAATTGACCCGAAGATGAACAGACAGACAAAACTGGAAACGAAAAGAATCACCAGAAAGAAATATGACGCAAGATTTGTGTCGAATTTATTTTCATTATAAAAGAAACCGGTTACAAAAGCCGAAACAGTAAACGAAAACATGAAAGCACCTAACAAGCCGCCGGAAATCAAATCGAAAATGAACCCGAGCCCGAAGCCAAGCAGCATACCGAAAATCTGTCCGTTACGAAGCGTATAATAAACAACCAGTATTAAAATAAAATTCGGCGCGACATTATCTATGGAAATCAACGGTACCAAAACAAGCTGGATTACTGCGAGCGGAATAAAATACAAAACCGGTTTTAGATAATTATTCAACATGAGTCGTCACTTCATCAAATTCATTTCGAGGTTATTGATTTCTTTACTAGGAACAATTTTTATCACAAAAACATTATTCACGGCGGCAATATCGGCAAACGGTTTAATAACCAGATTGTGAAGCAGCCCGTAAACATTTGATTCTTTTTTCTGAATCACACCAACCGGCACAGACGGCGGGAACAACGAACTGAAATCCGAAGTTTCGACTCTATCGCCTATCTGCACATCATAAGTCGTTGGAACGTTTTTAATAATAAGATTCGTTCCATCGTAGTTTAATATTCCTTGAACATTTATCCGCTGAATTGTAACCGCAATACTGAGCATACTGTTTGTAAGTGTCTTCACCAAAGTAAAATTCCCGGACACTTCCGATGCAATTCCAACTAAACCTTGAGAGGTAATAACCGGCATTCCTTTTTGGATCTGTTCATTTGCACCAACGTTGATAATAAAATTACCTTCGGTCTTGGCGACTAGTTTCGAAATAACTTTTGCCGGCACTAACGGGAATTTGCTTGTATCTTTGAAAGAAATCATCGAACGGAGTTCTTCATTTTCCAAACCGTATCGCCTTAACTTGTTCAGTTCAAGCATCAATCGGGCATTTTCGGCTTTCAATTCTTCAACAGAAGGATTGGGTTGGAAAATTAATGTGAAAGAATTTGCAAGCTGATTCAAAACGGCAAAGCTGGCAATTGCAAATGTCTTTAGATGTTTCGCCTGTGGTTTCTCGTTGGCTGATAAAATGGAGAGACTAATAACAGATAGTACTACAAATAAAACATATTCTTTAAAATTGCCGACGAATCTTTTAATTAAGTTTAACATCAGTATGTTCTTTTACGAATAAATACCTTGGAATACTTGTTGAGATTTTCAATACATTTACCTGCACCTCTTACAACCGCCGTTAAAGGATCATCGGCAACATGAACTGGCAGATTGGTTTCCATTCTGATTCGTTCATCCAGACCTTTAAGCAGCGCACCGCCTCCGGTGAGCATAACGCCGCGGTCTAAAATATCGGCTGATAATTCCGGCGGAGTTCTTTCCAAAGTTTGTTTAACCGATTCAACAATTTGAGAAATATTTTCATTGAGCGCTTCGCGAATTTCAACCGAGCTGACTTCCGAAGTTTTCGGAATTCCGCCGACAAGATCGCGTCCTTTTACTTGAATTGTCACTTCTTCCTTTAGCGGAACAGCGCTGCCCACTTCACATTTAATAGCTTCGGCAGTTCTTTCACCAATTAACAGATTATAATTCTTTTTGAAGAATTGCATGATGGCATTATTCATTTCATCGCCGGCAATTCGTATCGATTCCTCGTTTACAATTCCCGCAAGAGCAATTACTGCAATTTCTGTTGTGCCGCCGCCGATATCGATTATCATATTTCCAACCGGAGCTTCTACGTCGATACCGATGCCGATTGCGGCAGACATCGGTTCGGCAATTAGATGAACTTCTTTTGCGCCGGCGTGTTCGGCTGCGTCTCTCACAGCTCTTTTTTCAACTTCTGTAACACCGCTCGGCACTGCAATTACAATTCTTTTGCTCGCAACGGAATTCGGAGTAACTTTTTTGATGAAGGCTCTTATCATTCCTTCGGCAATTTCAAAATCTGCAATCACGCCGTCGCGCATCGGTCGCGTAACACGTATTTCTCTATGCTCTCTGCCTTGCATTTCCTTTGCTTTATTTCCAAGCTCGATAATTTTTTTTGTATTTCTGTCGAATGCAACAATGGAGGGTTCGTTAAGAACAATGCCTTTGCCCTTGATGTAAATTAGAGTGTTAGCCGTCCCAAGATCAATAGCAACATCGGTCGAAAAAAAATCCAGAATTCCCATAATTCCTCTTAGTGTTTAAAATTTCTGATTCCTATAAATACCATAGAAATATTTTTCTCATTAGCAGCGGCAATAACTTCATCGTCGCGCACAGAACCGCCGGGCTGAACAACTGCGGTAATCCCGTTAGATATAATTTCAAGAAGCGCGTCTGGAAACGGGAAGAAAGCATCTGAAGCGGCAACCGCTCCATTGAGATCGTGGCCAAACTGTTTTGCTTTGGAAGCTGCAATTTTTGCTGAATCAACTCTAGACATTTGTCCGGCGCCGACACCGACCGCTTTTTTATTTTTCACGTAAACGATTGCATTGGATTTTGTGTGCTTGCAAATCACCCACGCAAATTTCAAATCTTCAATTTCATTATCGGTATATTTTTTTTTCGTAACAAGCTTTAATGAAGAAGAGTCAATTTTCGAATTATCTTTTTCCTGCACTAACACGCCGCCGGGTATGGTTTTTATCTGTAACTGATCGGCATCCGGCAATTTCTTTAGCCGAACAATTCTCCGGTTCTTTTTTGTTTTCAAAAGCTCAAGCGCACCGTCGCTATATGCGGGGGCACAAACTATCTCGAGAAAAATCTCATTCAATTTTTCTGCTAAATTTTCGTCAACTTCTCTGTTGAGAGCGACAATTCCACCGTACGCTGAAACCGGATCGCACGAAAGAGCGCGAAGGTAAGCTTCGTAAATATTTTCTCCAGTTGCAGCGCCGCAAGGATTTGTATGTTTGATTATTACGGCAGCAGTTTCATCGATATCGTTAACAAGTTCAACTGCGGCGGTCAAATCAACTAAATTATTATACGATAATTCTTTGCCGTGCAAAATATCAAAGTAGTTTTCAAAGTCGCCGAACAAGTATGCTTTCTGATGCGGGTTCTCGCCGTAACGCAATCCAAAAGAGCTTTTGTAATTCAATCTAATTGCTTTTGCAGGCAGCTCAAATTCTTTCTCAAAATAATTGGCAATCAATGTATCGTAGTATGAAGTGTAGCTGAATGCATCGTACGCCAATTTCTTTCGTGTCTCTAAACTAACGGTTCCTTTTTTCAATTCTGCAATAAAACCGTCGTACTGAGAAGGATCGGTTAGCACCGAAACATATTTGTAATTTTTTGCGGAGGCACGGATTAAACTTGGTCCGCCGATATCGATGTTCTCAATTTTTTCATCCAACGAAATATCGTTCCGGTTAACTACTTGCGGGAAGGGATAAAGGTTTACGCAAATTACATCGATGGGATTCACACTGTTTTGTTCGGCTTGAGATTGATCGGTTGGATTATCGCGGCGCATCAAAATTCCACCGAATATTTTTGGATGAAGCGTCTTCACGCGTCCGTCGAAAATTTCCGGGAAGCCGGTAAAATTTTTTATCTCAACGCAATCAATTTTATTTTGCTGAAGGAGTTTAAATGTATTGCCCGTTGCTATGACTTGATACCCGAGAGAATTTAGCTCATGTCCAAAGTTTACAATGTTAGTTTTATCGGACACACTGATTAACGCATACTTCTTCACACACACCATCCAATCATTATAAAATTACTACTCGATTTCCATTAATTGTAATCTTTCCTTCTGCAAATTTAGTAATTACAAAGGGAAGAATTTCGTGTTCCAACTCAAGCACTTTGCTTGCAATTTGTTCCGCATTTTCAGCGTCGGAAATATCGATTGCTCTTTGAGCAATTATCCTACCGTGATCGTAAACTTTATCAACAAAATGAACTGTTGCGCCGGAAACTTTAGCCGAAGAATCGAACACTGCTTGATGAACACTCATCCCGTACATTCCTTTTCCTCCGAATGAAGGCAGCAACGCCGGATGAATGTTTATAATCTTTAACTCAAATTCATCAACAAAACTATCGGGAATTTTTTTCAAGAATCCCGCAAGAACAATTAAATTGACCGGGATCTTTTTTAGCTGCGCCGCTAATTTTTCGTAAGAGTAAAACTCCGGAATCTCTTTCGAACTCACCAGATAAACTGGAATTTCATTTTTTGTTGCGAATGAAACCGCGCCGCAATCTTTTTTATCGCTAACGACTGCACAAATTTTTGCTTTGTCTGCAGAAACTTTTTCAAAAATTGATTTTAAGTTTGAGCCCCTGCCAGAAACAAAAACAGCGATGTTGAACATAATTTGCAAATTTTGGTGAAAAAATTATCTAAATGAGGATAAATAATCAATTAATAAGACGAGATTTTACAATGTTTAACAAGAAATTGTTCGGTCTATTTTGGCAACCGACGCTTCAACCATTCTATTTGCGACTGCAGATAATCTTTGAACTCATAGTTATTCCGATCCTCTGCTTCTTTCAACAGCTTCTTTGCATTAGCATAATCATCTTTTGCATATTTTATTTTAGCTTCAATCAAGTATGCCGTCGAAGTCATCCACTTATCAGCCGAGAGTCTTTGATTGATCACTTGACTCGCCGAGTAAGCTGCTTCGGCAAATCTTCTCAATTCAAGCGACGCCTCGCCAAAATATATGTACGCGAGCGCCTGGTCTTCACGATTAGTGATTTTATCCAGCATCGTTTTCAGACTGTCGTAAACAACTTTGTTCAAACCGGCGTCGAGATCATTCTTCATTTTAATTAATTTTAATTCCACTGGAGAGATGCCATTACTCATGTATCGGTCGCTCTTCTGCGCGGCATATGAATCTTCGAAAATATCTTGATTCCCGTTTTTGGCAAGCAGCAAATATTTTTTATACTCAGCTTCATTGCCCAGAAATTTATAACTGAGCGCCGTATTAAGTGCAGCATTCCCAATAAAATCAAGGTCCTTTGAAAGGTCAAGGAATATTTCATACTGAGCTATTGCAGCTTTGAACTGATTTCTCTTGAAAAGTATTTCACCTTTTCTATAGTATGCCAACGCAGTTACTTGAGGCAGCTTTTTGTTGTTCAACTTGATTACGCGGTTAAGAAGTCCGTTAGCACGATCAAATTGTTTGTCCTTGATTAGATTAACGGCATACTGATAAGTGAAAACTGTATTGTTTGGATATCTTGAGATTAGGTTCCGTAACAATGCCGATGCGCTGTCGTACTCCGCTAAATAATCAGTATAGATTTTTGAAAGATGAAACGCCGCTTCGGTTTTATCCGACGAACCTTTTCTAAATGCAGTTTTGATATAACGGAATCCGCGCGCTTTATCCGAAGTCAATCCGGTTAGGTTAACAGCCCACTTCAAAAAATCCGGAACGAAGCTCATGGCGTAATCAAACAAACCCAATCCTAAGTACGCATCGTAATATTTTGGATTCAACTCTAGGGTTTCTTCGAAATAATTAACAGCTTTCTTGCTGGACCAGAATGCGTCAACCGACAAATTATTGGTAGCTTGGGCCATTGCACGGAACGAATTTAAGTTTCCGGCAATGTACATGGTTTGATAATCTTTTGAGTTGTCATCCAAAATTTTATCAATTCTTGTTTGAGCCAGATCGGCAAACTTTAAAAAGACTTGGTACTCACCGGGGTCTTTCGAACCTAAATAAATCCAGAAATGAATCTCAGCCATTCTGTAAAAACCTTGAGGTGAATTAGGTTTTATTTCAATGATGCGGTTAAAAGTTTTTTCTGCGGAATCAAAGTCCATGTTGTAAGCTTGATTCATTCCTTGCTGAACTAAACTTTGAATTTGTGACTGACCGAAAAGGAATGAATTGATTAAAAGAAAAACAAGGATCGAATATTTCGTTTTCAATTTTTGTCTGACCTCTGGGAATATTGAACAGCAGCTTTTACAAATTCACGAAAAAGCGGATGAGCCTTTGTTGCGCGGGATTTTAGTTCTGGATGGAATTGACATCCTACAAACCATGGATGGTTAGTAATCTCCATCATCTCAACGAGTTTTTCATCGGGCGACGTTCCGCTTACAATCATTCCATGTTCTTCAAGAGTATCTTTAAACTTGTTGTTCACTTCATAACGGTGTCTGTGACGTTCGGAAATTTTCGGTTTGCGGTACGCTTCGAAAGATTTTGTATTCCTTTTAAGAACGCACGGATAAGCTCCCAAACGCATCGTAGCGCCCTTCGTTTGTACTTTCAGTTGTTCGGGCATAATGTGAATGACGCTCCAAGCATTCTTAACGAATTCTTGGCTGTTTGCTTTTTTAAGTCCGCAGACGTTCCGTGCAAATTCGATTACGGCACATTGCAGACCTAAACAAATTCCGAAGAACGGAATTTTGTTTTCACGTGCATACTTGATAGCTTGAATTTTCCCTTCGATACCCCGTTCACCAAAACCGCCGGGAATGAGAAGTCCGTCATAATTTTTGAGAAGGTTTTCAGCGCCTTTCGATTCAACTTCTTCAGAACTGATGAAATCAGCAACAACTTTTACATTATTCTCTGCGCCGGCATGTATGAACGCTTCGGAAATACTTTTGTATGCGTCCTTATTCTCAATATATTTTCCCGTAACCGCAATCTTCACTGTACCGGTAGGATTTTTTATCGTGTTAACAAAATTTTCCCACTCTTCAAGTTTAAGATTGAGCTCCGGTAGTTTGAGTCTATCAAGAATGATTTGATCTAAATCTTGTTCATACAAAACTATTGGAACTTCATAAATTGTTGAGCAATCATACGCTGAAATAACCGCTTCTGTTTTCACATTTGTGAAGAGAGCAATTTTTTCGCGAATCTCTTTCGAAAGTTTTTCTTCCGATCGGCACACTAAAATGTTCGGCTGAATTCCAAGCTCTAGCAGATTTTTTACGCTGTGCTGAGTCGGTTTGGTTTTCATTTCTCCAGCAGAAGAAATATACGGTACAAGCGTTACATGAACGCTTATCGCATTCTTCCTTCCCATCTCAAGCATAATTTGTCGCATCGCTTCGATGAACGGAAGACTCTCTATATCGCCAACTGTTCCGCCGATTTCTGTAATTACGATATCGTATTTGCCCGTCTCGCCAAGAAATTTCATCCGCTTCTTTATTTCATCGGTGATGTGAGGAATGACTTGTACCGTTGCGCCAAGATAATCGCCGCGTCTTTCTTTGGTAATAACTTCATCATAGACTTGACCTGTTGTTGTGTTATTGGCACGCGTCATGTCAACGTCTAAAAATCTTTCATAATGACCCAAGTCTAGATCGGTTTCGGCGCCGTCATCAGTTACATAAACTTCTCCGTGCTGAAACGGGTTCATCGTTCCGGGATCAACATTTATATATGGATCGAATTTTTGAATTGTGACGCTGTAGCCGCGCAGCTTTAACAACAAGCCGATTGAAGAAGCAGTTATACCTTTTCCTAACGATGATACAACTCCTCCCGTAACAAAAACATACTTAACTTTTTTCTTGATAGGCATTTGCTAAGAAAATAAATGGTTGGACAATTTGTTTGCCAAAGATAAAAAAAAATATCAATATCAGGACAAGTAAAATGGATGATTCCGAGAACAAAATTTCAAAGTGAATCCGGCTCTATTTTTACTTCACCCTTTTGGGGCAGCTTCAAAGTGTAGCTTTTCCGGCTTTTATTCTTTAAGAAGTTATCTCTTAACCACGGATTAAATATTTTAAGAATTTTATAGTTGATACCGTAATTCTTGGCAAATTGCGCAAAATCTTTCACCGGATAGTTAATCTTCACCTCATAGGTATCAAATCGGGGATAAAGATCGCTCTGTGAGAAATAGAATCCGTACTTGTGAGGATTTTTGAAAATTTCTTTTATACTCACAACCCGCGCTACAAACCGGTAAGTTTCATCGTTGAGATACATATTGTAATAATTTTTTGTCTGCTGTCTTCCGATCTGATTTTCTATTCCATTAATACCATTGTTGTAAGATGCCGCAGTTAAAGTCCATGTACCAAATTTTGCATGCGCTTCTTTCAGGTAATCGCAAGCTGCTTGAGTTGATTTTGCAACGTTGTATCTTTCATCAACTTCATTGTTGATCTCCAGTCCGTACTTTTTTGCAGCCGCTTCCATTAATTGCCAAAAACCGGTTGCGCCATCAGGCGACACAACATTTGTTAACCCGCTCTCTGCTACCGCCATAAACTTGAAATCATCAGGCACACCGTTCTTTTTTAGAATTTGTTCTATCAATGGAAACCATCGGTTCGCGCGCTTGATGTAAAGCAGCATCGCCGAATGCCAGTAAGTATTCACAAGAAATTCACGATCAATCCTTTCACGAACATCAAAATCCTCGAGCGGGACACGTTCTCCGCAAAATTCTAAAGTATCCGGAATCGGCGGTGAATAAATCCTTCTTTCATTTTCGGTAATTATAATGGGAACGTGGCGAGCATTTTCTTCACTCTTAATGTAAAAGTAGGCAGAAAGAAATACCAAACCGACAAATACAACTACGATACTTGCGATGAGGATTAACTTCTTCTTATCCATTACCATCCAAAATGTTTTAGCAAAAATAACATTCTAAAAATAAAAAGCCCTCGTTTTAAGCGAGGGCTTGGTTGGCAAAAATAAACGACAAATTATTTCTTACCGAATGCAATATCTTCCAGCATTTTGGTAGTAAGAGATTTTGGTCTCTCCAGCGCGTAACCTAATGCTCTTGCCCAAATTATATTCGAGCAAACACCAAGTGCACGTCCAATTCCAAATAATACTGTGTAGAATTCATATTCTTTTACACCATAGTACCATTGTATTACGCCGGATTGAGCGTCAACATTCGGCCATGGATTTTTAGCCTTGCCTTGTTCCAACAAAATTGGAGGAACAACTTTGAAAAGCATATCTACATACTTGAACAACAAGTCGTTCGGCAGGTGCTTCAAACAAAATTCTCTTTGAGCCATGTATCTTGGATCGGTTTTTCTAAGCACCGCATGGCCAAATCCAGGAATAACTCCAGTCTTCAAAGTTTCATAAACAAATTGTTTCATATCTTCTTCGGTTGGAACTTTGCCGCCCATCTTTTCCATAACGCCATGCAGCCATCTCAGAACTTCTTCATTTGCCAAACCGTGCAATGGACCGGCAAGACCATTTAACATTGCGCTGATAGCGTAGTACATATCAGAAAGTGCGCTAGCAACCAAATGCCCGGTATGAGCGCTCACGTTACCGCTTTCATGATCACTATGCAGAATAAAATACATTCTTGCAACATCATCGTACGGTTTATCGATACCCATCATGTGAGCAAAGTTTCCGCCAAAATCTAATTTTGGATCGCTAGGAATAATTTTGCCGTCTCGATATTTAAGTCTGTAAATGAAAGCAGCTATTTCAGGAAGTTTGGCGAGAAGATTCATAGCGTCTTCATAATAAGCTTCCCAGTAATTTGCTTTCTTCAAACCCTTATGATAATCTTTTGCAAAAATGGAATCTTTCTGCATCGACATAATTCCAGTTGCAAACATTGTCATCGGATGTGAGTCGATCGGCATCGACTTAAGAATGTTGAATACATAAGACGGAACTTCTCTTCTCTTATCAAATTCGGATCTTACTTCAGCAACTTCTGCCTCTGTAGGAATATCACCGGTTAATAAGAAATAAAAGAATCCTTCAACCGAGGGCATTTCAGCATTTGGTACTATTGGAATTTTTGCAAAAACTTCCGGAATCGTTAATCCGCGAAAACGAATTCCTTCAAACGGATCGAGATAGGAAATGTCGGTAACAAGACTCTTGATATCACGCATACCACCAATAACTTGACTGATTGTTACCTCATCAACCTTAACATTTCCAAACTCTTTCATCAGCTTTTCAGTTCTCGGACGTTCGGCTACTATTTTCTCAAGTAGCTTTTCTTTTAGGATGGACATTCTTCCTCCATGTTTATTTTGACAGTATCATTTGTCTATAATTTCTCTTAAGCAAAAAATTACTTAAGAGAATGAATTACTTGTTCAGAGATCAATTTGCCGCTCATCACTGCACTTTCAATAGTCGAGGGCAAATCCGTATCTGTCCAATCGCCAGCAAAAAAAAGATTTTCAATTTGCGAACTAACTTTTTCCTTCCTCTTCCGGTTTGAAGTGATGTCCGGGATAAAAGTGGCTCGTTTCTCCTTAATAACAACGAAATCCAAAATCATTTCGCTGTGAAATATAGAAAAATATTTCTCCAACTCCGAACAAAAATGTCTTTTTATCTCGCTACTTTCAAGAGTAATTATTTGATCAGCAGCACTCATCATTAAGGTAATATGCTTTCCGTGATTGAATAGCCAATGAATATCCGAACCGATTAACCCGTAGAATTTTTCTTTGAATGGGTTTTCCGAAAGCCATAGATGGATGTTCACAATTGGCGAAAATTTTAAGTCCGGTATATTGAACTGAAGCGCTGTGCCAGTAAGTTGGATTTTCGCCAAAGCAAAAGTTGGGACTGCTAATATTGTAACGTCAAAATTCTTGTAAACATTTTTGTCAGTACTTACAGATGTAATCCTCTTATCGCTAACCTCAATCTCTAAAACTTTCTCCGAAAGAATTATTTGACCGTGATTTGTTTCTATGAACTTGCATGCCAAGTTACTAAAGAGCTGTGACAACCCAGTTTTCGGAATTACAATGGCGGACGCTTCACTGCCTTGAAGAAAAATTTTTTTCAAAACTTCAGCAAACATTTCTGCCGAAGCTTTTTCTATTGTCGTGTTCAGAGCACCTACCACAAGAATTCCCCAAAAATTTTTTACGCTATCATCACTTTGCTTCTTGCATCGCAGCCACTCTTTGACTGTTTTATCCCGTAAGTCTTCGTCTAAACAGCACATTAGATCAAGGAAGAAATCGATTATTTTAAATCTGTCTTTGAGTCTTAGCGCTTTGAATTTTAGAACGGCAAAAAGAAGATTGAGCGGATAAAAATATTTCCTCGCCTTAAGATGAAATAAATCTCCTCCCCGTTTAACAAAATTAATTTCCAAAGATTCTTGAGAGTAAAGTTTATCCTCTCCGCCGATCTTGTTTATGAAATCAAGAGTATAATCGTAGCAGCCCATTAAGATATGCTGACCGTTATCATAATAATCTTCGTAACGATCGTTATACATCGAATAAGTTCTGCCGCCGAGTTTCGGAGATGCTTCCAGGAGAGTTACTTCAAATCCGTTATCAGAGAGATAAACCGATGAGGATAATCCGGCGAGTCCACCGCCAACAACCAAAACACGCTTCATTAATAAACTAGATTATACTTTGCCCAAACGCCAAGTGAGATATATAACTTATCTAAGTTTCTAACTTTAATCTTTTTGCTGAATACGTCAAAGTTTTCGGCTTCGATTTTGGTTAGAAGTTTATGATAGATATGCTGCATTGCGCGAGCCGGAAACATTGTCGGTTTGTCATCAAGATCGAGAGATTGGTTCGCCTTATCAAAAAATTCTTCCGCACGACTAGCTTCATATTTCATGAGCGAAACAAAATTCGGATCGTATTTATGATTCATGAGATCGTTTTCGGTATAATCGAAATTTGCTAAATCTTTCTGCGGCAGGTAAATTCTTCCCTTCTCGGAATCTTTCTTTACATCGCGCAATATATTTGTTAACTGCATCGCCAAACCAAGATTGACGGCATAATCTTTAGCTGATTTATTTTTGTAACCGAAAATTTCTATGCACATTAATCCAACCGTTGAAGCGACCAGATAACAATACTGCATGAGATCCTCAAAACTAAGGTAGCGTTTCCGCTGAAGATCCATCTCCATACCGGCAATCAACTCGAAAAACGGTTCCAATGGAATGTTAAACTGTTTAATGATCGCCGATAGTTTATTAAGCAACGGATACTCGGAAGTACCGCGCAAAGATTTTTCCAGTTCAATCCTCCATCTGCGAAGTTTTTCATACTTCAGATCGTCGGTGTCGCTCCCCTCGTCAATAATATCATCGGTCTTTCGGCAGAAAGCGTAAACCGTGTTCATCGCGTCACGCTTAGGTTGTTTGAGCAGAGAAAATGCATAGTAGAAACTGCTCTTACTTTCTTTCGCTATTTGTTTGGATAAATCAATCATTTAGTAAAACCGCCGATCTTAGAAAGATCTTTATATAATCCATTTTGGAAAGTGAAGGACGCTTATTCAAAACATCATAATCTAACGCTTCAATCTTTTCCAATATTTTTTCACCGCCAAGGATTGTCATGTAAATCTGTCTTCGCAAGCGGTGCGGGAGAAGCGACAGCAGTTGCCTTCCTTCCTTGTAAAGCTTTCTATTTCTCTGAACCTGAAACTCTAATAACTGTCTAAAGTTAGCATTAATTTTCTTGAACTCAAACTGATTTTGCTCTACATCAAATTTCTTTAGCTCATCTAAGGGTAGATAAATTCGGTTTTTAATAATATCAACTGAAACGTCTTGGTAGAAATTAGTGAGCTGCAGCGCAGTACAGATTGAATCTGAGTACTTAACAGCTTCCGGTTCCTTTATGCCGAAGAATTCCAAAATGATTCTTCCAACCGGATTAGCAGAGCGTTCGCAGTAGTCTAGAACTTCACCGAATGATCCGTACCTTTTTTTTATTAGGTCTTGTTTGAACGCCGACAGCAAATCAAAAAAATGCTTTGGAGAGAGCTGGAATTCGGAAATAGTTTTTTTTAGTGCATCCCAGAAACCGTCTTTAGATTCCCCGTTCAAACATTTTTTCAAACTTTCTTCATATAGCTCTAGGTTCTGCACTCTACACTCTACACTCAGATTTCCCTCATCCGCAATATCATCGGCTTGACGAGCGAATTGATAAACTACTGCAACATGTTTTCTTAATACTTTGGGCAAGAAGAGCGAGACAACCGGAAAATTTTCGTAATGAGACTTAGCGAATTTAGAGGCGTTAAGATAGGCTTGTTCGAGAGTTTTATTTTCTTCGATCACAATATTTTTCATTGTGCCCGGAACAGGACTCGAACCTGCACTGGCTTGCACCAACTAGCTCCTGAAAGTTTGGGACTAAAAAGTGCTAATTCGAAAGTTGCAATTCCCGTTTGTTTTCGCCTTTTTTCACCAGCAAAACACGCTTAAAAAATTTTGTGATGTCTTTTGCTAATGTTTAGTGATGAAATTAGTTCTTTAATTTGCTTACAACCAATTTAAAAAATTTTTTGAGATCGTCAAGAAATTTTTCTCATTTTTTTGAGTTACATTATTTTTATTTCAAATTTATTCTGGCTCTCTTCCTCTCATCATTGCTTCTTCGATTAACAGATTATTGACATTCCTACAAGATAACAATCATCTATGAAATTCAATGATACTAACCTACAACTCACGAACGCTTTAAGGTCATTTTATCAAAACGAGTTTTTGGGTGTATAGTATTGATCAGCCAACATTTCGTAGAAATATACCCCACTCGCCAAATCCGAAGCATCAAGTCTCACTTTGTAATTTCCCGGCATTTTAAATTCATTGACTAACGCAGTAGCGTCACGACTAATTCGTATAAATCGGTCGGGCTGAGACGCTGCTTAGCGATTATTGTAAAACAATCTAACTACATTAAATATCGTTGGCAATTTTTTTTATATGAGAGACAATAATTCTTATTTCTTCTTTCGTTAAGCGATGTCTTCGCTTACTATCTATTATGCCGTGTTTAAATTGACGTGTAAGTTTGGGATACCAATCCCCAGGGTGAGCTAAATCTCCTTTTTTGCGTGGGATAAGATGTAGATGTAAATGCTTTATTGTCTGACCAGAATTTTCTCCTTCTTGGATAGTCCAATTAAAACTATCAGCACTAAAAACCTTTATTAATACTTTTATACACTTGCGAGAAAATATCACCATTTCCGATAATTCTTCTTCCGATAAATCCATCACACTTTCAACATGCCATTTAGGAATAATTAAAGAATGGCCAGTAAGGACAGGAGCTATATTGTAAATTGCATAAAAATTATCGCTTTGCATAAACCATTCTAGTTCTGAATTGCAAAACTCACATTTCTCTAATTTTGTTTTATTCATTGTATCATCTAAAAATTATTTTTTATTCAATGAGGTCCAAGTGATAGAATCATTCCAAAGTTCATCAAATTCTTTTTTGAATACCCCAAACCATTTGTCGTCCGATGTTAGCCGAAAAATTGGTCTATCAGAGCCGATAGCACTTTTTGTCAAATATAATTGAACTTGCATTGATTCATTCAATTGTTCTCTTTTCTTTTTGCCTTGCTGCTGATTTTTACTTACTATTATTAAGCTAAGTGTTGGAGCAAAATTTAATAAACGTATTTCAAAATTAGTAGGTATATTTTTTTTCAAATTTTCTATAGCATAAGAAGCAGATTCAATATTTGCTTTGTAAATATCTGGTTTTCCACCATAGACATGTCTTGCTGCTTCACTCATAGGGTTAAGGCATAATAACCTAATCTTACAATTTTGTTTACCTAAACTTATGAAAGTATTTTGATGCAGACTTAATAAATTTACTGCGGTCAGCACCAAAATGTCCAACTTCCGAGCATCAGAGACAAATTCATTGAACGGTGGTTTGTTTTCACTAACAGTAGTAAATAGTTTTTGAACGCTAATTGGTTCTTCCGATTGCTTGAGAAGTATTTCAATTTTTTCAAGAAGTGACTCATCGGAATCTAGGCCAAAATACTTATTTACTAGAAAGAACAATAGACAAACACTTAATAAATTCGTGCCCAGACTAATCAGTAAATCACTATAGAAGTTCTCTTTTGTCAGGGCTGAATTATATGAAACAATCAAAAATATTGATGATAATAATGTAATTATGATATATACAGCATTTTTGAATTTTGTTCGTTCATGCTTTCTCATTTATTTATCACCTATTATGTAAATTATCTAACGAAGTTGTTTTTAAGCAGTCTCCCGTAACAGCAACGCAGCTTTGTAAATCTAACGCTAATAATTATTTATAATTTTATTTTGTTCATTACAATCAAAGATCAACTCACATTCACAACACAACTTCCCAATCATACAAACACCGAACGGTTTAAAGCGGACGCTTGAATAGTTTGTTAGCTACGCTAGACTTAACTATTTAGTAAGCTAGATCCCAACACCTAGTAAGTGCATTAAAACAAATGAATAGATCTGCTTCAAATTGTTCTTGAGTAATATTATCACCAACGTATTTAGCAAGTTGTATCTTTTTATTAGAAGTAAATATCTTTTTCCCATTCGCATTCACAGCATCTAACTCCTCTTGAGTCTTCCGCCAATTTCCATAAACAGTATCGGCATGATCTGGGTAGCATTGTTCAATATCTCTATGAGGTAATTGAAAATATTGATTGTTATCATTCAAATGACGGTAGTTTTGTAAAAATTGATTCACACCCTGAATTGTTTGATCGCTCGGCTGGTCTAAAAGTATAACAAGTTTGTTTTTATATATGCTAGAATTAAGCGGCATAAATGATTTTTCAATTGAATTGATAGTCCTTTCTGTTTGATCAATATCACCATTTGCTTTTATTATTTGTATTGACTTTCTAGTTGGATAAAATCTTTTGATAACCCTTGTCAATAATTCATATTCGCTCTGCCCTTCAACTATCAGAAAATTTTTCGGCAATAATAAGTCAGAAGGACTTCCACCAAGCAATTCAAAAACTATGTAAGGTTTATCAATATCGGGAGAATGAGATATCTCGGTAACACCTCCCAATTTTTCTACCTTAAAAATCGTTTGTCCCATATAATTATCTGCAACAAAAACAGAAGAATGGGTATTGATAAATACTTGATCATTTGTTTGTGATAATGTATGCAAAACATCCTTTAGCTTTCGTTGCGCCGTTGGGTGCAAATGTATCTCAGCTTCATCAATGAAAAACAGAAATGATTTACCAAAATCTTCATTTGCTTTTCTGAAGTCGGCAAATGCTTGAATAATTGAAAGCATTAAGGCACGTTGCATTCCATCACCTTTTTCTTCAGCTAATGTTTCAATTCCATCATCTATTGAAGTATCAAAATTTTTCAATAGATCATCAAACTGTGGTGATGCAACCTCAAATTTAACTTTTGTGCAATCTGGGAATTGTTTTTCAAGATATAACTTGACTTTATTGCCAAGGTCATCAAATTGTGCCTTGATTTCTGATTCATCATCTTCGAATAATTCTCTAAACTTATTTTGAAATTCTTGATATTGTTCATTCTCTTGCAAAATTGCAGTCAGGACACTTGACAACATAATCCCCATCGGCGTGGTCTTTGAGTACTTGGCCACTGCATCGTAATATTGTTTTGTATTTACAAATTCAAATTTTGGGAGAAAGTCATTTAACGCTTTGTCAAAACCAGTACCATGACTAACTTCTTGACCATTAACATACATAGTCCTTTTTTTGTCGTCTGAACTCCTTCTTTTAATCACAACAATATCCGAACCAGCAAGCGCATTTTCAATTTTTGTTTTATTAGCTGGGTTTTGCATTTGTTCAGCACCTTGAAGAGCGCCGTCAAATTCAACTTCAACAATAATTTCATTTGCAGGTATGCGTCTATATTTTAATTCATCAATCGAGGTGCCTTTCCCAATTCCGTTAAAAAAGAATTCGATCGCTTCAAAGAAATTTGTTTTCCCGCTATTATTTTGTCCAACAAAAATGTTGAAGTCAGTAAGTTGAAACTCGGAACTTTGGATGGAACGGAAATTATTAATTTTTATTCTGCTTATTTTCATATTACCTATTGTTAATAGTAGCTGACCATGTTGCGTTTAAGCGAATGTTGTGCTGATTACGTGGCCAATGCATCGACCGATTGATCACTTCTTATTTTTCTTGCTTCAAGGTTTTTATTTACAGACAAACTTTGTAACACTTTTTATGATTGACTTCAGCATTCCGCCTGAGACGATTATTAGTTGCAGACTACAAAAAAAATCAAATATTTATTTTCGCCAATGTCCTAAAATCCATTCCCATTGATGAGTTTCATAATTCCAACGCCAGTGTGCCTTCACCCACTCATTTTTCCCAATAGGACGAACAGTTTGGATATTTTGAATTCTGTCTGGAGGTTTTGGAGGTTTAGGCGGATGAATCTTTTTCGGTTTCCAATTCATAATTCGTCTCTCCTAAAACTATTGATTTGTTTTGAACGCCTTTTACAATTATCTCTCATCTTCATCTTGATCATACTCTTTATCGTAAGTATTATCATCATATAAATTTTCGTCATCGTTATCTTTTGGTTGATATCTATATAATTCTAAGGTATTCGTATTGAATTCATTATCTGTCTTGATTCCCTCATATTGATTCAAGATTATTCCGCTTCCGTAGGGGCTTGTTATACTACTTGGACTATACGGATTACCGTATTTCCCATACGGATTCTTTACACTATTAGGATTATATGGATTTCCATACTCACTATATGGGTTGTTTATACTTTCGGGATCAAATTGATTTTTGTTAACTCTTCCTAAATAATTCCCATCTCTGTCGAATAGTTTCGGTGAATCTGTAGAACCATAAGGGTTTGTTACACTTTCATTACTATACGGGTTACCATATCGACTATAAGGATTATTAATACTTTGAGAAGAATATGGGTTTCCATATGTGCCATATGGATTTGATACACTATTCGGATCATAAGTATTATTATTATAATTTCCCAAATATTTCCCATCCGTACTGATCAAGACTGGTGAGCCTATTATATTCGTGCTGCTTTTCTTTGATTTTTTATATTGTGAAAAAATTTCGGAAGAAGAAAGGGACAATAGTATTGTCAAAATGAATAACAATTTTGTGAGTTGATTCAAAGTTATCATTGTAACCTCTCTTTTATGAAAGCTAATGCTATTGTTGAGACTAAGCATTAATTAACCCGCCAACAGACTTTATGAAGGCTGTTGCAGATCTTCTAGCGTTTATTAATTCTATTTGATTTATTCTCACTTTTTTGTGTTATAACATCACATCTACAATAACATGTTGAGCTGACTTCCTTGGTCTTATATTTTAACGATGCAGATTCAAAATTGTGGTGTACTTCCGTCTTACCTAAGCGGCTTTCCCCCGTGTGTTTTGTTCTGAATTGACCGGGCTGGTCAATGGTGCTTGTGGTTAAATTCCCTTCAGTAAAAAGTTTCAATTCCCCATCCTCCACATGCAATTTAATACAAGAGCAATTTTCAAGCAACCAAAATTTGATAATTGTAGATCTGAATTGTTTTCAACCCGCGTTCCCAAGAGCAACAATCTTTTTTTTTGCAACTACCGGATTATGCGATGTAGTCAGCATACATAATCATAAAGTTATCGTCGTTGAACAATGGATATACATTACTTTAATAAAATTAATTTCTTCGTTTCCATAAAACTACCTGCTTGCATTTTGTATAAATAAACGCCACTGCTTAAATTGTTAGCATCAAATTTTACAGAATAATTGCCAGCAGACTTTTCTTCTTTAACCAAAACCGCCACCTCTCTCCCGAGTAAATCATAAACGGATATCGAAACAAAAGCTTGTTGTGGTATTGAATATTTTATAGTTGTAGTCGGATTGAATGGGTTGGGATAATTTTGATCCAGTTGAAAAGTATTTGGAGAACCTAGATTCTGTAAATTAACATCAGTCACAGGCGTTAAATGTAATTTAAGCGCATAGGGAAACTTCCAACTGTTCACATCTGCTGCAGCTTCAACAACAATGTAATATTTGCCTTTTGGGAATAACGCAGTAGTATCAATATTGCTAAGTCCTTTACTATCTTTTACTACCAACGGAGAACTGGATTGATTAAAAACAGCAACCCTGAGATTTGAGACCGGTATATTCAAAACTTGAACGTTGAGCCAACTTGCTGAGGTTAGATCTATGTAATATGAGTCGTAATCGTCTTGATAGTAATTTGCTTTGCTCTGAGGTGATATCAATCCATAGTAGATAGTATCTGCCCCAAGCCGATATGCATATTTCAAGAGTGTTGGTTCGTCCAATCCCTTAATATCAGTGTCTATATGGTCGGTCAGATTCGTATGAATATCGTTTACTAACAATGTATCAGCTTGAATATTATAGTAATTGTTCAAGTCTGCTCTCTGGGCATCAACAACACCATCGCCTGTTAAGCCGCCTATTCCAATTATACAGACATATGGTAAATCTATCGGCAGATTCTTTTGATTTAGTCCAATAATATTGTCACCGACAAAACCATTGCAGTTAACATCAAGATTATGGAATCCAATAGAGCTAAGGTTGTTTTCATTTCCACCAAATAAATATACGCCAGCCGCACCATTAGAGTATTGCCAACGTAAATCTCGCACTGCATCAGAGTATCCATCTTGTCCAAGTATTCCGCCGAATGTCCACATATTACTCCCACCATGTGGAGTACCAATAGTCAACAACTTTGCCACATGATGATATCCATCAATTTGCCAGTCTGAAGAGTTCTGGAGATATTCTCTTGCAGCTAATCCACCCATACTGTGCCCGACTAAAATTACCTTGCCACTTCCCGTTTTATCCAATACATGTTTGATCGCCAGTTGCAAAGCTTTCCCTTGTTTGACAATCGCCGCTTGATCGCTTTCGACTGTGTTATTGTATAAGTTCCCATTAATATCAATATCAAAATTTATTGTGTAGAAATCTCCAACCTGAAGATTTGTTTGCATAGTAAAATCATGAATATCGTCTGTCAAATTTGCTCTAAAAAGACTTCCATCGTAATTCAGACAAAAATCCATTCTACCACCGAAAGACCAACCGAAATCAGATAGTTTTCCGATCAACGAATTCCATTTTTGATCGCTACTTGTAAGTCCATGTATGAAAATGATAGGGTAAGGAATATGTTTCCGATAACTTAAGCTGCTTGTAACAATCAATTGGGTATTGGGCAAGTAAAATGTATTGCGTTCGTCAGATTCGTAGACTTCGTTATAGGGATCAACCTCCCACCCAACAAAATAAACTCCTGCATTTAGTGTCAGAGGCACTGGAATTGTAACGATCTTAGTTTCACTTGTTGAAGCAGCCGCTAAGGGTTCAACTGAAACACAACTCATCTGAATCACGCTTGAGAAATCACTTGAACTTGATAAACAGAATAATAGATGGCTATTGGGTGAATTTGCTAGCCCAAGGTTTTTCACATTAGCAGAGATAGTCAAGTAACCTCCTCGATCGACAGAAACCGGATTAAAACTTCCGGATGAGACGACCAAGTCAGGCAATTGAGCAGATGCCATTCCGCTTAAAATGAATAAGAGCGTTACAGTAACAAATATTTGTTTCAACATTTGAAATCTCTACAAACTATTCTCTACTTTATTATTTGCTAAATATTTTTACTATTCAAAGCTATGTTGAGTAAGTCTATAAGCGTGTTTATCTCTGACAACTGGTCTAATTGGAAATAGTATTGAAGGTTATCTTCTCCAAAAATTATGTTTCCAAGTGGTCCTTCTGAATTATTCTGGAAGTAGTACTTGAAAGTAGGATACCATTTCAGAACATTTTCACTGACTGGTACTATTCTGTATTCAGGTGAAACTAAAAACCTGTATTCGATTCCATTTTTCTTACTAATATTCTCATCCCATTTAGCAGCGGATTGTTGCAAAATTGAAATAAATTCTCTTACCTGATTCGGTAACAAAGGGACAGAATTGTTTAAGTTAACATTTTTTAATTTGTCTGCACTTGAGCCACTATATAAGGGCGCAAGTAAAACATACGAAAGCGTATCATCATCCTTGGCGGCAACAACACCAAACTCTAAATGGGCTCCATTTTTATTCGCCACTGCCAATTCGAATACAGTTTTAGTTTTAGTATGATGGAAAGGAAGTTTAGCCTCGGAATCATAAATCACAGGTTTTGATGAACAACTCTGCAGAAGCATAAATGCAACTAAGATGAAAGATGCGTAAAGATTTTTCATAAGTGTACCTCGTAGTTATTATATGTATTCTATTTTCTCATTGGTAATCCACTTCTGCAAAGTTGAACTTATGTGCGTCAGTTTTTTCTTTCGTGTGTAGCTTAAGAGAAGCAAGAAAGGTTAAAACATATCTAGTCGGGGCAAAGTGTATCGACTTGAGCCTGAAGTAATTTCCCCTATTTAACAGCATATTCATCCACCCACTAATCAAATTAAACCTAAATAAATAATTCTATTTTAGCAATTCAATTGAGATATTCTAGACTAGCAGTTTAAATTAATTTGATAACGATCACACATATTTCTTCGGGAAAACCCTTACCGTTGGTCTTTCTTCACTTACAATAGCACAATGTCCCTCTGGTAAATCACTGACATTACATTTTTCTGTTTTGTTCTTCTCAAGCAATTCTTCAAGTTCAATCGCTGTGTATATGCTTTCAAATGGCAAATCTTTTTTCAATGTACCGTTGAAGTGTTTTACCATGTTTAACAGCAACTTGTATTGAGTATCGTTTAGCGTAGGTAGCTCATATTTCTTGTACTGATCTTCTGCTAATTCCATCATCAACGATTTGCTCTTACTGAAGTCTCTCTTAATCCAGAATTGACTGCCATCAATTCTATCCAAATGATTTAATTGCATTATGTGATGAGCATGTGCTTTCAATTTCTCTTTGCCGCTTTTCAAAACTTTGATTATTCCGTCAATCACTTCTTTGCGTTGCAGCCATAGTTCTACTTCTTTGTCAATAGCACCGTTCTTCATCAAAGTCCAAGCCCACCCATCAACTTTCACAGGTAAATTGTTTTCTAATTCTTCAAGAGATTTCAACTGCTGATCATCAATCTCTCCATCATTAGCATAGATAGATTCAAGCAGAATATTTTTAGTTACCAGCATTTCATTGAGTGTCTTTCTGTGATCGTTAGTTACAACCGATGTTGTATTCATAATTCATCTCCTCATATTTAATGCGGAAGACTTACTGTCTTCCGCTATTATTAAAATGGAAAGTCATCTGTTTGTGATTCAACCACCAATACTTCTTTCCTTTGAGCAGCTGCATCGACTAATTCTGGTTTGTATTGTGCCGGATATCCTTTTGCTACCGATGATTTGAATGTACCTCTTAACTGTTCGGGATCTGTATCTACGATATTCCAAGTTGCATATCTCAACTTCCCTTCGTCTGTGATACTTTTCACATAATCCAGAATGTATAGCTTCTTCTTCCTCACTTTTATTAGGAAGTCCGCTGGCACTTGTTTCTTTTCAAGCAGTTGAAGTCGCTCTTTGATTTCTTCGTTGGTCAGTCCTCTAAAACAACCGGTCTTGATAAAGAAGTCTTTCACTACAAATGCACTACCCCAATCTGTTATTTTGTTTTTGTCCCGTCTCAAGTCGCCTTTTATGATTACTTTCTTTGTGAACGACTTACCGATGTCAAATTCAATTTCAATTGCTAAATCGTGAGTTGAGTCGGGATTTTCTTTGAAGGTTGGCTTTCCAGAGATGTCTTTGAGATTAACTATCTCGGCTTCTGTAATGTATACGCCTTTCATAAAGCCATTTTCGTTTCTACTAAGTGATAACATTGAATCTCCTATTTATGCTGCTTTAAAATTTGGGTTAGATTTAATAGCGGATGAATTGATACTTGCTAGTGCTCTCGTCTTACCCGTACCGCTATCACCTAACACAAGAATATTCGGGTGATAGATGCCAGCTTCTTCATATTTCGAGAACACAACACTAAAATCTTGGGGCATTATTTCCGGCAAGACGTTCAATCTATCTTTGGCAAATCTTCCCTCTTGTGGTTTAGTCTGCCATTGAAAAACGGTCTCGTTTGTTTTAGGATCACGACTGATTCTACTAAATAGCACTACATCAAACCATTTGAGCACTTCTGTTTTCGAACCTCCCTTTAATGCCGGTAACTCGATTGTTTCACCTTCTACGTCACGTTCACGATCTATGTGAGCATTAAAAATAATTCTTAGAGGTAACGAGCAGATGTTATATATGAACGTGTTCAAAGCATCTCCGTAAATTCCCCATGATCTCTGATCAAGTGTATCCAGTTTTTTTGTATTCTTAATTTGGTTTCTTTCCTGAAGTCCCAGTGCTGTGATTGTATCAAATACAAGACACTGCAAATTCATCTGTTTAGCCTTTTCTGATAATTCAAATCCTTCAGTTTCAATTGAAGCATTTTCAAACAGCGGATGACTTATAGAACTCTTGATTGGTTTGATAAGTTGTTTGACTATCAATTTCGTCTGCTCTAATCCTTTAAATATTCTGATCGGTGGAAAACCAAACAGTTTATGCTGCAATGTTTCGCTACCTATCGAAGCTAAAGAACCGTCGTAATCAAATAGAAGTGTTGGGATCATTGACGTTCTCCTTAGAGTCTACTAGTTGTAATTTTATTGAGTTCCTATCTGCGGTTAGTATGAAGTGCATACCCACGCTAAATCCAAATGATTGAAGCCATTCACCACTCAGACGTATGAACGGAACTGTTTTGAATTTACTATTGGAACGGTATGAAATTATTCTTTTAGTTTTCATTTGATTGTATCCAGTAATGAAGAATGATTAAAGTGCGGTTGGAATCTTTAGCTGATTCCGAGTAGCTGGCTAACTGCAATTGTCTTATTCGGCTTATAGAGAAGATCAACACTATCAGTTATGTTTTGGGTAATTGCATCGTACAACGTCATTTTGGAGAGACTATCACCCGGTTTCTGATAGTAGATAGAATTAGAATCTTGAATCAGTCTGCTTGCACCAGCAATAGCGCCATAACTTACCTTGCTGTTTTTCTTGGTTGTTGCTAGAAGTAGTCTCCCTAGTTCTTTCTTCAACTCTTCTTCGTTGTAGAATTCATTTAAGAGATTCTCACGGACTCTTACAAACTGTTCTATCTCTGCTTCTTTTTGTTTGAGATAGTAATCAGCTTTGCGGTATACATCAGAGTAGTCGTTCATCAGTGAATATTGTGAAACTGCCGTTGCATTGAATATGGTCAGGTTAGTGCAAGCGTGTGCATTCTGACCGGTATAAACTTTGATCACCGGGCTTTGAATGTTAAGAGCGAATATCACTCCAATAACACTATCGTAACCGGCAACTTGAGAACCTACACGTGCTTCTAGTGCAACTCTTGGGAATGCTGTGTTTCTAGAATGATCCTCATTCTCATTCACTACAGCATCTTGGACTTTACATGAAAAGTTTTGATTTTCAACAATATCCAAGAAGGGTTGCAGATATGCCTTTGGCGATTGAAAAGTTACGAGACTATTCTCTTTCGTAAAGATTTTTGATTCAAGCACTTCATTTAATTCAACTTCCATTTCAAGCTACCTCCTCATTGAGCAAATATTTTTTAACTAGTTGGTTGCCAAGACTTTCCGCAATTTGAATTGAATTGTTTCTTCTGATCTCCCATTGAATAAATACTTCATAGAACTTGTCACATGCATTGATGATTTCGCTATCTCCGTAACGGTGGACGTAATCGTGAAGTGCATCAAGCGATCTTACCTGACAGTTTAAATCATTCGGGGTCATAACTTTCTCCTTCAACTATTCTTCCTTCTAACGGATATTCCAAATAAGTCTTCCGTTCGCTCTCTTTCGTTCCGGTGCAGTTTCTACATCCAACGCACCATACATATTTCTGATTTAAGTGAGGCGGTTTTTGAAATACGGCGACTAATGAACTACATAAAGCGCATTGTTCTATTACCGTATCTTCCCTTTGCATCAATTCAATGTGTGGAAGACATATACCAAGGGCTGTCATGTTACTACATTCGGGATGCTGACATTTGAATTTGTCTTTCATATGATTCCTTCACTTACTTCAAATACTTCTACCATATAAAGCCTATGTGATTGTATCGGCATTGGATGCTTCCTTTTCATGGGCAGTTATGAGAAAATCACCTTCAGTGAATCCTTCTTTGATTTTGCTTGCTATGTTTTCTAACGATGCATCGTCGATCTTCTCATTGGGCACTTTCACGCTTTCGTTCTCAACATCCCACAGAGAATAACTGAGAGTCCAATAGCCTTTAACGGTCATAAATGAATCTCCTTTTTAATTGTTGAATAGGTTCAAAGAGAAGAAAGCCACGAAGCAAGAGAAAACAAACAGAATCAAGAAAGAAGGGACTTAATTAGTTATTTATGAGTCATACATGTATAAAGAAATGCCGGGAAAAATTTGGCAAAATATATAGGGACTATTACGGTTAAGGGATAAGACTTCAAATTCATGGTACCCCCCCTCATTTTTATGCTACCACATATAAAACTTCTCTCGCTTACGCTCGTATCCCGATTTCGTTGCTCTCTTGTTTTGGACTGGCGCAGTGAAGCGCAATCCAAAATCAAAAAGGAGAAATGAAAAATGGACTCAATCGAAAAAATATCAATGAAACTTCAATCATGGATCAACCCACGTTTAAACTTGAAACCAAGATATTACGGTTACAGACCAAACTCTGAGACTGGAGTACTTGAGAGAGTTGAATACAAATATCCAAAGTTTGACTTACGATTAAAGTTCACCAATAGTGAATTAGCATCGCAATGGGTATTTGCCTTCAGAAATACTTTGGCAGAACTTTCCGGTACCGGCGACTATGTTACAATCATGCAAAATGACAAGCCGTACCATCTTACATTTGTCGGCAACATGAATCGTACAACTGGCGAATTGTTGAGCACAGTTACCTTCACATTTATTGAGGCTTTGCGTGTGATTAATGAAGAACCGGCTTTGGCAGAAGTGACAGCAGAAGAGTTCCCCATTAATTAACACTAATACAACAGAGTGAGCATTAAATGGCTCACTCTGCTACTAAAAAAATAACAAAATGATTACACTATTACGCAATCTTGACACTGTAAGGAAATCGTAATGTTATATACTCCTATATTATCAATAGTTATTACACTATTACAGTAAAATATAGATAAAGAAAGAATTCAAGAATGAACTTCTCTCTTTGCCGCCCTCTCTCTACTACCGTAATAATGTAATAACGTAATGAACCCTTATTGAGTTAATGTAGCATACGACTCTGAGAACTCTGCGACATTGATTTCGTACATCCTCTTCGTTTTCTTATGAAAAGGATGATAACACTCCTTTACTCTTACATTAATCTTTTCATGAAGCAAACGTGAGAGCATAGGCTTTGACACTTTTTGTTCTAGAATTTTTTGATCATTAATTTCTTTCAGAACATCATCAGTGTCAAATCTAAGTAAGTTAGAATCGGACGGCGACTTAACCGGCGTTATTGAGTCATACACCCCGTTAATTAATTCATGGATGAAAGTTGCCAAGATTACCGATTCATTCTTAAGACTATCTTCATTTCGCATGTCATCGACGTTCAGTCTGCTTAATTCGATAAGCTTAGAAACAATTTGAAGCGACATATCATCTTGGTCAATCACCTGTGCAATTGCCATCAAAGGGCTCCAAACGTCGAATCGTCTATTATTCAAGTGTACAAGATTTGTGTTTTCATTCATATTAATTGCTTCATAAGTTTTGTGGATTTTATGCGCATATTCAAGTCCGATGAAGTACAATTCATCTCTAATTTTTTTCTGCTCAATCTCTTCTTCGGAAGTAATTATATATCTCTTCAGCGTTGAGTCTTTGGTTTTTCTATCCATTCTGATCTTTATAGTTCTGTCAGCTAGTACATCGTCGATTTCATTTATCCCAGCAATAACTTTCGGACAATACGTGTCATACTTCTGCGGTATATACTGGTCACCGGCACACCTTTTTACTATACCGGATTTCTCAAAACCAGTTTTCAAGACATCAGTTAATGCTTTATAGGATTCACTTATTCTTGAAGACTGTTTTTCGAATTCATCTAAGAAAAGAGTAGGTGTTCTTAAAGTAATGCTTCGATAAATAACCGCAGCAGATGAGTTCACCATCATTTCACCATTAAAAACAATCGGTTTAAGAATTGCCATTGTAGTTGATTTGCCTGAACCCTTTTCTCCAGAGAGATGCAAATAAGGATAGTATCTAAATACACGGAACATATACGTTCCTATTGCCCAGGTAGTTAGCAAGTCAAGTTCATAATCGTTTCTTAAATGGAGATAACGTTTTAGATATTTGATGATTTTGGAGTATGTGTTCGATAATTGCACATTCATTCTTCCGTTTGAATAAGACGGGATTTCAATTGTCGGGAACAAAGGATCTATGAGCTTCTCTGTTGCTGGTAGCAAACCATTTTCTTTTAAACCTTCTACTTTCTTCATTTCTTTTTGTGAATTAATTACGTAGTCAGTATCGCTTGCAGAAAATCCATAATACATTTTACCATCTATGAAATCTTGAGGTAAGTTGATCTTCTGCTTCGGCTTTTCAGCTAATAATATGTTTTCTAAATCTTTCGGAATTTCCATTTTATTGTTCCTCATCTGGCCTCTATCATGTATTTAATTGTGAAGAAATCGGATGCTCTGACAATGACGTGACGAGCATCCTCATCTCTTTCCGTCTATTTTGAATAGACATTAAAGTTGTTAGTAATTAGTTATCTAGTTTGTTTCTCACGTACATATGTTCGTAGTAACGAGTCATCAGTGCTACTTTCAAGTTATGAAACCGTGTTACTAATTCGTTGAATCGTTCCTTAGTAGATTTTAAGGTTTTGGAATCTTGACTATTAGGAATTAGTTCCTCAGCTACATTGATTGTAATCAGATAGGTTTGCACTAGCTGAATTATTAGATCAATCAAGTGACATTGAAAATAAGCATCGAATTCATCGTTCTGATTTAACTCTTGAACAGAGTCAAAAAAATATATGATCTGCTTTCGCATATCTTTTAGTTTTAATTCAAGAAATGGCAACAAAGCTTCAGTGTTCTTTGCCTCTGACTGATTTTTGCTTCCCCCATCGTTATTAGATTCATTCATAATTACTCCATCAAATTCTGTTTAGTGTTAACCAAATTGAGATTTGGGTTACCACCAACTTCTGTTTGTTCGTTCTTTAGTGATACTTGCCTTGAATTACTTTGTCTTAGCCCCATAGCATTCTGCTTGCCTATCCCCTTTCTGTTCGGATTCTTTCCGAACCTATAGGGGTAAAGAGTGCAATCATCAACTGGGCAATGACGCACTTCTTTTGGTTGATGAACTGTACAATCCAAACATTTAGTTCGGATTGCTTTGATGGGGGATTCGTTTTTCATACGACCTCCTTTAATTTGTGGAAATGAGTGAATTGCATTTCCCGATTAATGATATTGTGGAGGTTCAATCAGATAAGTTTTATAAGCTGATTTTCCACAAGCAATGGTCTTTCCATTTGCTCGCCGAAATAAAATGGGGACGCTAAGAGGGATTCAACGGTGACGTCACGGTGATTTTTTTACTTGAGTGTACCGCTTCTAAAACGCTTTACATACGTTTTTAAAGTGGTTTCTTGTATTTCACCTATGTAAAAACCTTTGAAATGTTTACGAACAACTTCTGTATCTGATAGCTGCCATTTCCGATTCCCTCGGCGTTGCTTGATAGGCAGCTTTTTCATTACTTCTTCTTTAACATCTTTCTTATTCAATATCTCTCTAGCTAAAACCGTAAGAGGCTTTTTATTTTCAAAATTAGTACTGTCTATATCTTCTTCAGCACTTACTCGTTCTTCGTTAACTGAGCTATTAGCATTTTCTAAAAGATTTGTCGTTGTCTCTTTCTTTTCTATCTGTGGAACTTCGATACCCCAATTTCCAAACCATTCTTCAAAAATTAATTTAACGTTGCGTAAGTACTGAAACACCTTTTGCTCATACTCATCCCCAGTCAATTTTAATAAATCGTCCTCTCTATATTCCTCGATAACACTAAGAAGTCTACTGTATTCTTTCTTATTATGACCACCCAAAAAATTTTCTCTGCAACTTTCATAATCGGTATACTTATGTCCGGACTTACTCTCTCTGAAATATTTTTGTGAATCATTAACTTCATAATCATAACGTTCATTTTTGAGTAAGCTTTGCTCATTCAAATAATATTCTTCTACAGCATACTTAATCACATAATCCGATCCCGTATTTCTATCAGTCACCCAACACTTCTGACAAAGTTGAAATCTTGGTACATTGCTAAAATCGAAGGTTGCCATTTCGCTTATTCATTATTTAGTGAGTTGATAATTCCCCTTATTTGTTCCAAAGCATCTTCAAGATTTTCAGAGATTTCTTGAGCGAGTTCTTCCGGTGCCGGTAGATTTGCTGAGTCTTCAATACTATCATCTTTAAGCCAGAAAATATCCAGACTTGTTTTATCACGTTTAACGATTTCTTCGTAGCTGAATTTCTTGAATCGCTTCGTTTCTTCACGTTTAAATCTGTTTCCCGGATTGTAACAACGTATAAAATCTTCAAGATCAGAAAACTTCAACGGATTTGTTTTAAGAGTGAAATGCATGTTGGTACGCAAATCATAAATCCATAATTCCTTTGTCCACGGATTCTCACTTGCCGGTTTCTTGTCGAAGAATATAACGTTAGCCTTTACGCCTTGCGCATAGAAAACGCCAGTAGGCAATCTGAGAAGTGTGTGAACATCACAACTATGAAGAAGATTTTTGCGGACTGTTTCACCCGCACCACCTTCAAACAAAACGTTATCCGGCACCACTACTGCTGCTTTGCCGTTTATTTTGAGAATAGTTTTTATGTGCTGCACAAAATTCAATTGCTTATTGGAAGTTGTCGCAGAAAAGTCGGTGCGTTCATACGATATAGTCTCACGATCCGTCTTCCCTTCTTCATTAATAATTGTAATGCTACTCTTCTTTCCAAACGGTGGATTAGTTAAGACATAATCGAACCTGTCACCGGAATCGGAAGCTAAACTATCACTTACTGCAATTGGACTTTCCTCACCGCCTATTCCGTGCAAGAAAAGATTCATTGCGCAGAGACGTGCGGTACTGTCTACAATCTCCCAACCTTTGAATGTCTTATACCTTAAGAAGTTGATTTCATCTTTATCTAGTTTGTAGTTATGTGTTAAGAAATTATGAGCAGCCAGAAAGAAGCCGCCTGTTCCACACGCCGGATCGCAAATGGTTGCATTTGGTAACGGTCTGATAGCTTCTACCAAGCCTTTGATCAATGCTCTCGGTGTAAAATACTGACCGGCGCCGCTTTTAATATCTTCAGCGTTCCTTTCCAACAATCCTTCGTAAATCTCTCCCTTGATGTCTACGTCCAAACCAGACCAGGTTTCTTCATCAATTAATTTTAGAAGTCGTTTGAGTTTTGCTGGGTCTTGAATCTTGTTCTGTGCTTTGCGGAATATTACACCAAGCATTCCCGAAGTTTTTCCTAATCCTTCAAGCGTGTGTCTATATTGAAGTTCAAGTTCATCACCTTCTTTAGTCACTATACTCTTCCAATCCATATTGCTCGGAATTATCGCCGGTTTGTTATATGGTGGCTGCGTAAGCTCATCTGCCATTTTAAGAAACAACAAATAGGTTAATTGCTCTACGTAATCTCCGTAACTTACTCCGTCATCACGCAAGACGTTACAGTAATTCCAGAGTTTTTGAACAAGTGCATTGGATTCATTTGCCATATTTATATCAAACCTTTTTTAATTTTTATGTTCTTAGTTTTTTCTGTGGCTACATAGCGGCCGGATTTAGGAGCGCCTTCAAATTTGACAAATCCAAAATCTCTTAAAATTTTCATATCTCTCTGTGCAGTTGCTCTTTCTATCTGGAAACTTGATTTGATCTTAGATATAGTCAATCCATTCTCTAAAATAATGGCTATCAGTTCATCCTTTATTCTTTCTTTTACAGCATCACTTATAGCATCACTTACAGCATCACTTACACCGCCACTTACTCTGCCACTTACAGCGCTACTTACTGTTTCACTTACAGCATCAGTTACGATAGTCCTTACAGCATCATTTACAACGTCACTTAATGAACCGTTCATACCAGCAATGGCGACTACATCTGCAATAGTCTTAAATTGTTCTATAAAGACTTCTCCTTTTTCTTTAACAGCAAGCGGAATGATAGTCCTGAAAACATCTCCTTCAATGAACTCAGCATTTCCTCTGTTGTCATTGTATTCGCTACAATACTTGGAAGTATTTCTGATACCAGAGCCAAGTTCGTCTGCCCAACCAATTTCCTTAAAGAAGCGTGCTATTGTTGGATTCTTAGGATACGGAGAAAAACTTGCCGGATCGATTCGTCCTACTCCATGAGGTTTGTTACCATTTTCTGTATAGACTCTTTCTCTTTCAATTATAAGTTTTGCTGGAAAATGATTTGTAAACTCCCTATGGATTAAAAGATTCGCAATAATCTCTCGAAAGATTTTATCTCGAATGCTAATTCGCTGATTACCTTCTAAATAGAATTTGTCCGGTAAATGTCTGCCAACAAATTCATTTAATCTGGTATATGCTTTTATCAAGTTGCATCTCACATCATCACGGTCGTCATAACGATCTAAATTGTTGATACGCAAAAGCGCATCAGTCCGGTAGTGAGGAAGAATATTTTGAATTGTCTCTTCTTTACCAAGTAAGACGGCTGCGGCTAATGTGTAACCTTCTTGCCCGTTCTGCAAATCTTTTCTCCACAAGCTCGATGACTTTAGCAGCCCCTCATTGTTCATCTCCAACCAAGGATGGTTAGCTCTCTGATTCCTTGCTAAGTTTCTTATTTTATCAAATAGCTCTATATCAAAATCATTGATAGACAGATAAGGATAAATATTATTTTCCGAAAAGGTAGTTTGCTTGCGGATATAAAGCTGTGTTACCAAATTATGATTATTAGTAATGTCAAAATCACCATCTGCATTCCGGTCAAAGATTTTTCCAACAGTGGAATGAACTTGTGAACTTTCCGGGACATAAGTATAGATTACCTTCTTACCGTCAACTTCGACAATTTCCGGTGAAAGGTAGAAAGTTGGATTTAGCTTCTGGATATTATTACAGCTTGTTATCAGTGGGTCAATAATTCCTCTTACTGAATCTTCGAACACACCTTCAATAACACCATTGTTAGTCACACCAAGTAAAAGATGTCCACCGCTGCGATTGAGGAAAGCACATATAGTTTCAAATACATCTTTTGAAAGTTGGAACGAAGAAGTCTTGAACTCAACTTTGGTCCCTTCACCTTGACGAATTATTTTCTTCAATTGTTTATCGGTCACGTTACTTCTTCTTCACATCCCGCTTTGTTCTTTTTGCCGGAGTCTGTTTAGCTCTTTTCGCTTTTATTCTCTCCAACAACTTTTCTGCCGGCTCGCCTGTCCGACTTTTTCGTTTTGGTTCTTTGGCAAGTTTTTCTTTTTCTGCTTTTATTTTTTCTAACAGTAAACTTGCGGGCGGATCACTTGGGTCTTGAGGTACAAGCTTACCGCTGAAAGCATCTTTAAGAATGCTTTGTCTTAAACGCTCTGCTTGCTTTAACGATTGGTCTATTATTTTTTCTGTTTCATCCGCTACTGAAAAGTGTCGCTCGATTTCATTAGAAATTATTATTTGTTCATCAAGACAAGCAATTGGGATTACACTGTTATTTATTTTTTCAAGAATAATACGTTTAATAGCCACACCGGTCATCTTGCCTAAAATCATCTGTAAACCGATTTCGCTTTTTAAGTAGAATAACAAGAACTTGTTGAAGAGAATATTTTTATTTGGCTTTAGCAAAGCTACACTTGATAAAAGACTAAATTCTTCATCAAGAGTATTTAAAGCCGCTACGCCAGTTTTAGCTCCATCTTTGGTAAGTAGTATATCTCCAAATTCTGGGTTACATCTGTTATAGATTGTCTTATGCAATTCTTGCTCAATATAGGTTATGTCTGATAAGTCTAATCCATATTCTTTTATATTCTTTGCTGTAACATAAGGATATGTCGCTGGCAATTTATCTTTATATTGAACCTTTGGTGAAAAATGAGTCCCATCTTGAATTTTTTTACAAACACAATCTAGCTGAGTCCACACCCACTCTTCCGGCAATTGTGGCAAGTTGGTTGTATCTACCGGAGGAAGTTCCTTATACTTTTTACCTAAAAACTTTTTACGTTCTTCTTTTATCTTCGCTAATAATTCCTCTGCAGTTTCACCTTTCACGTTTGACGTTTGCTTTCTCCATTCTTCTGTAAGCTTTCCCTCAAACGCATTTTTAAGTACCGACTGCCGGTAACGTTTAATTTGCGCCTTGGCTTTCTTTAGTTCGTCAACCGCTACATCGAGCTTAGTAAAGAGTTCTTCTATCTTTGCTACTATGCGGTGCTGTTCGGGAAGAGGTGGAAGAGGAAGTGAAAGATTCGAAAGAATTGCCGCATTAACATTTGGCTGTCCAATTCCAACCTTGTTATTACTAATTTGTCTCCAATAATCGCTGGATTGAAAATAGCAATAAATAAATTTCGGGTTGATACTTGAATTTAGTTTTGCTCGAATTAAGTATGAAGCAAATACTGCCTTTGGTACATCCGACTTTATTAAGAAACTTTTACCAACGGTAGCACCAGTCCTAGCGAACACTAAATCATTTTCAGAAAGAAGGAATTTTTCTATTTCCGTTTTATCAATTTTACAATTCGGTACAGTATCCCAGTCAACTTTGTTTCTTTGTATATCAGTTATTCTTAATAATTTGGGTCCAACATTTTTGAAATCAGCAGATGCTGTATAGCCATAATGTATTTTATCACTTACTTCACCAACTGATGTTTTAATCCAACCTTTTGGTAATTCAAGATCAAACGCAATATTATCATTCATCAAACAAGCTCTTCATTAAGTTCTTCAAGCACGGTTTCCAATCTTTCACCAAATACTTTATAAACTTTTATTCTGCCTCCTCTATCAAAGAATGGCGGGTTATCAAAGTCATCCATCTCAACAGAAAGCGAAGTAGAAATATGTTCTTTAATCATGTTCAGCCATTGCTCTTGTTCCGGTGTAAAACCTTTTCCTAAATCGTTCTGCCGTTTAAGCCAGCTTTGGAATCTTCTCTCAACAACTTCCGGGAACGGTTCAAGTATTTGTTCTTGTCCAATGGCAAAACGGATTAACGAAATCATATCCGTCAAAAGTTTAACCGCACCGGCACCTTTCACTTTAGATTTTTCCAACTGCTCAAACGCATTCCAAAGTATTTCCGGCGTTAAGTTGTAAGGCGGTTTGCGAATTGCCTGGGCTAGCGTTTTAATATCTTCAAAAGTTATGTGCCGCTGCCCGTACGGTTTGCTATAAATTATTTGAAGTGCCGTTATCTCGTCTTTGTTCTTTTCAATAAACTCTTTGAAGGACTTTACCAATGCTTCCGCTTTCTCTTTGGATTTACTATTGCCTCCCGTATACAAAACTTCGTCCCTGCTTACGGTATCTATTACTTGCTCAATCATTCTTTGTATATCAACCAACGTGTTTCTTAGCTTAGGATTATCAAAAGGCGCAACTGCTTCTTTAACTAGTTCTTCACCAATTTTCTTCAATTGCTCATCAGTAGGATTATCCACTTTGAACGCCAACTTTGCTTTGTCAATTTTTACATCCGGGTTAACCGCATCAAATAAGTTAGAAACGATCTGTTGAATTGACTTACCATTGCTTAATGCTAAAACCTCTTTCCGATCAGATTCATCCATTCCCCTTTCGATGCGTGATAGTCTTCCAGCCAAAGTTAGAATTGTATCTTCATCTCTATTGCCGCTTGCAACCGAAATTAACAACTTGTCTAACGGTATACTTGGCTTGCGGTCGGTTGGTCTTGAATCGATCTTGATGCTTTCAAACACTCCAACGGCATCTACGGCGATGAAATGAGTTTTGAATTTTGCGTCTGGTGTAACACTTAGCAAATCGGTATTTGAAATTGTTCTTGTGCCTCTTCCAAGCATTTGTTCAAAATAAGTTCTTGATTTTACATCTCTCATGAATAGCAAACATTCCAAAGGACGTATATCTGTTCCCGTTGCAATCATGTCAACTGAGACCGCTATTCTAGGGTTGTACGAATTTCTAAAACTTGCTAACAAGTCCTCCGGCTTTTCGTTGCTGGTTCTATAAGTAATCTTCTTCACAAAGTCATTGCCTTTGCCGAATACGTCTTTGATAATTGCAACTATATCCTCTGCGTGCGAATCATCTTTAGCAAAGACCAATGTCTTCGGTACTTCCTTTCTATTTGGGAATATCTCTGTAAAAAGTTTGTCTTTGAAAGTTTGTATTACGGTTCTTATTTGGCTCGGCGATACTACATCCTTATCAAGTTGGTTTGCTTTATAATTAATTTCTTGGTCAGTTTGTCTCCATCTCTTTTCTCTGGTTAGCTTGTTGCGTATGTCAATGTAGTACCCGGCTTCAATTTTACTCCCCTCTTTCGTAATCTTTGTCTTGATTTCATAAACGTCAAAACCAACGTTCACACCATCCGCAACGGCTCTTTCGTGGTCGTATTCCATCACTAGATTCTGGTTGAAGAAACCAATCGTTTGTTTAGACGGCGTGGCAGTTAGTCCAACAATAAAAGCATCAAAGTACTCAAGCACTTGTCGCCATTGATTGTAAATTGAACGATGGCATTCATCAGTCACAATGAAATCAAATGTATCAATTGGAATTTTGGGATTGTACCCAACTTGTTTTTCCGGCAACGCATCTGCATAGCCGTCAAAACTTGATTGTTCTTCAAGACTTGGATCTAGTTCTTCTCCTTTGAGCATTGAAAACAATCTTTGAATTGTTGAGATGCAAACTTTTGCTACCGGATCAAAAGTGTTGGATTGTAAGTGCCGCACATTATAAAGTTCAGTAAACTTTCTCCCGTCATCGGGCGTAACGTACTGGTTGAATTCATTCTTTGTTTGTCTGCCAAGATTGTTCCTATCGACGAGGAACAATATTCTTTTCGCTTTTGCAAACTTGATTAAGCGGTATGAGAAGCTGACTGCGGTAAAAGTCTTGCCGCTTCCGGTTGCCATTTGAATCAATGCACGTTTTCTATTGTGCATAAATGATTCTTCCAAATTTGTTATTGCTTCAACTTGACATCCACGTAATCCACCGGTATTAAGTGAAGGTAATAACTTCAATCTGTTTCGGAGTGACGAATCATCATGCGCCCATTCATTCAACATGTCCGGCGTATGAAACGTAAACACTCTTCTGGATTTTGTTTCAATGTCTTTAGCGTCCCTAAAGTAGGTTTCAACACCGGTTGACTCGTAAGCGAATCTTAATGGCTCGGTATGGTTCGGCAAGTAACGCAGTTTGCCGGTTCTATATTTTTCAGATTGATCGGCAACGCCGCTTAATGTGGTACCTTCTGCCTTAGCTTCAATTACGCCGATTGGTTTGCGATCTACAAAGAGAAGGTAATCTGCAAATCCTTCGTGTAATGGATATTCTCTAACTGCCACCCCTAAGCCGGCACTTAGATTTATTTCCTTTACATTTTGAATTGCCCACCCAGTTTGCGTAAGCAGTTCATCGATGTGTAAACGTGCTTTTTGTTCCGGCGTCATCTATGAGTAATTGATTTCCCGAGACTTAAGATAGACAAATCCGTTATAGCTATCAATATTCCACATCTCTACAAAAAACAATTTAAACTACATTCACATTTGGTGTTTATGCGAATTTCTCTCGACTCAAAAGCTATTTTTGAACTAAAGTCTGCTTACATTGATACTCGACTTTGTAATGTGATTTGCTAATAAAATGTTTCGCTGAGTCGACAATTTTTAGGATAGCTTCTCAACAGCATTCCTTAGGTCATCAATATTCAAGTGGGAGTAAATCATAGTCGTTTTGATGTCTGCGTGTCCAAGCAGCTTAGAGACATGATATATACTAACACCCTTGCGAACCAATGAACTAGCGAATGAATGTCTCAACGTGTGGAAGTGATATCGTTTACTTAGACCAGCTTTTCTAGCCGCACGAGTAAATCTGCATGAAAGGAAATTCCTCTTCATTAATTCCCCATTCCTCATAAACACATATTGATCATTTGAATTTGCAATGCGATTCATCTGTAATTGGTTTCTTAGAATAGGATGTAATGGAACATTCCTAAACTTCTTGCTCTTGGTGGTAAACTCATTGTGATTTCTTACAAGGATAACATCTTTATCAAAATCTATTGACTCCCATCTTAGAAATATAATCTCAGATAAACGCAGTCCAGTATAAATTGCGAATTGATAAATCAATTTAAGTTGATCTTCAGTTTCAACCTCTAAAAGCCTTTCAAATTCACCGTCTCGGAGATATGCTGGTTCATTTTCGGGACATCTAAGTTTCTTCACTTTTCTAAAAACATTGTCTTTCAAATATCCTTGTTCAACTGCTCTTTGAAATGCAGCTTTTACAGTTCGCAAGTATGCATTGATTATCTGTTCTTTTGCTTCGGTCAATTTTAGTCTTATAAATTCCTCTATCTGCGCTATTGTAATTTCTTTTATGGGCGTTGAACCGGGAATTATCCTCTCGAATTGTTGAAAGGAATATCGAACAAGATTTTGATAATCACTTGTGAATCTTGTTGCAGCATATTCCAGATAAAATTTCTTGTACTGTTCAAACGACATATCCGGTAGATCATCTTGAGGTTCGGGTAGGGAGTTTAGAAAGTTACGAGCAAATTTATTCGCATTAATTTTGGCACTGCACTTTGTGCTTTTGCTCTTCAGCTTCCCATTCTTATCGTAGTAAAAAACGTGGAATACTTTCCCTCGTTTTAGAAGGTACATTTGCTCTCCTCGAGCAAAAAACCACACAAATTTTTGTAATGTATTTTGCTAATAATTGACATTACAAACACATTACAAAATGAAAAAAGGCTGTTTTAAGCGGATGGCGACTCTGAGATGTTCATAAAAAAAGTTGCAATCTCGAATGAAATTGCAATTTCATTGTGCCCGGAACAGGACTCGAACCTGCACTGGCTTGCACCAACTAGCTCCTGAAGCTAGCGCGTCTACCAATTCCGCCATCCGGGCATTTTTAAAAACTATTTTCCTAGCTGTTGCTTGTTGCAAAAATGTCTACCAACCTGTCCCGATCTTATCGGGATTCCGCCAT
>JAKAEE010000004.1:0-33341 GCA_021820065.1 Bacteroidota bacterium | reverse complement strand
ACTAGCTCCTGAAGCTAGCGCGTCTACCAATTCCGCCATCCGGGCATTTTTAAAAACTATTTTCCTAGCTGTTGCTTGTTGCAAAAATGTCTACCAACCTGTCCCGATCTTATCGGGATTCCGCCATACTGGCATTTCTCTGAACCAAAAATAATTAAGATCGGATTCTTATTCAAAAAGTTTATCTGTTCTTGTACGCTTTAATATCAGTCGAATCTTTTATTTGGTATTTATCAAAAAAGTGAAAAGTAGTGTCTCTGTACATATCAAACGGCGCTGGAATATCTCTAACATTTATGATGTCCGTGATAAATCCTGTCCGGCAGTCAGACGAATAAAGTTTCGGATCGCCCAATTCAAAAATTGATTCTTTGCAAAACTTTTCAGTTACAACTTTTCCGCTTGCGGGCGGAGTAAAATCCTCTAACGGAAGTTTCAACTGATCATAAACATCGTGCATAAAGATTGCCCAAATTGGAAGAGCAGCTCTTGCACCCTGACCGTAATCACCGGTGAATGAAACTCTGTGATCGTCGAAGCCAACCCAAACGCCAGCGGCTAGCTGCGGCGTGTAACCTTCGTACCAAGCATCGGCATATTCTTGCGTTGTGCCGGTTTTACCCGCAGCGGGGCGCTGAAAATTATAAGTCGAGCGGGCAGCAACGCCAGTTCCTTCATCGATAGCCGTTTGAAGCATACTTGTAACGATGTAAGCGGTTTCTTCAGGTATCGCTTCACTTGCCCTAGATGTGAAATTATCTATAAGCACACCATCCTTATCTTCAATTCTTAGAATGGAAATTGGCTCGTTATAGATACCGCGGTTAGCCAATGTTGCAAAAGCCGATGTCAATTCGAGCGGCGATACTAAAGAAGTTCCGAGAGCAATCGATGGAACCAAATCAAGTTTACTTTTAATTCCCATCATCTCTGCAAATCTGCCGATCTTCCATAAAGGCGCATGGTCTTCTATGATCAACCTTCCAGCCACTATGTTGATGGACAAAGCCAATGCTTTTCGTAATGTTACAAATCCGCCGGTAGAATGATCGAAGTTTTGCGGACTCCAACCGTGGAAGTCGAACGGTTGATTTAGAATCGGGTAAGCCGGATACAATCCGTTATCAATGGCAACCGAATAAACAATCGGTTTGAATGACGAACCGGGCTGCCGCCTTATCTGCGTGGCATGATTCAGTCCGTAAGCAAATCTTGGATCTCTTCCTCCAACCATTGAACGTATTTCACCGCTGCTGGGATCGATACATACAAATCCAACTTCAATTCGTTTGCCAACTTCTTTAACCGAGTCAATTAACTTCCTATCGGTCAAGAGTCGGTTATAGATATCGCGTTTAGCTGCTGCTGTTTCAGCATTACGGTATTCAGTCCGATTCGTAATCGCTTTGTCAATCATTTCCTTAAGAATGGCAGAATACTTATCCCATCGCCAATGTTTATCAAACTGTTTCTGAAATTCATTGATATGCGTTTGAACGGCTTTGTCTGCGATCTTTTGCATCCGGCTATCGAGCGTAGTGTAAATATTTAATCCGTCCTGATACAAATTGAATCCGTACTTATCGGAAAGTTTTTCCATTTGCTGCCGGATATATTCAACAAAGTGAGGCGCAATTCCTCCGCGGACACTTTCTTCAATTTTTTTGTAGGAAAGTTTTATCGGTTCCAGTTTCAGCTTTTCATATTGAGCTTCGCTTAAAAATCCTTCATCAACCATATTTTGCATAACAAGATTTCTTCTTCGTAACGCGTTTTCATACCGCTTAAACGGATCGTAAATTACCGCGGATTTTAGAAGTGCTACAATCACACCGGCATCCGAAACGTTTAAGTCTTTAACGTCTTTATCAAAATAAGTGCGCGCGGCTGTCGCAATTCCGTATGCGCCATGCCCAAACCACGATATGTTGAAATACATTTCAAGAATTTCTCTCTTTGTGTAAGTCTTTTCGATTTGGATTGCAGTAATCCATTCACGGATCTTCCTAACAAACGTATCGAACAGCGATTCTTTGTGTATCTTGAGCGAGTAAAGATTTTTTGCCAACTGCTGGGTGATTGTGCTAGCGCCTTCGCGTTTGAAAAGCAGAACATTTTTTACCATCGCTTTGATCAATCGTTGGAGATCAACGCCCCAATGCTTGTAAAAACTTTTATCCTCGGTTGAGATCAACGCGTTAATAACCACGGGCGGAATGCTATCGATGCTAACTTCAACACGGTTCTCGTTATAAAATTGTCCTATCAAAACACCGTCTTTACTCCAGACATTGCTTGCCAGTTGAGCCTGGGGATTTTCCAATTTATCCAGTGTGGGCAGTCCTTCAAATACATAAGACATAAAAAGAATCACGGCAGTAATAAAAATTGCAATGCCTCCAAGAATTATGTATCGACGGTTTTTCCCGTTCAGTTTTCGTGTTCTGTTTTTTTGCGGCGTTTGTTTTGCGTTCATCTTAATCCCAATCAATTATCTCAAATGAATCGGAAAATTTTCCGTAACAAGGTTTATCAAGCCATGTACCGAGATTTATGTAAGTGCCGTGTGAATATTTTTCGAGTGCGCGTTCGTGCGAATGACCGAATATAACGTAATCGTAACCTGAATCGATTTTGGCTTTGGCTGTTTCGAATAGTCCGTCAATTTGACCATAGTGTTTGTTAGCCGTGTAGTCGCGGCTGGTTTTACTTGTTGCGCTCGCAATCTTGATTCCCAAATCGGGATGAACGAGCGAATAAATTTTTTGCAAATATCTGTTTCTAAGAAATTTCTTCAGAATTTTGTAACCGAGATCGTTTTTAACCAACCCGTCACCGTGCGCCATAAAGAACTTTTTCCCGTTCAAACTCACGTCAATCGGATCGTGGTACAAAGCGGCTCCAACTTCCTTTTCAAAAAAATCGCGGTGGAGAAAATCATGATTGCCAATTATGTAATGAACTTTCTTCCCCTTTTCCGAAAAGTCTTCCAGAGATGCAAGAGTTCTAACAAATCCTTTCTGAATAACACGTTTGTATTCGAACCAGTAATCGAACAGATCGCCAATGATGAAAAGTTCGTCGCATGATTCTTTCGCGAAATCCAAAAATTTAAGCAGCTTCTTTTCCCTCTCTTTTTCAACTTCGCGAGAAAGCAACCCTAAGTGAATATCGGAAATGAAAAAATAATTTTTATTCAAAGTGTTGACGTTTAGTTTTCGGATTTTGGTTTAATGTCAGCCAACAGCCAACTGTCCGGATCGAATATAATTTTAGCCGGCTTCTTTTTCGATTCTAATTTGATTTCCTGCTCTTTCGAACTAATTCGTTCGGTCGAAACTACGGACTGGTCATCGTTATCAAAAATCATTTTAATATCCACCGGAAATTTATAAATATCATAACCTTTTTGTAACTGTTTTATGTGAATAATTGTGGAAAAATTTTGTCCGGTCTGTTTTGTATTCCAATCGTATTCCAGTTCGATGATGCCCTGACCTTTGAAAACCCATTCGTTGAAAAACTGGTCGAGGTTCTTTCCCGAAACTTTTTCACAAACACTTTTGAAATCATTCGTCGATGCATTCCCATATTTGTACTGTTTAAAATATTGCCTGAGAATTTTGAAGAAGCTGCTGTCGCCAACTTCCTTTCTTAACATGTGCAGTACCCACGCGCCTTTATCGTACACAAGTTGACCGAAAATTGCGTTACCGGGATTGTAAAGCGTTCCGGTATCGAACGATCCGATTTTAGAATTCATGGTTGATTGCAACGCCTTGAACCCGCTTCGTTTTTCCCAATAGAGAGCAACTGAATAAGTAGCGAAACCTTCATTTAGCCAAACATCCTTCCATGTTTTTGGACCGACAGCATCGCCCCACCAATGGTGAGCAAGTTCATGAATGAGCATATCGCTGAAAAATTTTTTGCCGGAGATAAAATTCGATCCGATTCCCGTGATTGTCTGATGTTCCATCGCGCCCATCTGCCACCAGAACTCGGCTACGGCATATTTCTCTTTCGGAAACGGGTACGGACCAAATAATTTTTCAAAAGTTTTCATGTAATCCGGGTGATCGGAAAAATCATTTTTCGCATCTTCAAATTCTTTCGGCAGCGCGTAGCAATAAAGATTAACTGTATCGTGGTCAATCGATACATATTTCTCCGAAAAAGATTTGTACTTTGCCGAATAAAGAGCAATTAGGTAAGTCGAGATGGGATAAAAAGTTTTCCAGTGGTACGTTCTGCGCGATTTGTGCGTTTGAATATCAATGAGCTTACCGTTCGAAAGAGAAACTTCGGAAGAATCATTTGTGATAAAAATATCCGCCAGCGCTTTATCGTCCGGCAAATCCACACACGGAAACCATGTTGATGCAAACACCGGTTCGTTCAATGAATAAACAGTGGGGCTTCCTTCTTCGTTTCCAAATGTGAAAGAGCCGAATCCCAAATTTTCCGGAGTGCCCTCGTAAATTATTCTAATGTCCGCTGAATCTAAATTTTTATCGGTCTTATAGACGGAAAGAATTTTTTCAGACCGGTCAAAAGAAACGTTTGTACCGTTGAATTCAACTTTCTTGATTTTCAGATTCTCGTAAAAATTGAGATCAACTTTGTCGGTCCGGTGATCGAACATCCTAAGTGTGATGTCAACATCGCCCAATATTTTCTTTTGTTCGGGATACAAATCGATCTTGATCGTATAATGTTTTACATCCACTGCCCGTTGACTCGCCGGGTTGTATTCTGCAAGCTTCTTTTCATCATAATCCTTGAGTTGGGAAACAACCGAAATGAGCTTTCCGGCATTTGAAAGCGAGCTCAAATTTTGATAAATCCAGACGCCTGCAACAACAATAGCTGCGAAAAGAAAAATGGATGCTGTCACTAGAATGGGCGAATATTTCTTCATTTTGATTCCCGAAAAGAGCGTGAAAATACAATTTGATTATCGCTTATAAGTTAACAATTTCTTTAATTGCCAATCAATTCTTAATTAGATATATTTTAACTAACATCTACGGGGATGATATGGCGTACACTGGATCAACAATACTTAGAAAAACTTTGATAATGGTTTTATCCGGCGGACAAGGAGAAAGACTTTTTCCGCTAACTCAGTACAGAACCAAACCCTCTGTTCCATTCGGAGGCAAATACAGAATTATTGATTTCACTTTGTCGAACTGTCTGAACTCAGGCTTCAGAAAAATTTATGTGCTGACTCAATACAAATCCGATTCGCTCAATAGGCATCTTTATGAAGCATGGAACATTTTCAATCCGGAGTTGAGAGAATTTATTTACTCCATTCCGCCGCAGTTCAAAACCAGCAACAACTGGTACTTGGGCACGGCGAATGCGATCCATCAGAATTTTAATTTGATAGAAGACGAAAACTACGAGTGGGTGCTTATTCTTTCCGGCGATCACATTTACAAAATGGATTACTTGAAAATGATTCAGTATCATATCGAAAAGAAAGCCAGCGCCACTCTATCGGCAATTTCAATACCCAAGACACAGGCAAACCGTTTCGGCGTTATAGAAATTGATCCAACTTACAAAGTTAATTCGTTTGTTGAGAAGCCAAAGAATCCTCCGGTAATTCCTGACAAGCCTGATTCATCATTCGTGAACATGGGAATTTATGTTTTCAATGTCGCTGATTTGAAGAATGTATTCGACAGGATGGAAAAAGAAAAAATGTCGAGCCATGATTTCGGCAAAGATATAATTCCTTATATGCTCAATAACAACTATCCGGTTCAGGCTTATCGTTTCATTGACGAAAACAAAAAAGATCAGCCCTATTGGATAGATGTTGGAACGATAGACAGTTATTACGCCGCAAGCATGGATCTTATAAATGTTAGTCCGCATTTTAATTTGTACGATTTTGATTGGCCGTTGAGGACCCAGCAGCAGCAATTTCCTCCGGCAAAAACTGTTTCGCACGAAGGCGAAAGAGTCGGGCGAGCAATCAATTCCTTGATATCCGACGGGACCATAATTTCCGGCGGCTTGGTTGAACGATCCATAATCGGTTTCAACGTTCGCGTGAATAGTTTTTCCTACGTCACGGATTCGATCGTGATGGACAACTGCAATATTGGACGGTATGCAAGAATCCGCCGGACGATAATGGACAAAAATGTAAGCATACCCGAAGGAATGGAAATTGGATTCGACAACGAGACCGACCGAAAACGTTTTACGGTTTCAGATACCGGCATTGTGGTTATACCGAAGAATTACATTTTTAGCTAACACTTCAACTTGAACATGTTTCAAAGAATGGCTGGCATTTACCAGCCATTTTTGTTTTGAATTGTTTGTTTATTTTATGGTTAGAAAAGAATCGGTTTAAATGAACACGCAGCTTGAAGATAAACTTAATAACCTTCCCCTTTTGCCGGGCATCTACCAATTTCTAAATGAAAAAGGGAAAGTCATTTATGTCGGAAAGGCAAAGAACCTGCGCAACCGGGTTCGTTCATATTTTCAGAAAAATATCGAATCGCCGAAGACTGCCGCGCTCGTTTCCAAGGTTGCCGATTTACAACTCATCATAACCGATAGCGAGATAGAAGCGCTTGTTCTCGAAAACAATCTTATCAAAGATCTGAAACCGCGTTACAACATCAACTTAAAAGACGATAAAACCTTTCCCTACATACGCATTACAAACGAACCTTTCCCTCAGATTTTTCCTACAAGAAATGTGATCAAAGACGGCTCGAAATATTTTGGTCCGTACACCGAAGTAAAAAACATGAAATCATCTCTTCGGATGCTGAATAAAATTTTTAAGATTCGAAGCTGCAAGCTGGATATAACCGAAGAAGCAATTGAGAAAAAGAAATTCAAAGTGTGTTTGGATTATCACATTAAGAAATGCGAGGGACCTTGCGAAGGATTGGTTACACAAGCTCATTACAACGGCATGGTAAATCAAGTCATCAAAGTTTTGCGAGGAAAGACAGACGAATTACTTGACGAACTTAAAATGCAGATGCAAAGCGCATCGGAGAAATTTGAATTTGAAAAAGCCGCCGAACTGCGCGACAGGATTAATCAATTACAGATTTATTCTTCAAAACAAAAAGTTGTCTCCACCGATCTCGAAGACCGCGACATAATCAGCGCCGCCTACGAAGGTAAAGATGTCTCCGCCACTGTGTTGAATATCCGTTCCGGAAAACTTGTAGGCAAGAGACAATTGAATTTAAGCGCCGACGAGAACGAAGAGCAAACGCAAATCTATGCTTCAATCATAAAATTTTATTATGCGGAATTTGTTGAGGTGCCGCAAGAAATAGTTTTGGAAACGGAGCCGGAGGAAGCCGAATCGCTATTGGAATGGTTAAATACGCGCGCAATCAAAAAGTGCAAGTTCTTTATTCCGCAGCGGCAAAGCGAAGCGAAATCACTTTTGATGATGTGTAAACAAAACGCGATTCTTCAGCTGAAAGAGATCCAACTTCAAAAGATGAAAAAGGAAGGCAATGTTCCTTATGTCCTCTCAGCGCTTCAAAGAGATCTGCGTTTGAAGAAACTTCCAAGAATTATTGAATGCTTCGACAACAGTAATTTGCAAGGCACCGATGCGGTTGCAAGCATGGTAGTTTTTGTTGATGGGAAGCCGAAGAAAAGTTTATACCGCAAGTTCATCATCAAGACAGTCGAGGGTCCCGATGATTTTGCAAGCATGCGCGAAATAATTTCTCGCCGCTACAAAAGAGTGATCGAAGAAAATCAACCAGTGCCCGATTTAATTATGGTTGACGGCGGCAAAGGGCAGCTTTCAAGTGCGACGGAATCCCTCGACAAGCTCGGGATTAAAGATTATCAAATTATCGGTTTGGCAAAACGGTTGGAAGAAGTTTTTCTGCCGGGTGAATCGGAAGCGCAATCAATTCCGAAAACTTCATCAAGTTTGAAATTGATTCAGCATGTCCGTGACGAAGCCCACCGTTTCGCAATAACCTTTCACCGAGAGCGCAGAAGCAAAAGAACTTTCACAAGCGAACTACTTGAGATAAAAGGAATCGGCGAAAAAGTTGCGCAAAAACTTCTAACCAAATTCAGTTTGGACGAGATCAAAAAAGCAGACGAAGCAAAACTTACCGAAGTTGTTGGTGAGGCGAAAGCAAGATTGATATTGGGACATTACCGCAACCTTTGAACGGTTCAAATAAATGGTAATTTTTAATCACAGTTCGATTTTAGAAATAACTCTCTCGGTGCAACAATTCATTTTCTAACCGAAACGTATGGTGTTGACTTATCTTTAACCTCAAAACCAATTTTCTTTAAGGGTTGTTCCGGCGGTTTCAACAACTGATTTATAATTTCAATGATCTTTACTATATGCACGTTATGTTCTTCAAGTTTCTCTTCTAGCTCTTTTAATTTTTCTTCTACCTTTTCGTGAGTAGAAATAATATTACGCAGTTTAACGAATGCCCGCATAATTAGAATGTTTACCTCTATTGCCCTTTCACTTTTCAACACTGAAGATAGCATAGCCACACCCTGTTCTGTAAAAACAAAAGGAGCGGCGCCGCCAAAATAGCTTTTCGACGGTATCACAGATTGTGATACCAGCATTTCTATTTCTTTGCGATTCAAGACAAATAAAAAGTCCGAAGGAAATCTTCTGATATTTCTTTTGACAGCTTGTTTCAACACACGAGTTTCAACTCCATAAAGTTGAGCCAAATCTTTATCGAGGATTACCTTTTGATTTCTAATGAGAAGAATTTTGTCGATGACTCTCTCTGTCGGAATAATGTTTCTGCTGCCCATTTATAAACCCCAACTAATTGTGTCCATTATAACCCTTGTAACAAATTTTTATGCTCACATTATAACTACTGTTGGAAAAACTTGTGCAGCAATAATCCAAAGGAAGTGCAATTGGAAATTGTTTACGAGATGATAAATCTTTTTCTCCTTTCGCATTATGCACCCCTTCGGTATCATGGAATAACTTAAAATATAATTTGAGATAATTCAAGAAAAACTTTTGAGATTGTGTTATTAAAGGCGAATAAAAATGCCAAGCCCTTAATCACCCAAGTTACATACTGACCGTTGCTTCCTTCCGGACCTGGCGGGGTTGGGTATAAACTTGCCGATCAGAGCCTGGCAAAATTTTGCGTGCTAATATAAAAATAATTTCAGCTCTTCTAAAATTCTATTCGTATCAATTCCGCCCTCTCCGGCAAAAGCACATTTCTTTGGATCGCCAGGACAAACTGTTTGGCAATAATTTACTGCCGGCAAAATAATTTTGCTTTCGTTGCCTTTCGGCCCCCAAAGCTTTGGAGAACACGCGGTGAGCGGACAGAACATGGAAAGTGTTTTCACTTTCAAAGCAGCGGCAATATGCATCGGGCCTGTGCTGGAAGAGACCAACAGATCCAACGCAGCAAAATTCACAAACGATTCTCTTAGAGATTTACCGACGTTGGGGTAAGAAACATTCGGCAATCCTTCAAGCTGAGGTGGAATTTTATTATCCGTCACAACGACTGCAAAATCACCGGCAGCAGATAATTCTTGGATGAATTTTTTGTACTCATCTGCTTCCCAATTTGGCGCAGAATTTCCGCTGCTTGCATGAACACCAATCAAATATTTTTTGTTACCAAGCATTTCACTCCTGACTAGCGCAATCTTTTTCTTTTCATCCGTAGTCAAGAAAATTTCTGTGTCAAGATTATTTGTCTGAACACCAATCTTTCTAGCAAGGTCCATGCAGTAATCGGCTTCATGCCTCAACGGTATATATTTTCTTCGACTGACATAATGTGTGAACGTGATAAATTGATAAAACTTGTGACTCACTCCAACACGATACGGAATTCCTGAAAAGAACATCAGGTAGTTCAAACGCTCCGTTGGAAGCAGTGTTAACGAATGAGTAAAACCATAACCTCTGATTTCTCTGACTTTCCTAAAAAAAGATTTGAGCGAACCATCATCGTAATCATCAATCAGCAGTATCTTGTCAACGTTAGGATTATTAAGATAAATATCTTGCGTGTACTTACGGACTAAGACAGCAACAAAACTATCCGGGAATGTTTTTTTGATTTCGCGAGGGAGAGGGGTTGACAAAACTACATCGCCAATCCTATCCGGTCGGACAATCAATATTCTTCTTTGTCTGCTCATCTCATCAATTCTCTAACAGTCTAGTCTTTGCTCGTTCATATTCTTTTTGCCAGTTGAGTTCTTCGGCCGCTTTAGCGCAATTAACCCGGTATGTCTCAAGCTTGTCCGGATTATCTATCCAATCATTCAGTGTCGTCACGATTATATCTTCATTTTCAATTTTGATACACTCGCCAACTTGATAAGTGTCGATAATTTTTTTCATCTGCGGTAAATCACTAGCCAGCACCGGCAGTCCTGCCATAATGTATTCAAACATTTTATTCGGCAGAGCGTGATAATAACTTACACTTATGTTTTCGATTAGCGACAGCCCGATATCTCCACCTGCGGTGTAATTGATCAATTCTTTTTGACTGACGGTTCCTTCAAAGAAAACGCGATCGGCAACTTTTAACTCTTCGGCTAATTTTTGGAAATTAATTTTCTGCTGACCATCGCCAAGAATAATCAGAGCGACATGCGGAATCTTCGTCATCGCATTCAGCACGGGGACAATGCCACGTCCCTCCAAAAGCACGCCCTGATAAAGTAGGATATTCATTTCATTCGGCAGATTGTATTTTTTTCTGAAATCAACTTTGGAAGTCGCTGTTTGAAGCAACGGAATATTTCTTATGACTAATGTGTTCCGAATTCCATACAGCTTTTCCAAAAACGCGGAATCCATTTCGCCGGTCGTTATGACAAGATCAACTTTTTTTATGAAAACTTTCTCGATTGCGGAGATGAGCGCTTGAAGTCGTGGACGGTTTCTCAATCCACCGAGACAAGAATAAAGTTCACGACTGTTGTAATAAATTTTAGCATTTCTAATCTTCGCGATAACGGTAACAAACGGCAGCGTGTACAAATCTTCAGCAAAATAAATGTCAGCACGGCTTTTCAGTAATTCATACAAGAGGATAAACGCGAACTGCAAATAGAAGATCAAGCTGAAACTGCCTTTGGTGAGATTGAAAACCGCCACTTCATCATCGCGATAGTCTTGAGACGTGATAAACCAATCGAAAGAAATTACTGAGACCGAACAGTTATCATTCTTGAGCGAGTTTTTGAGATTTGTAATTCTGGAATCGTGAAGTGCGTTGCCGAGAAATGCTATGCAAACTTTTTTCTGCGCGTTCATCGCATCTCGGCAATTAAAGTTTTATGTAGAAAGTATTTCGCATAATAGTCTTCGCATCAAATTTTTCTTTGAACTCGATCAAGCTCATGCTCGGTGTCATCGGGTTAGCAGCTTTTGTGTCTTGCGAAACGCCAATGTCAACATAGCCGTATCCGTTTTCCGTTGAATACTTCACAACTTCGTACATCACGCGCTGAATCGGTTTATACTCGGTGTAATCGTAAAGCAGCATGTTGTAAAAACAGAGTGCAACATTTTTGTTCGTGAAAAACATTAGCGAGCCGCCGATAGGTTTGTCGCCAAAGTAAACCATGAACAATTTTAGATTCTCCGGCATCAATTCTTTCAGCCGCAGTAAATCTTCGTAACTGTGCGTTGGCTTTACATCATGACGAGATTTATTTTCCAGCAAGATAGGATAAAACTCGTCGTAACGTTCGTTGATCTCGACACGAATCTCGGGAGTCTTTAGCGTCTTTCTCACATTGCGGCGAATCGTCGGCGAAAATCTTTCGATGATGTCTCTGTTCTTATCAAGTTTAATCGCGCTGGAAATGTAATGCAGCTTGAATGAAAACCCTTGCCACAACATCGCGAAATCGAGATTCTGATTTTGATACGTTTCGTAAATCATAGGAGCCGGGGTGAGTTCGAACTCTTTTATTCCGTTCTTCCTTCCGTAATCAAGAAGGAGCGAAACAAATTCCATCGACTCGGCAAATGTTATGTCTTTGGTAACGATCGAACCGTAGCTCGCGCCAACCGGAGATTCAAAATATCCGTTCGTTAATCTGCCGGGAAGTAGAGCAGCTATTTCACCTTTGTGAACAAACATCAAATGATCAAACTTGAATTTACCCGGGACGTGATAATCAAAAAATTTTTGAAGATGAAACATGGTTCCGTTGTTCGACTGGAGGACGAATTTATCCCACTTCTCTTTCCATTCATCCGTGTACTTGATTACTTCCATATTATGCCGGTAAAAGATTTAACAAACTTGACAAAAATAAGAATTTTGGTTTTAAGTGCGAATTGAATAAGCCGAAGTAATTTTGAATTGTCTGCAATGTCAATCGAAAGTGTAAGTAAAAGTAATTATGTGCGAATCACCCAAACCATATTTTACAGGAACGTAAGCATAATCTAGATTGATTCCGTGCCATAAAACTCCGAAGCCGGCAGAAATATTTTTGGAATCGTAGCCGCTTGCGTATCCGAGACGGAGCGCAAACATTTTTTGATAAACAGCTTCGCCGCCAAAATGAATATGAGAGTCATTCTGCAAAGTATATTTTTGATATCCTGCCAATGCGGTAAAATCCAAGTTGTATTCATTGAGTGAGAAACTATAGGCGCCGCCCAATCGCAAGTCGGTTGGCAGTCTTGTCGATTCGGTTCGCAACTGATTCATCGAGCCAATATTTCGTAACGATGCACCGAGCGTAAGTCCATCAATTAGTTTTTGATATGTCACGCCGAAGTCGAAACCGTATCCGGTCGCGTCATCGGAAAAAATATTTTCGTAAACGTATTTGAATGTTGCGCCGGCAAATATATTATCCGTGACTTGAAATGCCGAAGATATGCTCGTTGCAAAGTAATGCGTGCTGAATGTTGAGATCGGATCGCCGGGTTTGAGCCGCACTTCAATATTTGAAACTGTGGTTGTGTTAACGCCAATAGCTACCGGCAAACCGAGCGCGTTAAAACTTCCGCCGAACATTTCCGAACTTAAATCTTGGAAAAGCGAATTGTGCGTAAACGACAACTGAGTTTTATTGTTCAGCGCAAGGAGTGATGGATTGTAATTCAAAGCAGAAAGATCGTTCGCCGAGACAACACCCAAATCGCTCATTGCAATGTTTCTGGCGCCGAATCCGAATTTTAGAAATGCCACGCCGCTGTTACCTGCTGATTGAGCAAACAAGCCGAGCGAAGTGAAAAAGAAAATGACAAATATTTTTTTCATGAAAAATTCTTTAGAAGTTTACGTTAACGCCAACAATGTGCTGATCGCTTGAAGAATAAGGTTCGATCACAAACGCATAATCAATCCCAATCTTCACGGCATTCAACGGATAGAAATATGAAAATCCGAAAGACGGGCGAACCGGGTAGTTAAAATTACTAAGATTCAGCTTATCAATTCCCGCCCTAAGAAATAAATTTTCGTGAATGTTGTATTCGGCACCGCAGCGTAAAATGTTTGTGCCGCCGTTGCTGTTTTCAAACTCAAGCGCAGCGATAAGTTTCGGCTCGGTAAATTTGTATGCAATTCCAATTTTCTTCAACAGCGGAAAATTAACTTTAGTAGTCATACCTTGTGTGCCGTAAAGTGTGCTGGTATCCCACTGGTATTTGCTGTTGATGTCTGAAATCATGAGCGAAAGACTAATCGCGTCATTCAACAAATAAAGCGCGCCGATATCAAAACCGATTCCGGATGATGTCACGCTCTCATACAACTTGTAGTAGAGAAACTTGAATGAGATGCCAATCGAAAGTTTTTCTGAAAACCGATTCGCGACTGCAACGAAAAATTGATTTTCTGAAGTTGAAAGGTCACCCGTTTTATTTCCTTGGCTGTCTCTCGCATCAATCTTTGAAACGCCGGCATTGATCAAACCGACACTTATACCGGCTGTTGATCTAGGTTTTTCTTGTCCATCTGCACCGGTCCTTTTCCCCATCTCAAACTTGCGCGTGTAGTTAATGAAATTTAACGTTCGATCTATCGAAAGAAATGAGTACGATGTTTGAAAAGAATTTCCTTCTTGAAACGGAGCCAACGCTGGATTGTAGTATGAAACCAAGTTTCCATCTTTAACTGCCGAGATAGCATTGCCCATTCCCATTCCGCGTGCGCCGAAACCCATTCTGCTGAATGCGCCGGGCATACTGTTGATATCGGAAAACTGCGACTGAGCCTGTACGGAAAAAGTACAGATCAAAACCAGCATCAAAATATTTTTCGCACGAAGTTTCATTCTCACATCAGCACCATAATTTTACCGAACAACGGTTTATCGGAACCGGCATCGATCCGGTAAAAGTAAACTCCATTAGGAACAGTTTTTCCATTTTCATCTTTGCCGTCCCAATTTTCAAAATGATCGCCGACAGCATTTCTCGGTGCGTTTTGGATCAGAGTTCTCACAAGGTTCATTCCGAAATCCAAGATTCTAATTGTAACGTTTACCGGTTTATCGGTCGAGTATTTTATTTTCACAATTTCTTGACTCGGTGAAAAAGGATTCGGGAACGCATATGTTTCAGAAGTCGATGCCAAATTTTTAGAAGCCAAAAAAACTTTCCAGTTACCTGCCCAAAATCCGTAGTTCTCGTTCAACCTCGCCAAACCGTTGAGAGTACCAAGCCAAATGTCGGTAGAACCGTCGCTTTTACGATTCGTTTTTACCGCGCGGAAATTTTTTGTATTGATTTCCACTTTCGTAAAATCATCTACAATGTTCGGCGCGGCGATCCATTTGTTTCCGTTATCGCTTGATCTGAAAGCGCCGTCGTCAGTTGCAACAATCAAATCGGCACCGGTGTAATTTGTTGGGTTACCAAAATATTTGAACCCGAAGTCGTGAGCGTTTTCACCAGTCAGAAAATTTTTCCAGTTTTGTCCCCCATCGTAAGATGCGCTCACGCCGTAAAATTCAGTTTGACCTTCGGCTTTCCAAGTTGCAGCCCAAATCGATTTATCAAATTCATTTTGTTTAAGCGCCACAACAAAATTTCCGCTGATAGGACTGTTCTGATTCGTGTGATTGAATTTTACCCAGCTTACTCCGTTGTCCGTGCTTTTCAATATTCCGCCGGCACTGCCGACGTAAATTGTTGTATCATCTGTCGCAAGCAAAGAATAAACTCTGAGCGTGTAATACTGAGATTGACTAATAGGAAAACTTAATGTGTCGCTCGGCTTAATCGAATTCAAATTATCCGGCGGAAGTACAACACGCGACCAAGTGGCACCGCCATCGGCAGACTTTCTTAAACCACCGCCTTTGTAACACGTAACCCAAATTGTATTTCGTGTGAACGCAATGTCATAAACAAAATTATCAACATTTGTCGCAACCGGCGTTGCTTTCAACTTATTGATGCCGTAAGTAATAACCGTGTCAGATAACTTGTCCATCGGCTGCGTAATTGATGTCCATGTTTGACCTTCATCGGAAGAATATTTCAATCCGGTACCAACAGGATGATCTCCGTCGAATCTAGTTTCCATGTGCCATGTTGCAGCCCAAATCTTTCCGTTTGAATACCCAACCGCAGACACACTCTCGGTACCAAAATCTTTGGAGTTGTAATAGTTTGTCCAGCTATCGCCGTTGTCAGCCGATTTGCTCAAACCGTTTCCGGTTGCAAGCCAAATCACATTATTCTCAATCAGAATTTTCTCAATCGTGTTGCTTGCGGGAGTTTGATCTAAAGTCTTAGCAAGTCTATTTCCACCGAAAGAATAATCAGTCGGTTTCATTTGAGCAAATAGTAAAACCGCAGACAAACTAAAAAAGAATATTGAGAAAATTTTCTTCATCAATTAACCGTTAAATTTTGTGTTAGCACGTTACTCAATTTTCCACCATAATCTTTCGCCTGAAATTCAAATTTCCAAACTCCTGTTGGCTGAGTATTAGGAAAATTCAACATCGCAGAGTAAATTCCATCTCCAGCAGTTTGATCGCCATGAACTGATGAATTTCCATCATCATACAAGGGGAATTCCGAAATGCCCTGACTATTGACTACCAATGTCCCATCAGGCCTATAAAGTTTATAAAAGACAGCCTGGATATCAGATACGCCGTTCGGGTCATCTGCTTTCAATGAAAAAGAAAAATTATTACCGCGAGAAACAGCAGAAGGAATAACAAGATTAGAAATTACCGGTGGAAGATTATTTTGATTATTGTTGTATTTAAAGAGAGCCGAACCAACCTTAGCGGTATTGTTGGGGGATTTATTTATATTATTCTCAACAAAGTATTCAATTTGATACTTGCCGCTGGGATTAGATTTGCTCATATAAAATTTGGCAGAGTAAGTTTTCAAATCTCGTTGCCAACTGAATGGGATCATATCGTAAACAAACTGAAATGATACGCTCGGATTAATAATAATCTGCCCGTCAAGTGAGCTAATCTTGCACCAAACGCTATTCACAGATTCATTGTTAGCCAACCATATAGTAGTCGTAACCGAAGAATCGCTCTTCGAATAAGTTACCGAAACTGGCGCTTCAATTTTCTCAACCGAGTAATCAACAATTTGGGAATCGACAACACCGCCCGGAATTTTATCGCAGCTTGAAAATAAAAATGCAGCGATAATCGAAAATGAAATCAGAAGGAATTTAGATTTTCGTAGAAGCATTGAAGTGCTAAACTTAACCGGATTAAAACGAAAGAAATTGATATGTGATAAAATGGAAAATATCATAAAGAAATTGCTGCCCGACTTTTTTCGTTGATAAATGTAGCAATGTTCTCTATAACTTTTCCCAATTTTTGTGCACAAATTAATGGATGTTCAAATCAATAAGCAAGCATAAATTTTTAACACCGTTTAGAACGAGATTATGAACGGCGACGGTGAAAATGAAATTATGAAAATCAGAATGGCGATATAGCCGATAATTTTTCTACCGAGTCCCAACTCTTCCAACTGATAAACCGGCGGATGCTTTACTCTGATAAAGAAATAAAGTACAACCGCCCAAAGCAGCCACCCGCTCCATCCGATGTTTAAATTCAAGTTCAAAAAGGAATCTAAAATTCCGACAGTTCCTAAAATCAAAAGCAGAATCATCGAGACGCTTGCAATCGCTTCATGTTTCTTTTCACCAAACATACTATAAATCACATGTCCGCCGTCAAGTTGTCCAACCGGAATCAAATTCATCGATGTAACAAATAAACCGAACCATCCGACGCAAAGATATGGATAGTGATAAATCTCAGACATCGGCGGCACAAACTCATGCGCGTTAGTGAACAGATGCTGAAGAACCGAATAAAGAATTGTTCCGCCGAACTCCAAACCGATAGCGCCTTTGCCGTATGTTGGAGAAAAATAATCTGGATGAATGGCAAGTAAATAGTCTATCGACGGTAGATGAGTAAATCCGTAAATGAGCACGATGAGACACGCAACAAAACCGCTTAACGGTCCAGCAACGCCGATATCAAACATTGCTTTGTTATTCGGGATCGGTGATTTTGTTTTGATAACTGCGCCCATTGTTCCGAAATTGAAAAACCCGGAGATTGGCGGAAACGGAATAAAATATGGCAGCGTGGCTTTCACTTTATGGAAGAGCGCTGCAAAGTAATGACCGAATTCATGAACACCCAAAATAAAAAGTATGGATGCAGCGTAAGGTATTCCTCTTTGCAAATCGCTCACCTCGTACGGTCCGCCTTTCCCAGACGTCCAGTCCACACCGGCGATAACAGTTGTTACAAACGTTACGGCAAAGAGAGCAATATGAAGCAGATAATTGTTTTTCGATTTCTTGCGTGAAAAAACGTTCGAGAATTTATCAAAAAAGTTTTCCGACATTCTACAAGTCCAAATTTATACCGAGGGCAGTGTATTCTTTGTTCTTATCGAAATATTCACCGTGAATACTTTTGCCTGAGTAGTAGTTTAAAAGTAAGCTGATTCCTTTTGAATCTGCATTGCCGAATTTGATTCCGGCGCTGATTGAATTACACGCAGTGTATTTATCAAGATGAATTAGTTTTAAATCGTAACCGATGAACGGCGTCAGATGGTCGCCTAATAAATCTTTAGCATAGTAATCGAACCCAATTTGAAAATTATCTTTCTTAATCGTTGCGGGATCAACATGAAAAAGGTAAGCGCCGCCGGCATAAACACGGAGACACTGAAACTCATAAAAGCCAAGCAGTTCAAAAAACTCCCGACTGTAAACTCTTGGATTAAGTCCGTCTCTCCATGTTTGGGCAACGCCGTCGTAGTGCCCGTCAACAAAATGTGCGCTGATATGGCTGATGCGACCACGGAGACCAAATGAGTAATCACTGACTACTTTTCTGTAGCTGAAATTTACTCCAAACAAATAATCCACAGCGTCCACCGGGAAATGAAAATTCTGCTCACCTCTTAAAAGCGTAAACGTGAATAGATCTGCGCCGAAAGAATAAGTTTCGCCGTGACCATTCGTAAGTCTTACAATGTCCATCGAGTTGCCGATATTCAATTCCAGTTCATTTTTACTGAGTTGAAAAATCGATCCGAGTTTTGGTTCCAGCGTATTTGCAGCAAACGGTTTTATGTTTATGTCGTTGGGAAATAAATCAATCCGGTTTTGAGCATTTATATTGATGAGCATAAATAAAAATATTACAATAGAAAGAATTCTTTTCATAAGCCCTTCAGAATGATTAGAAAGTTCTTCCCTTCCACTTTACCTTTTTGTTAGGCAGCACGATGAACGGAAGCAGAATAACGTAGAAAACAAAATAAACTTCGAACGCTAAAAAGTGAGTGAACTTCAATTTCAAATTCAACTTATTAAAAATCGGTTTTACAAAAAAATAATCCACACCAAATTTGAAGATGGACAGGTACAACGCAACCGGTGTGAAAAGAAACGGCGTTAATAAAACTGCCACGCTGGATAAATATCCCCACACCAAAACCATGTAACCGATGAAGTCGCTTTCCTTGCCGCCAACGCCCCAGCGTTTCTTCTGCCAGAACAATGTTTTCCAATCGGGACAAGCTTTTGACGTTACCAGACCTTCGCCATCAAGAGGATAAATTATTTTATACTTTTTCAGATTATGAATTGCCATCAGCAACTTAAAATCTTCGGTAACAGAAAAAGGGAGACCTTCGTAACCGCCAACCGCCAGATATGCGCTTCGTCTGTAGGACATGTTATTGCCGATGCAGCTCAGCGGCTTGCCAAGATTGATTGATCCGGCTGCCACAGTTAACAGGTAAACAAAATCGATTGCCTGCATTCCTTCGAATGCGGAACGGTCATATTGCGTGGTAAATCCGCCGACGAAGCCTACATCGTCTTGGTAATACGACGCCAAAGTTTTTGCCCATGTCGGCGATACAATACAATCGGCATCGGTGGTTAAAAGAACTTCGCCTTTAGAAATTTTTATTGCGTTTGCGAGCGCATTCGTTTTTCCTTTGAGATGTCCGATTGATTCGCTGGGAACGACCGTCTTAAACTTCGGCTTATTTTTTATAAACGAATCGATCAGTTCTCCGGTTGAATCTGTAGAATGATCATTTACAATTATGATTTCAATTTTGTCTTCGGGATAAATCAAGTTGTTCAGCGAGGTCATGCAGTCAATAATATTATCTTCTTCATTTCGGGCAGCCACAACGATGGAAATGGAGGGCAGATTTTCATCATCCAGCTTTTTATATTTTTTGCCGACTCCAATCGTGAAGATTATCAACTCCAGAAAATAGAGCGAGACGGCAATTACAAAAACAGTTTCGAACATTTAACAAACACTTTCATATTGAGGGTCTAAAAATACAGCCATAAATTATAACCGCAAAGATTATATTGCTAACTAAATTTCATTAATATTTATGATGATGAACCATCCGAGACCATTAAAACGATTCGGTCAGAATTATTTAATAGATCAAAACATAGTTAGAAAAATTGTTGCAGAATTTAATCCTCAGCCGCACGATTTTGTGCTCGAGATTGGTCCCGGCACCGGCTCACTCACTTCTTTGCTTCAAGAATCAGTTGGAAAATTTTACGCGGTTGAAATTGATAAACGTATCATCGAAGAACTTCGTTCGAAATTTCCCAAAATCAATTTTGTTAACGATGATATTTTGAAACTCGATTTAGACGCCTTTGCAGCCGGTCAAAACAAATTGAGAGTTATCGGCAACATTCCGTATAATATAACGTCGCCGATTATTTTCAAGCTAATCGAAAAACGCGAAGTTGTGCAAGACGCGGTTTTGATGGTTCAGCTTGAAGTTGCCAAACGCATCACTGCAAAAGAAAAAAGTAAAGATTACGGAATACTGGGCGTACTCCTGAACTTTTTTTCGGAAACAAATTTGTGTTTCAAAATTTCTCCAAATGTTTTTTATCCTAAACCGAAAGTTTTTTCCGCTGTCGTTCATTTGAAATTCAACAAAACACTTCCGGCAGATTTAAGCACGAACCTCTTTATACAAGTAGTTAAAGCAGCGTTCGGCAACCGGCGCAAAACTCTGAAGAACTCACTTGCAAATAGTAAGTTCGGCGAGATTGATTTTTCAAATTACAATTTCGATCTTTCGCGTCGCGCGGAAGAACTTTCTATAGATGAGTTTGTTCAGCTGACGCGCTTAATTCAGAAAAATTTTGAAAACTAAATCCGGCTTCCCCTATTTTGATGAAGACATTTACAGACATTCTCAAAAACCTTAGAGCTGTAGATTTTATTGTAGTTGTCTTTTGCGGCGTCCTTTCCGCTATCAATTTGATTTTTACCGGCAGCGTCCCGAATTGGCATCTCCACATTATTATAAATTTCTTTTTCGCCTCCTTCGCAATTCTTTCTTCCGTAATTCATGAAAGAAAAAACACGCTGCTTTGGCGCCAGCTACATCTCTGGTATCTGGTCCCGATGATTTTCATTTTCTTCAAAGAATTATATAACATGATTGAACCGATCCGGCAGACAATTTGCGATCCGGCATTGATCCAAATAGACCGTTTTATTTTTCACGCTGATCCGACTGTAATACTTTTCAATATTGCAAATCCTTATTTGACCGAACTTCTTCAAATTGTTTACGGAACATTTTTCTTTCTCCCGGTTATCTTGGGTATCGACTTCATGCGCCAAAGGAAAGTTCACGAGTTCGATTACTCGGCATTCATAATCGTGTTCGGATTCTTTCTTTCGTTCATTGGTTACATTTTGGTACCGGCAATTGGACCGCGTTTTACTCTTCACAACTTTGCAGCAACTAATTCTGAGATGCCCGGCTTATTCGTGACAAATTTTCTGCGCGAGATTGTTAATACCGGCGAGTCAATTCCTTTAGGTACATTGAATCCAGCATTATTGGTTCAGCGTGATTGCTTTCCCAGCGGACATACTCAAATGACTTGGCTTGTTATGTTGCTCTCTATAAAATTTAAGAGCAAATTAAAATGGCTTTTCATTGTTGACGGAACGCTTTTGATTTTCGCAACCGTTTACCTTCGGTATCATTACGTGGTCGATCTGATTGCCGGAATCTTTTTTATGATTTTTACTTTGTGGAGTGGAAAATATATTTACGGATGGTGGGAAGAAATTAGGAAAGCTTGACAGTCAACCGCAATTACATCTTGCTCATGATCTTGCTCATGCTCTTCTTGAAAAAGCAAGAGTAAGATTATGATTAAGCAAGATTCAAATCTTACCGGCATCAACCTTGTGAATTATTTCCACGATGAGAGAAAAATATCTATCCAGCGAACAGTTTGCATCCTCTCTTAAATAGCAATTACCGTCTTCTTGAGCGCGGCACTTAACACAAACTGTCTCGCGCAACTTATCATGATAGTCTTGCATCTTTTTCGAATCAACGCTGTGAACGGTCTCAAGAATTTGCGGGAAGAACAGTTCTACTGCGCATGTTTCTTTTGCGTTAAGCGTGCAGAAACCTTTCTCGTTGGAGTCAACACAGATTGAACAAACATTTTCTTTTATCGCCTTTAGATATTTATCCATAAATTTGTCCCAGCAATTCTTAAGAAAAATTACAGATTAGTTTCAATAAATGGAAGTCACAAATAAAAAATCTCAGGTGAAGAGAATCTTTGATTCTATTTCTCACCGTTATGATTTTCTGAACCATTTTTTAAGTGCCGGAGTTGATGTTTACTGGCGCAAGAAAGCGATCCGGCTTTCCGGTATGTCTAATCAAACCAAACTATTAGACATTGCATGCGGAACCGGTGATTTTGCAATCACTGCAAAAAAGTTTGGCGTGCAATCGATTGTAGGTGCAGATCTCTCGCTGAATATGTTAACACTTTTCAAAAAGAAAGCCGATTGGATCTGCGGCAAAGCTGTTGAAACTGTTGCCGAACACTTGCCGTTCAAAGACCGGTCATTCACAAATATCACTGTTGCTTTCGGCGTGCGCAACTTTTACAATATACCGCAAGCGTTCCGATCATTCCACAGAATACTTTCTACCGGCGGGAAGGTTACGGTTTTGGAATTCCGCTTGCCTGAAAATTTTTTCGTGAGAAATTTTTATCTTTTTTATTTCAACAAGATATTACCGTTCATCGGACGGATAATTTCGAAAGATAAAGAAGCATATACTTATCTTCCGGAATCCGTCGACGAGTTTGATAGGAAGGTTGATCTCGTTGCAATCTTCAAGACATGCGGTTTCTTGCGTGTAGAAAAACATTCACTCACGTTTGGATTGGTTCAAGTCGTAATCGCTAAAAAATGAACCACTATTCTTCTCCTTCTTATCATGGTGGCGGGACAAAGTGTATATATGTACCTATAAAGAGGAAATATATTGTAGCAGTGATAACAGCAGTACCAATCAAAGTTCTAATAAAATTAAATTTGTACTCAAACCATTGAGCTATATCTGTTAGAGCAATCTTACGAAAATCCCCTTGAGTGTTTTTTACTGTTAAACTATCAGACTCTACTGATATCAAAACATTTTCTCCATTAGTCATGTTGAGTTCGGTTCCATCTTTTAATTGAATTCTAGAAATCTTGTTTTTCTGAATAATTTCAGTAAGGTCATTTTCCTCTATTGCAAAATGCGAATAGCAACCATTCGCAAATAGCATTGCAGCGAAGCAACAAAGCAATCGCAAATACTTGGTTAAGACAAACATCAATTCCAAACAACACCTCCCATTTTTATTTATACTTCTTTTCAATCTCTTCAACTTTATTTCGCTTGTAATCCGAAACACCAACCATCAAACCCGCTGTTGTTACCACTGCTCCAACGATTTGGTAACCTGTAACGTCTTGACCGAAGAAAATCATCACGAATGGAATTATAGCAAGATAAACATTTGTGTAAGGCACCCAGAAATGCGCGGAGAACTTTGCAAGCTTAAAAAATCCAAAACTGTATATGTATCCGCTTAATCCGGCAAGGACAACAAATAAAATCGGCAACCAATTATTGGGAATGATTGTCCCTTTGAATAATGAAAAGAACCTGTTGTAATCCACTCCGGCAAATGTACTTTCAATTTTACTTTCGGCTTCTTTCGGCAAATTTTTTTTCAAAATATATTCTTCGCCAACCTTCTGATAATTTTCAAGTAGGAATGATTTTTTCGATTCATCAACTTTTGCAAGAACTCTGTATTCAAATGTTGCGGCTTTAACACTATCCGGTACATTTGCACGCATCCAACTGCCGATAAAAGGAATGATAAAAAGAGCCAATGTTATAAAAACCATTTTCCAAATTTCCCGCCATACAACAAGTGCATTCGGTCCCACTCCCTTTAGCGCCGTCTGAACAGTTTTGTTATTTAAAATTTGCTGCGAGCAAAGACAGCAGTTTATAATTATCAACCACATTATTGCCGTTGAATCCAATATTTGACTCGGATCTGTATGCTCTCCAATTATACGCGGGATGTACGGTACAGCAAGTCCAAGTACAACCAGAAGAATTCCAATCCAATGTTCTTTACGAATCGAAGCTTTGAACATGAATTTTCCGAAGAAAGGCAGGAACGCTAAATAAACATTTACATAAGGAGCAAAGATGTGAGGTGAATAATATCGCGGCAAATAAAAAAATCCCACATTTTCGATCACACCGGTGAATGCGCAAATCATAATTGTTATCATCGAGATAACGCCGGGCCAGAGGTATCTCATTTTCTTTCCGCGCGCAACTTCGATAATTACAGCAACAACAGCCCATGCAAGTTTTGAAATTTCACGCCACCAGGTCATAACACCGGGTGAGACGCCAACTTCTTTATTACCAACGAACCTGGGCTGATTGCCCATCCAGTTCAAAAGATATTGGCCACCAAGAGCTCCGTTTATAATTGACAGCCATACGATCAACAGCAACCATTCCATAGAACAAAGTCCTCAACTACTTGAACAATTAGTAACTAATTTATGTCAAAGCTTCAAGAGAAAAAATTTTTCGCCGTAAGAATGATGTCGAATTTATTTACGCTCATGAAGTTTCATTAACTGCTCTTTCATTTGGGCGATTGATTTTGCCCGGTGACTAATTTTATTTTTCTCATCAAGTTCTAATTCCGAAATTGTCTTGTCGAATCCGTCAGGAATAAAAATGGGATCGTAACCAAACCCGTTTTTACCGCGCGGTTCTTTTATGATGCGACCGTTCAATTCACCAACAACTTCAATTTCGTTTTTGCCGTCGTAGAAAACTACATAGCTAATAAACTTTGCTCGATGCGGTTCCGGAAAACCTTTAAGCTCGCCTATAACTTTTATATTGTTATCGTTGTAAGAGCATTTCTCTCCGGCGTAACGTGCAGAGTACACACCGGGTCTTCCGTCAAGTTGTTCGATCGCCAAACCGGAATCGTCAGCAATAACCGGGACATTGTAAATTTTATAAATCGTCTTTGCTTTTATGTGAGCGTTCTCTTGAAATGTTGCGCCCGTTTCCGGAATGTCTATATTGTTGCCGAGGTCATAGAGAGAAATTATTTTGAACGGCGAGTCTGCAAATAATGCTTTTACTTCTTCAGCTTTTCCTTTGTTCTGCGTAGCAAATATTATTTTCATGATTTGATGTTTAACCACCCCCTGTGAGAGGGAGGTCAGCTAAATTCGTTTTAACAATTCGTTCAATTCTTGTTTGCCTTCCGACACAAGTTCATTCTCATCGTACAATAAACAGTTGCCGTTTTCAGAAACCAATTTTCCGTAGCTCAACACGGCTTTAACATTTTCTTTTGAAGCAGAATATACAATGGCAGAATAAATCCGTTCATCTTCAGAAAGCCCTTGAGCGTTAATTCCTTGAATCGGCTGATCTGCTTTTTCAAGATCGAGCAAAACCAAATCCGCCTTCTTGCCGACTTCAATACTTCCAACTTCATTTTCGACGTGAAGAGCTTTCGCGCCTTCGATAGTTGCCAAACGAAAAACCGTTAACGCATCCATCGCAGTCGGTCCGTGGATCGGTTTCTGAATTAATGCAGCATGGCGCATTTCGGTGAAGGCGCTCAATGTGTTGTTGCACGGCGCGCCGTCTGCACCAAGTGAAACTGAAATTCCTTCTTTGATAAATCGCGGAACGTTCGCAATTCCAGAACCGAGTTTCAGGTTTGACGACGGGCAATGGGCTACGCGCACGGAATTATTTTTAAGCGATTTAATTTCACTGTCATTCAAATGGATGCAGTGAGCCAGTACTGTATGTGAATCGAGCACTCCGATTGAATTGAAGTACTCTATATTTTCTTTTCCGGTTAATTTTCTAACAGTCTCAACTTCTTTTTGGTTTTCCGAAGAATGTGTATGGAAAATTGATCCGGGAAAATCTTTCATCATCTCCTTGGTTTCTTTGAGAAGTTTTTCCGTGCATGATAAAACAAACCGCGGGGCAAAACCAAACTTAACTTTTCCGCCGTTCGAGTCATGATAGGACTTAGCAAAATCATGCGCGGTTTTCAGATTCCAATCAGTTGTTTCCCGGAATGAAGAATACAGTTCGTTTTGATCCATCATGCAATTACCGGCAAACGCACGAACGCCGCTCCAGTTCAACTCTTCAAATATCACTTCTTGATGACGAAGGGTTCCCATATCCAAAATTGTTGTGGTGCCGCCGGAGAGCAAATCATGCAAACCGAGTCGCACCGAAATGCGAAGAGAGTTTTTTGTGTGAGCATTTTCGAAAGGAAAAATTCTTTTCTGAAGCCAGTCGAGCAATTCCATATCATCCGCCAAACCGCGAAACAAAGTTTGACAAAGATGAATGTGTGTTTGAACAAATCCGGGTATCAGCGTGTAACGGGAATAATCTAGAACTTCGCCATTGTAATTGGAAACATTTACATCTTTAAGTAAAACGATTCTTTCAATTTTTCCATCAATAATTTCAACTGCATGGTTTCGAAGTACGGTGTTCTTAGCATCTGCTGTTACGATTTGGTTAGCTATTAAAAGTTTACGCTTCATTTTTTATTTTTCTCGGCAAAAATTTCATCCATTTTTTCGACGGCATACCTCAGGTGAGGAATCACAATCGACCCGCCGACAATAAGTGCAACGTTAAATGTTTCGTACAGTTCCTGTTGTGTCGCCCCTTCTTGAATCGACCTATCGATGTGATACAGAATGCAGTCGTTGCATCGCAATGCCATCGAAACGGCAAGCCCCATCAGTTCTTTCGTCTTGGCGTTCAAGGCGCCGTCAACATAAGCTTTGTTATCGAGTGCAAAAAATTTATTGAAGTCTCTGAAACCGGAGTTTAAAATTCTTTCATTCATTTCTGCTCGGTAAGTTCTAAATTCATTTACGGTCGATTTCATTTTATCTCCTATTTCCTTTTCAATTCTTTCTTCAAAAACTTTCCGGTAATGCTTTTACTATTCTCCGCGATCTCTTCCGGAGTACCGGTAGCGATTATATTCCCGCCGTGCTCTCCGCCTCCTGGACCAAGATCAACTACATAATCGGCAACTTTAATAACGTCTAGATTATGTTCAACAACTATTACGGTGTTGCCTTTATCAACCAACTGATTCAACACTTTCAATAAAATGTTTACATCTTCAAAATGCAAACCGGTTGTAGGTTCATCAAGGATGTAAATTGTCTTACCGGTTCCAACTTTGCTTAACTCCGTTGCCAGTTTAACGCGCTGCGCCTCGCCGCCGGAAAGAGTTGTTGCCTGCTGACCTAACTTAATATAACCAAGACCGACATCATTAATTGCTTTTATTTTTCTTTGAAGCGCCGGAAGGTCTTCGAAGAAATTGACCGCATCCTCAACACGCATTTCCAAAACATCGGAAATAGATTTTGTTTTGTACAAAATTTCCAGTGTCTCACGGTTGTAACGTTTGCCGTTACAAACCTCGCACAAAACGTAAACATCGGGAAGAAAATTCATCTCAATTTTTTTCAGTCCGTCCCCCTCACATTCGTCGCATCTGCCGCCGGAAACATTAAAACTGAACCTTCCCGGTGTGTATCCGCGCATTTTCGATTCCGGCAGCAGTGCAAACAAATCACGGATGTGTGTAAACAATCCCGTGTACGTTGCGGGATTCGAGCGCGGCGTTCTGCCAATCGGCGATTGATCGATCTCTATTATCTTATCTATGTTCTCAAGACCCATTATTTTTTCGTAAGGCAACGGAACAACTTTGGAATCATAAATCTTTTTCATCAAAATTTTCACGAGCGTTTCATTTATAAGAGATGATTTTCCCGAACCGCTTACACCGGCAATCGAAGTAAAAGTACCAAGCGGAATTTTCAATTTAACATCTTTAAGATTGTTTCCATTAGCGCCGATAAGCTCGATGAATTTGCCGTTACCTTTTCTTCTTTCCGGTTTGAACTCGATCCGCTTTTTATTTCTTAAATAGTCTAACGTTAGCGACTGCTCACCGTTTTTTGAATTTACTATTCCTTCAGTATCACCGTGAATGCAGACTTCGCCGCCGTGTTCGCCGGCGCGCGGTCCAAGATCAACGATGTAATCTGAGCTCTCGATTGTCTCGCGGTCATGTTCAACAACTATCACTGTGTTCCCAAGGTCGCGAAGATCTTTGAGCGAGTTAATCAATTTTATGTTATCCGCTTGATGAAGCCCGATGCTCGGTTCATCTAAAACATAAAGTACTCCCGCTAATTGTGAACCGATCTGCGTCGCCAATCTGATTCGTTGTGACTCTCCGCCTGAAAGTGTTCTCGCTGAACGATCAAGGGTTAGATAATCCAAACCGACGTTCAGCAGAAATTCCAATCGCGAGTTAATTTCTTTCAGAACTTGGCGAGCAATAATTGCTTCGCGCGGTTTTAATTTGAGCGCAGAGAAAAAAGTTTTCGCTTTTTCGATTGAAAGCGACGTAGTACTTGTAATGTTCAAATCATTTATTGTTACCGAAAGTGATTCCTTCTTTAACCTTCCTCCGTTGCAAGTGGAACACGTTAATGTATTCATGAACGATTCAGCCCATTCACGGATTTTGTTGGAAGAAGTATTGTCGTAATAATGCTTGATGTAATTAATCAACCCGTTGAACTTGTGCATGTACGTTACGGTCTTACCGCCGCTGTAAGTGTAAGTAAACGGAATTTTTTCTTTCGTACCGTTCATTAAAACATCAAGCTGTTCTTTAGAAAGATTTCTTAAAGGAGTGTCGTAGTTAAAATTAAATTTTTGTGATATGACTTCAAGCTGATTGAAAAACCAAACACTGCGCGGCTTGCCAATCGGTGCCAGTCCTTCTTCATTAATCGATTTATCCCAATCCGGAATGATCAGATTTATATCCAGTTCCTTTTTTTCACCAAGTCCATCGCAATCCGGACAAGAACCGTACGGCGAATTGAATGAAAATGAATTCGGCGCAAGTTCAGGAAAACCGATTCCGCAATGGGCACATGCAAAGTTGCGGCTGTAATTGTAGTCTTCGCCTCCATCGTTCACCATTATGTTGCCGTTTCCGTAATTCAACGCAACTTCAATCGATTCTGTAATTCTGTGCCGCGCTTTTTCATTTACCTTTATCCGGTCAACGACTATTTCAATATCATGAGTCTTGTACCGATCAGCTTTTAACGATTCAGCAAGTTCGGTAATTTCGCCATCGATGCGGACACGCACGAATCCATCCGCTAAAATTTCTTGAAAGAGTTCGCGGTAATGTCCTTTTCGTCCTCTCACAACAGGCGCTAAAATCATTACTCTTTTTTCGGGAAACTTTTCAATGATAGAATCAATGATTTGATCTGTTGACTGTTTTTCAACCGGTCTTCCGCAATTATAACAATGAACCGTTCCAACGCGCGCGTACAGCAGTCTTAAGTAATCATATATTTCCGTGACAGTACCGACCGTAGAACGTGGATTTCCGTGAGTAGATTTTTGTTCAATTGAAATCGCCGGACTTAAACCTTCTATAAGATCAACGTCCGGTTTTTCAAGAACACCGAGGAATTGGCGAGCGTAAGCTGAAAGGGATTCGATATATCGGCGCTGTCCTTCGGCATAAATCGTATCGAATGCTAACGACGATTTTCCGCTCCCGGACAAACCGGTTATTACAACAAACGAGTCTCGCGGAATTTCGAGATCAATATTCTTCAGATTGTGTTCGCGTGCGCCTTTTATTATTATTTTATTTGTAGATTCCATTTAGATAAATTTCTGCAGTTCGAAAGGTTATTCTAAGAATTGCGTGAGCTAAAATCAATTTTTATTGATATAAAAAATTATGCTGAAACTTCCTTCTACTATCAAAACAGTTGAATCTGAGTCCGAGTTCAGATTAAAAGAGAAAGGTTCAACATTTCTTTCGATCTCCAAACCGGCTGAAAACGAAGCCGAAGCCAATACTTTTCTAAATTTAATTCGGAAAAAATATTATGATGCAACTCATCACTGCTATTCATACAAGTTTGTTGACGGACAATTCAAATATTCCGATGACGGCGAACCGAACGGAACCGCCGGAATCCGAATTTACAATGCGCAAAACCATTTCGAGTTAACTAACCTTGTTACAGTCGTCGTAAGATATTTTGGAGGCACAAAGCTTGGCGTTGGTCCGTTGGGTAAAGCTTATTACGAAGCGTCACTTCAAAACTTAAATTTGTCGTCAATAATCGAAAAACAATTGTATCAGCACACCGAAATAAGTTACCGGTTTGATCAATCCAAAACGGTTCATCATATTATCTCCAAGTACTCAGCTTTGATTCGCAATTCGTTATATGAGCCCGCGCCAAAGATAGAATGTCTAGTCCCTATCGATCAGGTAAAAAAAATTAACGGAGAAAGAGACTCGCTTCATCAAACCGGAATAAACATCGATTTGAAAAAGAGTTTTGAATACATCAAAAAGTAAGTTTTTGTTACTTAACCTTGGAATTAATATTGACAAAACATTCCGATTTACTTATTTTTATTTAAGGATAAGAGGCTCCCGTAAGTCTTAGATAATACATTAACCAAAATAAATCTTTGAGGTCTTAAATGATTTATACCAAAACCGGTGAATACGCAATAAGAGCAATACTCTTCTTGGCACGCCAATCCAAAGATAGCTTGATCATGTCTTCTGAAATTGCAAAGAGCGAAGACATACCTGCACACTATTTAGCAAAAATTTTACAACGAATGGCTAAATACGGATACGTGGATTCATTCAAAGGTAGGGGCGGCGGATTCAAAATAACAGAACTCGCAAAGAAGAGTTCGATTCTGGAAATTGTTGAACGTGTCGAGGGTCCGGTTATTAATTTGAAATGTGTCACCGGATTGAAAGAATGTTCTGATGAAAATCCTTGTCCGCTTCATGAGGAATGGGCAGATTTAAGAAATCGAATTTACAATCTCATTTCCAGCAAATCAGTACAAGAAGTTGCAGAAAAATATTCGGAGACCTTAAAAAGAGTAAAGTAATTAATTACGGTTCAGTTTGCATGGAGCTTGGAAGATTTCTTTCAAGCTCTTTTCTTTTTAAAAATATGATTCGAACCAGCGGACTATTTATTCTTCACATCGTTGAAGTAAAGTTTAAGATAGCTCAAATCCGCACAAAGAAGATTCAGGTTGGAAAGCGACTGCTGCGAAAGTTGAAAATATTTTTCTGCAAAAACAGATTGTATAAACTCCGAATCAGATGAGATCATGTCCCTCAGCAAATTCTTAATCTTTTCAATGACTTGAGTGTATTCCTCAACAGCTTTCATAAAATATTCCTCATCAACAGTACTGTTTTTCTTTTGAACAACATTTAGAAGTCCAGCAGAAAACTTTGCATTGAAAGATATTTCTTCCAGAAGCGGCATTTTGTTTTTGGAAGCGGCAAGGTCAATCAGTCTTTCCAGGTCATCGCGGAAATTTATCCTTCCGCCGCAAAGTTGATCAACTGCGTTCAATATTTCCGATGTCTTAACCAATGTTAGACTTTGATTCCAATGCCTATGCCGTCGCCAATCGGAATAATGGCGGACTTAATTGCCGTGCTGTTTAGAAATGTGGTGTTGAATTCGCGGATTATGCTTGTAGAATTCTGATATTCAGTTGGGACTGACTTTGCAGCGGCATAACCTTTCCACAAGAGGTTATCGACAAAAATGACTCCGCCTTTTTTTAGAATCATTAACGAAAGCAGAAATAGTTTTTCATAATCTTGTTTATCGGCGTCAAGAAAAAGAAAGTCGTAAACTTTATCTAACCGCGGCATAACTTTCAGCGCATCGCCTTCAATAATGTTAATTACCGATCCGAGTTTCGCTCTCTTAATAAAACCTTTTGCCAATTTGATATTGGGTTTACTTTTTTCAATTGTATCCAAAGATGCATTTTTGCGCAGCCGTCTTGCTATTCTTATTGATGAGTAACCGATTGCAGTTCCAATCTCCAATACATCTTTCGGTTTTTTGGTTGAAATCATTTGTTCCAGAAACTCGGAAGATTTCCAATCAAGTATTGGAACTTTATTAGCGGCAGCAAAGTCTTCCATTTCTAAGATCAACGGGTCTTCCGGCAATCTCAGTTTTCTTAAGTATTCAATTTGTTCCGCGCGGATAATGTCTGGCATGCCAACTTTTCTTATTTCAGAAGAATCATTTTCTTCGCAAGCACATTACCATGTATCTTCAAGACGTAAAAATATGGACCGCTTGCAACAACTTGCCCGTTATCGTTTCGCCCATCCCAAAGCAAAGAATTTTTGCCAGAAACCGCTTGCCCACCAAAAAGCGTTCGTACTGACTGGCCAAGCGAATTGTAAATTCTGACGTCGGCTTGCGAATTAACCGGCGAGTAAAACTCAATCCGGGTACCAAGATTAAACGGATTCGGATAATTTTGAACTAGCAAATAATCGGTTGGTATTTGTTCTACAAGTGTCTTTGTTGGATCGTATTCAATTAATAGATCACCGTAGGTGAAAACATAAGCCCCAACAGATGGTTCTCTAACGATTGCACTGCTTTTGGTTTGGTATTGAAAATAAAACTTAACCGAATCTCCGCCTGTCGCAAGTGGAAGACTATAATTATATTTTAATTTGCCGTCATAATTCATAGAGACTGACTGTACTAAGCTGTTTCCTATTTTGTATTTCAACACCACCGTTTGAGAGTTAACGCCATTTGAGTTAATAAATATTTTGTTCAGATTGAAAATGTTGCTATTAGAACTGAGATTCGGAAAAGCAACTACTCTTGCAGCAGAAATCAAACCGTAGCCGTAATTATTATCTGGAGAAGAAACCCGGTCTCCGCATTCCATAAATGTTTTTCTGATCTGGCGGTTTGTTAAATACGGATAAACGGATTTCAGCAAAGCGCCTACTCCCGCAGCAATTGGTGTTGCAAACGATGTTCCGCTTCCCGTGCTGTAACTCGTAGTTCCAGCCCAAGCGCTCACGTCGGAAATTCCCATAGCACAAACTTCCGGTTTAATTCTTCCATCGGAAGTTGGACCGCGGCTGCTGAACGAAGCTAAGAGATTATTTTTACCAACGGCACCAACTGTTATCATATTCGGCGCGTCGCCGGGTGAAACTACATAATGCCAGGCATTATTACCTTCGTTACCGGCAGCAGAAAAAGTTGTAACTCCTCTTTCAAATGCAAGATTTGCAGCTTTAGCAACAATTGTAGTTTCTCCATTCATGTCGGCATAAGTATATGAAGTCTGCCCCGGATCAAACTCGCTGTAACCAAGCGAACTGCTTGTAATATCAACGCCTAAACCTTCCATCCATTCCAAAGCAGCGGCGTAGTTATCTTCT
>JAKAEE010000127.1 GCA_021820065.1 Bacteroidota bacterium | reverse complement strand
GGGGGTCGGTCGCTCGCCTCTCTGGCGGATCGGTCTGAGACCGATCCCTACAGTTGGACTTTTCTTCAATGGGCAGACCGACCCCTACATTTGGATTCTTTTTCAGCGTGGTAGACCGATCCCTACATTTAACAATTTGTTAATACCCCCTTAACACCCGAGTAATATGAATTTATGATCTTGCATTCGGCAAATTAATTTGACTGGAATAACCCGTGTAGAGCGAACAGACTGTTCGCTCTACAAATAATAATTTTATAATCTGCTCGAGGGATAAATGAAATTTGGGAAAGTAAAGATAGGAAACAAGTACATTGGTAACGGTGAACCCGTTTATGTGATAGCAGAAATCGGAATCAATCACAACGGTTCGCTCGACTTATCAAAAAAACTAATTGATGCTGCTGTTATTGCCGGTTGCGACGCGGTCAAATTCCAGAAAAGAACTCCGGAATTATGTGTGCCGCGCGATCAATGGGATATTGAACGCGATACTCCATGGGGTAGAATCACATATATCGAGTACCGTCACAAAGTAGAACTGGGCTATCACGAGTTTGAAGAGATCGATGATTACTGCAAACGAAAAGGAATTGATTGGTTTGCTTCTCCGTGGGATGAACTTTCGTTCGACTTCTTGGAAAGTTTTAATCCTGTTGCATACAAAATTGCATCTGCGTCTTTAACCGATGATGTACTATTGAAAGCTATCAGGAAAACCGGTAAGCCGATAATTCTTTCTACCGGTATGTCAACAATGGAAGAAGTTGAAGAAGCTGTTGAACTTCTGGGAAGAGAAAATCTGCTGATTGCACAATCGACTTCAGCTTATCCGTGCCAGCTAGAAGAATTGAATTTGAGAGTGATTCAGACTTACAAAGAAAAATTTCCTGAGGTGCCGATCGGTTATTCCGGACATGAAACGGGACTTGCACCAACACTTGCAGCAATTGTATTAGGCGCAACATTTGTCGAGCGGCACATTACACTTGATAGAGCGATGTGGGGAACTGATCAGGCAGCTTCAGTCGAAGTACAGGGAATGATTAAACTGGTTAAAGATATTCGCGATATTGAAAAATCACTTGGTGACGGAAAAAAAAAGGTTTATGAAAGCGAGCAGAGCAGTCTGATAAAATTAAGACGCGCTAAAAAAGAAATTCCGGCTGAAGTTTAATCCCGCCGAGGCGGAAAATTTTTTTTAGGATACCTCGCTGCTTCGCCTCGATCTAACGATCTTGTCGGGGCGGACTCTCCTCTCTGGCGGATCGGTCACAGACCGATCCCTACGTAAGTGGCAAAGATTGATTAATGACTATTGAATTAAAAAAAAACGGGTAGGTCACTCGCCTCGCTTCGCGAGTCGAAGCGGGTTGCGGCGAGGAGATTCATCAAAATTGAAGGCGACTCCCATAGAATACCCTGGTACTCCCACTACCGGATAGATACAACCGACCTCGGATTCCCTCCTTGCCCTTGGAGGGAATCTTTTTTATATCAGATCACAGAAGAAAATAAAAGCGAGTAAGATTATGATCATGAGAAAATAAAAGCGAGTAAGAATATGAGTAAGATCATGATCATGAGAAAGAAAATTCCTTAGGATACGGTGAAATTGAAACAGTAGGGATTGGTCACAGACCGATCCGAGCTTGGAGGGTCGGTCATAGACCGACCCCTACATCAAATCGGGAATGAGGTTCAAACTGTTGTTTTTATTGTCTCTGGCATTGTGCTAAAACTACCTGCGGCAACAAACTTTTCTATTTTCTCCCGTTTAATTTTTTTCACATCGACAAGAATTAAACCATCGACGCAATTATTGAAATCCGGATCGTAACCGAAATCTAAAAAACTAACACCGTCCTTTTCACAGAGTTCGGTGTAGTGCTTGTAGAGAATGGGAACTGAATTGCCTAACGTTTTCAAATATTCTTTCAACTTCCGGTAATCTTCTTTCTGATTCTGAGAATTGAAAATAGTTTGATACTCGGCTTTTTTTGTCTCACTAATGGTGAACGGTTGTTTTGAAAATGCGAGTCCGCTATTTCCGCCGTACCATTTATTGAAATAAAAAATCAATAACTCTTGTGCTAATCTTGAATAATTGCTGCTAATGCTGACCCCGCCGAATAAAAATTTGACTTCCGGGAATTTATATAAGTAAGCGCCGATGCCTTGCCAAAGGTAGCTGAGTGCATTTGTGTTCCAATATTTTTGCTGAACGAAACTCCTGCCGAGTTCGATGGAGTAAGGAAGATAGTTCGATTTGAAATCATCGTTGAAATGAAAAAGGGTAGATGTGTAGAAAGCATGTTCGTTAAACTCACTTGGTATATTTGCACCGTTGACTATTCTGTAAGAGCCGACGATATCGAGATCCAATTCATTCCAAACAATAATGTGAGAATAGTGGCTATCAAACTTATCCATGTCGAGCCGTTTGCCGGTTCCTTCGTCAACTTTCCGAAATGTGAGTTCCCTCAAACGTGCGATTTCGGTAATACAATGAGGAGATTCTTGCTGATTGGTTAGATAAATTCTCATTCCGTTGTAAGTGGCGCCTAATAGGTTGGCGTTGTTCAATTCCTTTTTAATTACTCTGGCATCGGTCGGCGGGCTGACACTTTTTTCTGTTAGAAAAATACCTTTTTTATTCTTTCCAACTCTCTCTACATGTTTTCTTAAAATTTTTGTTTGGTATGTTTCGTTAATAAATGATGAGCAGAAAACTTTTGATGGTATAGGGTCGCCGATTCTAATGCGAAAAGATTTATTTTTTTTGTTGAAAAATTCATACGAAAAAAGGAGCATTGAAAGTTTCTTACTTAAAATCGAAACCGTGTAAAAAAGAATAGAATTTTTTGATTGTATCCAAACGGGCAGTATTGGCGAATTGTGCCTCCTTGCAAAATGAACCGCACCTTTCTGCCATTTGGAATCTGTAATTCGAAACCAGTTTAATCTTGATACCGTACCCGCGGGAAATATAATAAGCGCGTGGTCTCTGCTTAACCAATCGTCAATCGATTTGACATTTTCTTTCTGAACGACTTTATCATAAATGTTAAAGGGAAGAAAGTGCTCGTTAAGATTTTCGAAACACATTAGCAGATCGTTGGCAACAATCTTTACATCACGGCGGACTTGAAGTACCGCTCTAAGCAATCCCAAACTATCAAGTGCGCCGGTTGGATGATTTGCAACGCATATAACTCTTCCTTCGCTGGGAATTTTGTTTAAATCCTTTTGTGAGATTAAAGAAGAGAAATCAAGCTCTTCAAACACTTCATCTATAAAATTTTTTGCACTGATATAGCTGTGCTTAATTAAGAATTCGTTGATTCTGTGGAGCAGTAGAATCTTGTTTAGGAAGAACAGAGCGAATTTTTGATAGACTTGAGGCTTTTTGAAAAAATCAGCGTCGAATTTTTCTATAATGTTCTTCTTTAAGTCAATCGGTTTCATGTACAAATTGCTGTTGTAAGTTGAATCGGGGGGAACGGTTATTATGCTTCAATACTATTTTCATACTTTTCATTTTCGAGAGGAGAAAAAAGTTTGTATTTATCGCCGAGTGCTTCAACAAAAAAATCAACGGTTTCGGCAGGAAGATTAAGCCAATGTTTGTTTACAAGAATTTCCAGCAAGAGTTTGTTCTCTTTTTTAGATAAGTCTTTCAGAATAGCTCTCTCTTCGAACGACAGTTTTTTCTTGTATTCGTCTTCACTTCTAATTTTTTTATAGATGTTCCGTTTGTAGCGTGATATCCGGTAAAGTTCGCTTACGAGTTCTTCAAAAAATGGAGAATTGTAAAGCGCGATTTCAAAATTGATGTTCGACATTTTGACAAACCTCCTATCGGTGAAATTACTTCCACTCACTCATGAAAAAGTTGGCGTAGAAAACGGAATCTTCCGCTCGATCCCTGTATTTATTTGTTCTTCGTTTTCCGTTGTTTGCTCGTTGGGCAGTAAGCGTAACACAATGATTGCCGGAATCGAAAATAGAAAACCCATAACAAACCAATCCGACTGCGATCTTCCTTTCCGTTTAGCT
>JAKAEE010000048.1:12370-19926 GCA_021820065.1 Bacteroidota bacterium | reverse complement strand
AACATTGGTCTGAGTAAACAAGTAAATCATAATTCCCAAAAAGACAACTATGATTGCACCGCCGAACATATATTTATTTTTCATTGAATTATTTCTCCTTTAATTCTTTTTCAATTTCTTTCAGTCGTTTATCCGTATTCAGCATGAAAAGAAAAATTCCAAGCCAAACAACCAGAACAATGAAAAGCACGATGTAGATTGCATTCCGTTCCAGAAATCCTAATAATCCGCTATCCAAATTCTACCTCTAATTATTTTTTCAAAAGATTTTCTTTGATGATAATCGATCTATATCTGAGCTTCCACATCCACCAATAAAGTATTGTAAACGCAGTAAGCGAAATATAAAATACCAATTGCATGTTGCTGTTCATTTTGAAGTTTACAACCGGTCCAGAGGTCGTGTCGTTCGCCGAACCGGGATGTAAACCAACCATAATCCTCGGCATTATAAAAATGAAGAACGGTACGGTTAAGAATGCGATGATTGAATAAACAGCAGAAAGTCTTGCGCGTTTATCTTCGTTATCTATTGCCGATCTGAGCGCAAATAACGAGCCATAAATAAGCAGCAGAATAAAAATACTTGTTTCGCGCGGATCCCAATTCCAAAAGGTACCCCAGTTGAATTTTGCCCAGATTGAACCGGTAATTGTTGCCAGAATGCAGAACATCATTCCTAACTGCAGAGCTGCGTTAGATTTTGAATCGTCGTCTAAATCTTTCTTTCTCAAATACTTTACACCATAGATCATCGACGTCAAAAAAGCAATTACCGATAGCCAAGCAGTCGGAACGTGAAAGAAAATTATTTTAGCTTTTTCTTCCAAGCCGGGAATGTTCGGAAATTCGTACCATACTGTTGGATGAGGGACAATTGGAAATGAGATACCTGATATTATCACAAACGTCATCAGCACAAAGAGAACTATTTTCCACACCATAAAAGGTCTTCCATTAGTAATATTAATAAGATTATGCGGCTCAAAAATAGGAAACAATGCCCTGATATTCAAAGCAAGAATGCTGCCCGGCAGTAATTGAAATTTAATTGGTGCGAATTAAATATTTCTTATGTTCTTTATATATTTTAGCCAACCAATTAGTTTCTAAAAACGTCTAATTTGTTAAAGATGGATCTTAAAATTGTCTGATTCCAACCCGATAAAACGCATTTTCGATCTCTATACGAGCGATTTAAGCTATCAGGAAATCGAAAGATTGGTTAAGAAAGAAGCCAGCGAAGTCTATGAATTCTTTTCGAAAGATATTCCGAAGCCGGATCCAACCAAGAACAAAATAACGCGCGGATTTATATTTGCAAGAAGTCTTTTTAACGCGTTCATTTTGAAGCTTACCCCCGCAAGAAGAATTTTTTACCTGGTGGCATTGCTCTTTTTTCTACTCGGTTATTTCTCTACCAATTCTAATCCAGGTTACATTCTTTTGTCGTTTATAATTTTAAATCTTCTCTTAGCATTTGAACTTGCCGATAAACTATCGGCGAAGAGCGAACTTGATGTTGCAAGAAACATTCAGTTCGATTTAATACCGAAACACTCGTCGAAGATTTTCAATTACAATGTTGCGTCGTATTACGAACCGGCTCGTGATGTAGGCGGCGATTATTTTGATATAATTGAGTTGCCGGAGCGGTGTTACATTTTTATCGGGGATATTTCCGGCAAAGGAATGGCAGCCGCGCTTTACATGGTTAGAGTTCAATCCATTCTTCATATGCTGCTGGAAAGCATAACCGATGTCCGTGAGTTGATAATTAATTTCAAAAAGTTGTTTGCAAAAAATTTACGGCGGGAATATTTTCTTACGCTAAATGCCGCATCGGTAGAAAGCAACGGCAAAATTAGAATTACGCGCGCGGGTCACTCCCCGGTTTTTTGGTATCGGCACGATGCAAAACAATTCGAAGTAATCTGTCCGCAAGGTTTATGTATAGGTCTAAACGACAAAGGTGTTTTTGAAAAGACTCTGGAAGAAGTAACTGTTCATCCCGGCGTGAATGACATTGTGTTTTTCTATACTGACGGCGTTAACGAAACTATGAATGTAATGTTCCAGCAGTTCGGCGATGAAAACATCAAACGTGTAATCCAAAACAACTGCGATAAACCCGTAGAAGAAATAAAGAACTCCCTATTGAGAGCAATCATGTCATTCCGCGGAACGGCGCATCAATACGATGATCTTACATTTGTAATTTTGAAAGCAGATTAATTAGTAGGCTCGTAAATTTTGAACTGAGGATCGTACGGTCGAATTTCATCATAAAGCCGTTTGAGAGAATTATATGCCGCTTCATTTCCTCTTTGAGCAGCTCTTCGATACATTTTAACTGCAAGTCCCATATTCTCTTTAACGCCGATTCCTTTTTCGTAACAAAGTCCCAAAGCTGTTTGAGCAAGCACGGAACCTTCGTCGGCAATTTTCATCAACGTTTTTATATCATCCGCAATTTTTGTTGAAGTTGAATCGAGCGCATCAAACAATGCGATTCTAACTGCGGCTTCTTTGCTGCCAAGATTTTTTGCCATTTCCCAATATTGAAGCGCCTTCTCTTTATTCTTCTGAACAAGTTTGCCGGATGAATAAAGCAAGCCCATCTCAATCATAGAAGGAATATGTTTCTTGTCAACCGCTTTCTTCAAAAAATCGAGAGCTTGTTGATTTGAAATTTGGTTTTCAAATCCGAGCGCCGAAATTCCTGCCCACGCGTACATAGCATCGGGATCGTTCTGTGCCGCTCTTTCTTTTAGCGTGTTTACAAACTCTTCCGACTGCAGCATATTGAACAAATATTCGCCGGCTTTATATGAACCGAGTCTGTATGCGCGCAGATAATTTACTGCTGCAAGCACCAAATTTTTTTCGGTTATTACTCCTTCCTGGTAACTACGACCAAATATTAAAAGAGCTTCGGGACTTCCGCTTGTTGCGGCAAATTTTAACAAGCTCATTCCGCTTGTATCTTTCGGCATTGCGGCAGATTTTAATTCATCCAATCCTAAATATCTTTTCAGTTCTTCCGGTTTTTTGTTCAGAAGTGCCGCAATTTGCTTAGAAGTATTTGCCGATTTATCTTTCTTATCAAAATTGTAATAATCAAAATCCCAGTTTGGATTAATTAAAGGCGACGCTTCTTCAACTTTCATCTCAGCAAACTTTTTCTGATCGGTAGCACTCAATGAATCTGTAGGCGGAGAAAATCCGCTTTTAATTAATTGATCCAGCGCTTCCTTTGCCGGCTTGTAACCGGCATCTGCGGAAAGTCTGAAGTAGTGATAAGCTTTGTTGTAATCTCTGTTCAAGGTTAGATTATCAGTATAAAGAATGCCGACAGCAAATTGCGCTTCCGGCAATCCTGCATTCGCCGCAACTTTAAAATTCTGATAAGCATCGAAAGGATTCCACGGCACACCGATTCCGTTGTAGAGAAGAATTCCGTAATTAAATCTTGCAGCCGCAAGATTTTGATCGGCAGCTTTTCGTATCCAATAAATTGCTTTAACGGTATCAGCCGGAAATCCGCTTCCAATCAAGTAGCGTATTCCCAACTCATGTTGAGCAAATTGGTCTCCCCGGTTTGCTTCGGTAACCAACACGTATCCGGCAATCAATGAATATGAAGGATATTTTGCCTTGATGATTGGATATTTCGGCGGTTGATTATCTTTAAAAGCTTCGCTACGCGTTGTGTCCTGAGCAAAAACCGACGCTGCCAAGACCAAAAATAAAATGAAATACTTAAACAAATTTAATTCCGGTTTTATTGAGGGGCAATTTACTAATAAAGCCACTTTTTGAGAGTGAAATAATTTTTCCCGTTCAACGAGTAATAGTTTATTTCATCCATGAGTTGTTTGATGATAAATAATCCCATGCCGCTTTCCGGCAGACCTTCAATGTCGTTAGGATCGAAACTTAAATCGTTTATTACCAACTTCTCTCTCGGTATTCCTTCGTCGCGTAATTCAAATTCCAAATAGTTTGTATCTTTCCTCAATGTGACATCAATAACTTTGTCGTTGTTCCCGGAATACGCGTGTTTAATAATGTTGTTCAGCGCTTCGGTGAGACAAATTTCTACTGCATTACAAACGTGAGTTTCAACGCTGTCATCAGACAATAATTGCCGGATAGTTTTGTTTATCTCCTGAACTGCCGGGTATTCGCTCACAATATTTAGATTTATTTCTTTCAATCTTTCCACATCGCTTTTGGACGAAAGCAATATATAAAAGACTAAAGACTAATGTAAGTCTAAAGTGGAATGTTATTTAAAAGGAAAACGTGGACACACTAATTCCCTTTCATTCAGAAGAATATTATGCATCTACAAAAGTGAGATGGCGCAGACCATCCCCAAAAATTATTTCTTTTCTTCAGGCGTTACTTTGCAAGTAGAAATTCCAAACGGCAAGTATGCCGGGCAACGACTAGCAGCAGCGCTGAGAAGCAGAACTATACCTATAGCACCCCACCAATTTTCGTAGATAATTCCCAGAGCAATTACTACCAACCCGAGAACAACTCGAATAACACGGTCTGTTGTGCCAATATTCTTTTTCATGTTACCTCCTGATTACTTCAATTAGATGTTGAAAAGCATGTAAAGATTCATTACTTCACCAGCATCATTTTTCTTGTTTGAACATGATTTCCGGCTGTCAACGTGTAAAAATAAATACCGCTGGATAATTGCGAATTGCTAATTGAGAATTGAGAATTATACTTGCCAGCTATTTTATATTCGTTGACCAGTGTTGCAACTTCTCTTCCCAGCATGTCGTAAACTTTTAACGTAACATAACTGTCTGCTGCTAACTGCCAACTGATAACTGTAGAGGGATTAAACGGATTAGGATAGTTTTGATGCAAAACAAAATCGATGGGACTTGTTTGTGCAATTTGTTGAACTGAAGACGGATTACCAAACTTGTTAAAGATTAAATTCCACAATTCATTCCTCCCAGCATCATATCCGAGCGCCCAGATTCCTATACCCTTCAAATTTTTCTGAATAGCCAGATCAAACTTTGCTGCAAGACTTAGGCTGTCGTCATACCAAATCTGATTCCATGTTGATGTTGTATCCTTCCATCTTAGCCAAGGGGTTTGAGAAATGCCGTCCACTAGTTTTTCTTTTTGATCGTATGTAGGGAACAAATTTCGATAGTAAATAAATTTTTGCCAATTATTATTTTTCTTTGTTGTATCGAACACTGCAACAGTATCGTACGGGTTTTGTGAATTTGTTTTCCAATAATTTCCGTAGTATGGAACTCCCAAAACCAGTTTACCCGGATCGACGGAACTGTAATCTTCCAACAATAATTTTGTAAGATTAAAATTTGTTCCGGTGAGAGGCGATGAAGGACCGGTTGTTGTACTCCAGCTTCCATAAAAATCATAACCCATAATAAAAAGGTAGTCACACTTTTCCATGAGTGCGGAATAATTCCATTTACCGAATCCTACAGCCGGTGTCGCAAATGAAATCTCGTAACTAACAGTCGGATTAATTTTAACAAGGTAATCTCTAAGTGCCGTAAGAAAATTTATAACGGCAAATTGCAAGTCAGCATCGGCAATATTTTCGAAATCAATATTCACTCCACTAATTCCATAGGGCATCAAAATCTTTCGGATGTTTTCAAAAAGCGTTCTCTGAACACCAAGGTCGGTTAGAATACGATGAATCGATTTCGTATCAAAATTTGTGATTGTGACTATTAGCTTAATTCCGTCTTCGTTTGCTTTGTTAATTATATCCATCCACGGCCAGCTAACCGGATTGGCGATAGTTCCTAAACTATCGGCTGCAAACGAAAAAACGGCAATGTGTGTTAGCAAATCGAACCGAATATTTTTGTAAGTGCCTGCCTGATATTCCCACCAAGGCAAAAATCCGAATACAGTTTTCGAAAGTTTTGAATGGGGAATTTTCTTTTTCTGCAGAGTAAGATTCTGTTCTGAGTTTTGAAAATCTAAGATTGGATAAGTTGAATAGTATCTGCTTTCCATTTGCATTACCGAAGGAGACGTCTGCGCCGAAACAGAAAAACTGAACAAGATTAGAGTTATTAGGATTTTTATTCTCATTGTCAGGGGCACCTTCTAATCGATAATGCTTGAACAAAAATAACATTTTAATTTATTGATGGATACAAATAAAAAAGCCTCGGTAAATTTCGGGACTTTTAAAAGCAATGACTGTTAAAATTTATTTTACCAGCAAAAGTTTTTTTACTTCAATATAGCTGCCGGCTTCAAGTTTGTAAAAGTATGCGCCGCTAGGGAAATTGCTTCCGTCAAATGTCACATCATAGCGCCCTGCTTCTTGAATACCGTTCACCAGTTCCGCAATTACCTGTGCCAGAAGATCGTACACGCGAAGTTTAACGCTTGTTCTAACCGGTAACGTGTAACTTATCCTTGTCATAGGATTGAAAGGATTAGGATAGTTCTGCTCGAGTTTGAACTCACTTACATTTTCCAGAATTGCAGTAGTAATTTCTGAGTACTCAAACGCGCCATTGAAATCAATTTGTTTAAGGCGGTACTGAAATTCTTTTCCTCCGGTCGGTTTATCTGTAAAAGAATAATTCTTCGGCGAGTTGCTGTTACCTGCACCTTGTACAAAGCCAATTTTCTCCCAAGAAGTGCCGAGCTTAGTCGAGGCACGCTGAACCTCAAATCCGTAATTGTTTACTTCAGTCGCCGTTGACCAGTTGAGTGTAACTTTGTTTTCGTTAACGTTTGATGTAAATGAAACAAGCTCTACTGGCAGAGCAGATTCATTATTTATTACAATGTCATCTATCGTGAAGACTGTTGCGTTTGCCCAGTTATTAGTATAAAATTTAAATCGAGCAAGCGTTTGGGTTGGACTATCTACAGAAATATCATTAAACTCTCTCGTGTTACTGACCCAAATGTCAGCTTTACCATCAGCAATCGTTTCAGATGAGCCGTCCGGTGCGGTGTAAGTCTGAATACTACCAGTATTATTCAATGCCCAAGTAATCGTATGTGTTCCTGTATAAGTATTAGTTCCAGTTGTGCTGTTTTTTATATCTCTGATTATAAATTCGCCACTAGTCGCAGTGGTACTAATAGCAAATCGAGCAAAAATATTGGAGTTAGTTGGTGCCGCAATTCCATTCGCCACATCAGTGCCAACTGCAATAAGAATTGCGCTAGTAGCCGCACCTCCGCCACTTACACTAAAAGAAAATTGAAATATCATTCCACTAGGGATAGGACTAAAATCAACATTCCTTTCAGCATAAGCATTGCCACTTGTTCCCCTCGTCATGACTAACGCATTAGTAGACACTGATACCGTTGCACCAGTTGTAGCATCAATTGTTCTAAATTGATTTGTCGATGGAGAAGAATTATAGTAATCTGTTAAAGTTGTGCTCGAATTAAAATTTTGAGAAAAAATCTGTGCATCGCAGGTACCTAAGAGAACTGTTACAAAGACAAACGCTTGTACAATATTTTTCACACGCACCCCCTTGTAAGGATTATTG
>JAKAEE010000048.1:0-12270 GCA_021820065.1 Bacteroidota bacterium | reverse complement strand
TGTTAAAGTTGTGCTCGAATTAAAATTTTGAGAAAAAATCTGTGCATCGCAGGTACCTAAGAGAACTGTTACAAAGACAAACGCTTGTACAATATTTTTCACACGCACCCCCTTGTAAGGATTATTGGATTTAACCGTCTTAACAAGAAGCGAATTGGTTTTTGGCTGTGGTTCAATCTAACAAATCTTTAGTTAAAAGTAACTGGAATTTTTCGAAAACAATTTTTGTTTAAGTTAGTAATAGGACGTTTTGGCTTAATAAAATCAAAGGTGAAATGATGCCCGCTAAAAAATTTTTTACACTTTTTCTGTTTCTGCTTCCGTCAATTTTCATCGGCTGTAATTTGCAGTCCAACAATGCGCAAACAAAGCAAGAGGTTCAAATGATAGATACAACTAAATATCAAGTGGCAACATTCGGTGAAGGATGTTTCTGGTGCACCGAAGCGGTGTTTCAAAGATTGAACGGTGTTGCAAAAGTCGAAAGCGGCTACAGCGGCGGAACAGTTCCCAATCCGACTTACGACGCGATATGTACCGGCAAGACGGGACATGCTGAGGCAACGCAAATATTTTTTGATCCGAAAATAATTTCTTTCAAAGAACTTCTTGAAGTGTTCTGGAAAACTCATGACCCTACTACAATGAACCGTCAAGGTGCGGATGTGGGTACGCAATACCGCTCGGTAATTTTTTATCACAACGACGAACAAAAAAAGTTAGCGGAAGAATACAAACAGAAACTTGAAGCGGAAAAAATCTGGAAGGATCCGATTGTAACGGAAATCAGTCCGTTCAAGAATTTTTACAAGGCGGAAGATTACCATCAAGATTATTACAACCGGAACGGCAGTCAGCCATACTGCACTTTTGTCATCACGCCGAAGATCGAAAAGTTCGAAAAGGTTTTTAAGGATAAATTAAAAAAATAGAACGCAGATAAAATCTGATCAAACAGATTTATGCCGATTAATCCGCCTTTATCAGCTCAATCAGTGTTATCCGAGTTCTATAAAAATTTATCTAACGGGAACCGGCCACACGGGCAAGCTCTCATGACCGCTATCATCAACGGATTGAACCGCGAAGAAAAAATTATCTTTCGAATACGGCAAAGTGATTTCTGTGTCTTCGGTATAAAACTTCTTTTGCCAAACCGGCTGATCCGTTTCACGCATCATAACATAATATCCTTTTGGTGTCCTTCCTTCAGGCGCATTCCATTTCAAAGTTGTTTCATTTGTAAGTTCCTTAACCAGCACTCCAACTTTTTGTGGAACTGCCGGAGCCATAGCCAGGTTTGCCAAAGTTGCAAGATTAGCGCATGTAATTTTTCTTGCATACTCAAAATCAACAAACTCAGGAAGATCGCCGTATTGCATTCCGTTTTCCTTACGGACATTCTGATGCTGGTGATCGTACTCTTCATTCATCTCACAAAAACGCACAGCAGCAAAACCTTGCCGATTAAAAGGTGTATGATCTCCTCCGCGCAAAAATCTATCATTCCGGTAAACAAGTTTTACGTTTAGCTGATCAACATAACGTTCGCCGATTTCTTTCACATATCTTGCAAGCTGACGCGAGATGCCGTCATTCTCCGCATTTGTAGATTGACGAATATTTTTCATCTGGTCGGTTTCAAACAAAGGAACGCCTTCGCTGAAAACCCGAACATCAATATTGTCTTTTAAAAAAGTTTGACCGGAATAACTGTTGCCGATCATATCGTTATTCAGCATGGCTACGACATTCCAGTTTTGATCTTTGGCTTTTTTAGCGAGGTGTGTTGAACCAAACAATCCTTGTTCCTCACCGCTGACCGCGACAAAAATTATTGTTGCCGGAAAAGAATGTTTGCTCATGATTCTTGCAAGTTCCAGAACCGCAGCAACGCCGGAGCCGTCGTCATCGGCGCCGGGCGCGGCTGAAACAGAATCGTTTGCTTCGCTCGCGCGGGAATCCAGATGCCCGCTCACGATGAAAATTCTATTGTCGTTTGGATCGGAACCTTTCAAAGTTGCCATGACATTTGTCATTAACACTTTTCTGATGATTCTTCTGCCGTCTGATTCAACTACAAATGAATCGAGCACGGCTGTCAATCTTCCGTTGGAACTTTCAGCATACTTATCAAATTCCGATTTCACCCACATGCACGCGGCGCCAATACCGGTCGTTTCACTTTTTCTTTGACTTAACGAATGGCGGGTTCCAAAGCTTACAAGCTTACGAATGTTACTTTCCAAATTTGAGGAAGAAACTTCTCGGACCATGGAAGAAATTACAGAATCTTTTTTAACTACCTCCGGCTGCGCAAAAGTCGCAGCACAAGAAATCGCAAGAACAATCGTTAAATATTTAGTAGCGCTCTTCATGTGTACTCCAAAAGATTATTTATAAGTTTAAAAGATACCAATCTGTACCGGTAATGTTTAACAAATGCGCGGCAATTGTTCGCCGGAAATCATATCGACAATTCTTTTGCTGCCGATCGAAGTTTTCATTATCACTCGGCTGCAGTTCGTTTCCGTCACTTCGCCGATTATCGCGGCATCTTTGCCCAGCGGATGCTTTTTCATCTCGGCTAGGATTGCATCGGCGTTTTTCGATTCAACAATAGCAATCAGTTTACCCTCATTAGCAATATAGAGCGGATCGAGTCCCAAAATTTCCGCTGCGGCTTTCACTTCTTCTGAAATCGGTATCGCAGTTTCATCGATCAATATTCCGGCATCGGATGAAGCTGCAATCTCGTTCAGCGTGCTCGACAATCCGCCGCGTGTCGGGTCTCGCAAAACGTGAATGTCCTTATCAACAGCAAACATTTTTTCAACGAGACCGTTCAATGCTGCGGTATCACTTCTTATTTGTGTTTCGAATTCAAGTCCTTCCCTTGCCGACATGATCGCCATTCCATGTTCGGCAATTTTTCCGCTGAGAATAATTTTGTCGCCAACCATGCAGCGTTTTGGAGAAACATTTCTTCCGTTTGGAATAATTCCTACTCCCGAAGTGTTGATAAAAATTTTATCGCCTTTGCCTCGATCTACAACCTTTGTGTCACCGGTTACAATTTGCACACCCGCATTTACGGCGGCGCGTTTCATTGATAGAACAAGCTGCCACAGTTCATCAAGCGAGAGCCCTTCTTCAATCACAAATCCGACCGAGATATAAAGCGGTTTAGCTCCGCACATCGCAAGATCATTTACCGTTCCATTTACCGCAAGCTCGCCGATATCTCCACCGGGGAAAAAAATCGGTCTAACAACATAGGTGTCGGTTGAGAATGCAACGCGTTCACTGCCAATGTTAAACATTGCGCCGTCATGTTGAAGATTAAGAAACTCGTTTCCAAATTGCGAGATGAACATTTTGCCGATCAATTTACTTGAAAGAGTTCCGCCGCCGCCGTGTGCAAGAAGAACTTTATCATATTCCGATTTGGGAATCGGGCAAGCTAAACCTTGTGAGAAATCAATTTTTGTTTCGCTCATTTCACACCGTTAGTTCATTTTTCTTGAAACGATAATATGCCGAACAAGCGCCTTCGGATGAAACCATTGGCGCACCGACCGGATGTTCGGGTGTACAGTCTTTTCCGAATGCGGAACATTCAAACGGTTTCTTGTAACCTTGCAGAATTTCTCCAGCGATGCAGAGCGGGGATTCGTTTGTATAAATCTCGCCGACATCAAAAACTTTTTCTGCGTCGTACAAAGAATATTTTTCACGAATCTTATAACCGCTCTTGGGAATCGTCCCTATTCCCCGCCATTTCCGGTCAACGGTTTCAAAAACATCTTTCAGCAAATTCTGCGCTGCGGCGTTTCCTTCTTTCTTCACAACACGGCTATACTGATTTTCAACTTCACATTTGTTTTGCTCGAGTTGCGAAACCGTCATCAAGATTCCTTGCATAATGTCGGCGGGTTCAAATCCGGTTACGACAATCGGCACTTTGAATTTTTCAACCAGCGGAATGTATTCATGATAACCCATCACGGTGCAGACGTGTCCTGCGGCGAGGAATCCTTGCACGCGCGAATTTTCCGATGACAACAGCGCTTCGATTGCCGGCGGTACCAATACTTGCGAACAGAGGATGGAAAAATTTTTCAATCCTCGCCGTGCTGCTTCTTTAATCGCCATTGCATTTGCCGGCGCGGTCGTTTCAAAACCAACTCCGAAGAAAACAATTTTCTTCTCCGGATTTTTCTCAGCGAGATTTACCGAATCAAGCGGCGAATAAACCATTCGCACATCGCCGCCGTTTGCTTTCACGGTTAAAAGATCATCCTTCGAACCGGGAACTCGCAGCATGTCACCAAACGAAGTGAAAATTACGTCTGCACGCGATGCAATGTTGATCGCCTTGTCGATCATTTCAAGCGGCGTTACGCACACCGGACAGCCGGGACCGTGCACAATAGTAATCTGAGGGGGAAGAAATTCTTCGATGTTGTATTTCATGATCGTGTGAGTTTGTCCGCCGCATATTTCCATGATGACCCATGGTTTTTTCGTGACCACTTTTAACTGATTGGATATTGCTTTGATCGTGCCGGCATCACGGTATTCATCTATGAAACGCATTTCATTCTCAACTTATTGATGTAATTATTTTTGTAAGGAATTTCACTCGACTTCCGGCAAGTCGCCCATTGCGCGAAGATCCGCCAAAGTTTTTTCTGCATCTTCAACATCGATCTTGTTCAAAGCGAATCCGACATGGACCAACACATATTCGCCAGTTTGAACATCCGGCAGCCACTCGATGCAGACATTTTTCATCACTCCGGCAAAATCTACTTTTGCCATTTTTAATTCCGGATTGGAATTATCTATCGAAATTATTTTACCCGGGATTGCCAAGCACATTTTTAACTCCCTTTAATTTTCTCTGAACTGTAAAAACTTTTCTCTTTGGACAAACGATTTAACGCCAGCGCAATTTGTCCAACAGCAATTCCTCCGTCATTGGGTGGAATTCTTTGGTGCCAATAAACGCTGAAATTATTTTCTTGGTGTTTCTCAATCGTGCGGTTAAGCAAAAAAGCATTTTGAAAACAGCCGCCGCTTAAGACAACTTTATTCAGTCTGCTTCGCTTTGCTATTTCCAGAATAATTTCTGCCAACGTATTGTGGAACCGCGCCGATATTTTTCCGACACTACTTTTTTCACAATCAGACATAATTTCTTTGATGATCGGTCGCCAGTCAATTAGCAACGGTTCTGCGTCGTCGATTTCAAAAGGATAGGAAGCCAGTTCGTTTTTGTCAGTCGAAAATTCAAGCATCATTGCGGCTTGTCCTTCGTAATTTAATTTATGTTTGATATTGAGGAGCGATGCAACGCCGTCAAACAATCGACCAGCGCTAGACGTTAACGGTGAATTTATTTTCTTCTCCAGCATTTGTCGAATTAATTTTAATTCTTGAGCCGAAAATCGATTTAGCAATTCAATGTCTTGGTCAAACAGATTGTCTCCGAAAATCTCATACAGAATTCCGATTGCCGAACGTCGCGGTTCTTTTATTGCGAGCTCGCCGCCGGGCAAATGAAATTTTTTGAATTGCGCAAAATGCCGGTAATCACCGTTATCATTTGTTATAAAAAATTCTCCGCCCCAAATTGTTCCGTCGTAACCGTAGCCCGTGCCGTCCCACGAAACACCAAGCGCTTCGCCTTCAACTTGATTTTCCATTCGACATGCCGCAACATGTGCCTCGTGATGTTGAACTTGAACCACATAGCCAAATTTTTCTTTTGCAAACTTAGTCGAAACATAGTCGGGATGAAGATCACATGCTGCGCTAACCTCCGGGCAATTATACAAGGATTGAAAGTCACCAATTACTTTTTCAAAAGTGTTAAACGATTCGGCGGTGGATAGATCGCCAATGTACTGGCTTGTGAAAACATTGTTATCAACTTTTAGTGCGACAGTGTTTTTCAAATGCCCGCCGACAGCTAAAATATTTTTTGTCGAGGCTTCCTCATCGCGCGTGTTAATCGTAACGGGAAGCGGCGCGTAACCTCGTGCGCGGCGCATAACCATTTCTCTATCTCGCACAACTCTTACGATTGAATCATCAACGTGACGAACAATTGGACGGTTATGAACGAGATAATAATCCGCAATGCCTGAAAGTTTTTTCAGCGCTGCGTGTTCATCAATCACAATCGGTTCTTCTGAAATGTTGGCGCTCGTTGCAACAATAGGAAGATTCAATTCGCAAAGCAGAAGATGATGGAGCGGAGTGTAAGGAAGCATCACACCGAGATAAGGATTGACGGGTGCAACCGATTCGGAAATTTCCCTTCCGTTGGATTTTGTTTGTCGCTTAATCTTCTTCAGCAATACAATCGGGGATTCCGATGATTGAAGCAGCCGCTCTTCAAACTTGGAGACTGCGCAAACCTTCTTAACCTCGTTCAGCGTTGGAAACATCAGCGCGAACGGTTTTTCTTCCCTCTTTTTTCGTTCACGAAGTCTTCGAACTGCAGCATCATTTGAGGCATCAACCACGAGCTGAAAACCGCCGAGACCTTTTATCGCAATGATTTTTCCGTCGCGGATTAAATCAACCGTTTTTTGCAAAGCTTCATTTTTTTTAAGCAGCAGCTCACCATGTTCGTTCCATAGTTCAATGTGAGGTCCGCACTCCGGACAAGCGATTGGCTGAGCATGAAATCTTCTGTTGGTTGGATCGTTATATTCTTTTCTGCAGTCGGCGCACATTTCAAAAATTTTCATCGATGTGTTCGGTCTGTCGTACGGCAGCGATTCAATGATGGAAAATCGTGGTCCGCAGTTCGTGCAGTTAATAAACGGGTACAAATAGCGGCGGTCGTTCGGATCGAGCATTTCGCGTTTGCAATCGTCGCAAATTGCGATGTCGGGAAGTATCAACGTGGAGACTTTTTCTTTTGCATCGGATTCTCGAATTGAAAAGTTTTCGAATCCGACCGGATCGAGAAACGAAAATTCCAAACTAATTATAATTGATACCGACGGTTTTTCTTTTTCAATTCTGAACAAAAACTTATCTAGAATTTCTTTGCCGCCTTCAACTTCAATCATAACGCCGGAAGTTGAGTTCAAAACATAACCGGTAAGATTCATCTCGGTTGCAAGGCGATAAATGAATGGTCTGAAGCCGACGCCTTGAACCGCGCCCCGGGCAACAACTTTCAAGCGCTGATTCATTTGCTCTGCAAGTTTGATTGAATCCAACTACACCAAGAATCAACCCCTTTGCCGGTTGTACATGAAGTCTCAAAAATTTTCAGCGACGGATTAATAGACAATGCATTCTTCTTCAACTCATCTATCGAACATTTCAGATACGGAAGCAGATCAATTTTATTTATCACAAGCACAGAAGCGTTTCTGAACATTGCCGGATATTTCAGCGGCTTGTCGTCGCCTTCCGTAACGCTCAACACAACAACTTTGAAGTCTTCACCGAGATCGTAACCGGCGGGACAAACCAAGTTGCCGACGTTTTCGATTACAAGAAAATCAACATCGTTTGTGTTGAGAGAGTTCAAAGCGTCTTTGACGAGGTTTGCTTCCAGATGGCATCCGCCGTTTGTAACGATTTGCGCTACCGGCACACCGAGCTTATCAATTCGCTGCGCGTCGAGATCGGTTTGAACATCGCCTTCGATGACAGCAATTTTTAATTTGTTCTTGCAAACCTCAATTGTCTTTTCAACAAGACTAGTTTTGCCGCTTCCCGGAGAACTAAGAAGATTGATTACAAAATTTTTGTTCCGTTTGAACGCCGATCTGTTCTCGTTGGCTATGACGTCATTCTTAGCAAGAACTTTTCTCTCAACAGTTATAACACTCATGTTACCTCCGACAAATCTTCAATTTCAATTTCGAAAACGGTTAATTCCATTCCATTGACAAGTTTTACAGAAGTGCTTTTGCATTGATCGCAGCAGAATGTTAAGCCGTCAATCACAGATTCGCTTCCGCAGCTTTCGCAACGGATTTTTGCGGGCACGGTTTCGATGCTTAGCTTGGAGCCTTCAAGGTTGGTTCCCATAATAAGTGCATCATAGCCAAACACAAGAGAATCATTCAGCACGTTGGTAAGTTTACCAACTTTAACAAAAACGTTTTTAATTTTTCGATTGGAGTAATTTTTGGTCTGATCTTGAACAATCTCGATTATGTTTTGTGCTATTCCGAGTTCGTGCATGGATTTTCAACTAAGTCATTATTTAGGATGAATAATATTGACTTTTGCAATAAGTGCCAAGATTTTTTTTCATGAATCTAACTTCTCCCCAGTAGTTACAACGGCTTGCATTAAACCGTCTTTTTTAACAGTGAATTAGTTTTTGAAGGTAAGAAGCGATGCGGCAGCAAATAAATGCTGGGTATTAAGTTGATCAGAAATTAATGTGTTAAAGCGTATTTATTTTGAGAATTAACAAATTCTTTCACCGGCGGCGTTATCAAAAAACAGAACCGCGAAATTATTGAACCCCACATTGATTTCGTCGCCGATTTTGTATTGCACATCCGGATGCATTCTCGCAATACAGCTTTTGCCGTCAACATTGAAATGCAGATAGACTTCGTTTCCCATTTGTTCTTCAAATTCCAATTTTGTTTTGACGGAACTTTCATATTTCGTTTCGGCACTAAATGATTCCGGACGGATGCCGACTGTGATTTTCTTATCCCGGTATGAGGACAGAATTTCGCTTTGCTTAGGATTCAGTTGAAACGTGAGTGTTCCTTGGCTGCTTACAAACTTGAGACCGTCCTCACTTACAATTTTTCCTTCTACAAAATTCATCGCCGGGCTGCCGATGAATCCGGCAACAAATTTATTTTTAGGGTGATTGTACAAATTGAGCGGAGTGTCAACTTGCTGAACGATGCCTTCTTTCATTACAACAATTCTGTCGCCCATCGTCATCGCTTCAACTTGATCGTGCGTAACGTAAACGATTGTTGTTTGCAGCCGTTTATGAAGCCGGGCAATTTCAGATCTCATCTGCACGCGAAGTTTTGCATCAAGATTGCTTAACGGTTCATCGAATAAGAAAACTTTTGGTTTGCGAACGATTGCACGACCAACCGCAACACGCTGACGCTGCCCGCCGGACAGTTGTTTTGGTTTTCGCTCAAGCAGATATTCTATATCCAAAATTTTGGCGGCATAACTGACGCGTTCATTAATTTCACTCTTGCTGAACTTGCGGAGTTTCAAACCAAACGCCATATTCTCATAAACGCTCATGTGCGGATACAACGCATAATTCTGAAAGACCATTGCAATGTCTCTATCCTTTGGCGGAACGTTGTTGACTTTTCTGCCATCGATAAAAATTTCTCCTTCCGATATATCTTCTAGTCCGGCAATCATTCTTAATGTAGTTGATTTGCCGCAACCGGATGGACCGACGAGCACAACAAATTCTTTGTCTTTGATTTCGAGACTAAAGCTGCTCACCGCTTTATTCTTTTCTTCGTAGATTTTTGAAACGTCAACAAGTTTTACTTCAGCCATTTTATCTTCTCCAAATAATGTGCACCATAATAAAGTCGGTGCAGCAAAAATTTATCCTTTAACGCTTCCCATCATAATTCCTTTGATATAATATTTCTGCAGAGCTAAGAACACAACGAGCACCGGTATTATTGTAATTACAGAGCCCGCCATCATTAACTCGGTATCTTGAACGTGCTCGCTCATTAGATTTGCCAACGCCACAGGCATTGTGTACATGTTTGCGTCGGTCATAACAATCAACGGCCAAAGGAAGTCGTTCCAGGTCCCCATGAACGTAAACAACCCAAGCGTAACCAGTATTGGTTTGCAGAGAGGCAGAATTACACGAAGATAAATTTGCATCTCGGTCGCGCCATCCATCTTTGCAGCTTCGATCAAACTATCGGGAATAGAAAACGCGTATTGCCGAATCAAAAAAATTCCGAAAATGCTCGCCATTCCCGGGATGAAGATTGCCCAATAGGTATTGATCAAACCGAGGTTTTTCAATATCAAAAACAAAGGAAGCATTGTAACTTGAGCGGGAATGATGAGCGAGCTCAGCAAAAATTTGAATAGACCTTTCTTTTTTGCAAAACGAAATTTTGCGAATGCATAACCCGCCATTGAATTCAGCAAAAGAGAAAATAATGTCACACCAAAAGAGATTATCATGCTGTTCAGCAAATATTTTGTGAGGTTCAGTCGCGTGAACAAAGTTGTGTAGTGAGAGAAATCAAATTTGTTCGGAAAAATTCTCGGCGGAAAAGTATTTGCCGCACCCGACGGCATTACAGATGCCGAGATCATCCACAAAAAGGGAAGGAATGTTATCACTCCGACAAACACCGCGATGAATATCACCAAAGATTTTTTCATCTCATTCGTCCCCTTCTTTCTGAAGTTTGAACTGAACAATTGTCCCAATCATAATAATAAAGAAGAGCATGAACGCTATCGCGGTGGAGTAACCAATGTTCCACCACCTGAAACCTTCCTGATACATGTAAAGTACAATGCTAAGTGTGCTGTTCAGCGGACCTCCTTGAGTCATAACGTATGGCTCGGCAAAAAGTTGGAAGTAACCGATCATTGTTATTAAACTGATGAACAAAGTCGTGGGTGCAAGTTGTGGAATAGTTACGTGAACAAATTGTTTCCACGCCGAAGCTCCTTCGATGCTTGCGGCTTCATAAAGTTCAGACGGAATATTTTGAAGCCCCGCGATGAAGATGATCATGTTGTAGCCGAAATTTTTCCAGACGGCAAGCATAATTATCGCCGGCATCGAGAATGTCGGATCGCCAAGCCAATCGATCTTTCCGATTCCGACCAAACTTAAAATGTAATTCAGCAATCCAAAGCGCGGGTGATAGAAATAACGCCACACGATCGACACGGCTACAAGAGTTGTTACAACCGGCAAGAAGTAAACGAGTCTAAAAATTCCTTTATACTTGATAAACTTTGAGTTGAGCAAAATTGCAGCGCCGAGAGAAGTTGCAACGGACAACGGTCCACCAACAAGTACAAAATAAAAAGTGTTTTTCAGCGCAGTCCAAAATAGAGGATCGGAAAGAAGTGTGGAATAATTTTTCAATCCGACAAATCGCAAGTAATGGAAATTACCGAGGGAGTAAATATCGTAATCGGTAAAACTCATTGCGAAAGCGAAGAGGACGGGCAAAAAGAAAAAGACAAAAATTACCGCTAGAGACGGACCAAGAAAAAGAAGAAGCGCACTGAATCTTGTTTTGTTCTGCATAGTTTTTATTGTTTGTGTGCGAGTATCCAACGACGTTTTTCGAGTATACTATTCACGTCGCTGTCCAATTGTTTTAGTATGTTGTCAATCGGTTCGTTTGTACGAGCGATCTTCTCTGCAAAATTCTGCTGAACTTTTGAAAATACTATCTGTTCCCACTCCGGAATTTTCGGCGTCGGTTTCGTTTTGTGCAGCTGGTCGTAAAACGCTTTCATGTAAGGGTTGTACACAAACGCGGAATCTTTCCAAACTTCTTTTACTGCGGGAAGCGACGACACAAGTTTGTAAAACTGCAGCTGTGTTTTTGCCTCCGAAAGAAATTCAATAAACTTCCATGCAGCGGTTTTATGCCTGGATTTGTTATTCAAAACCAAGCTTGACCCGCCCGCCAATGAATAGCCCGGGTAATCATTATTCGGTGAAGGCAGCGGCGCTGTCATCCACTCGTTCTGTATTTCCGCCGGAAGCCGCTTCTGAAATTCCGTAACGTTCCATGGACCGGTGATGTAGAGTGAGAAAAATCCTTCACCGAATGCCTGGTAAACATTCATAACCTGCTGCATGTCAACAGGTGAAAGTCCTTCGTGAAAAAATTTAGCGAGGCACTTGATCGCATCGCTAAACGGCTTGCCGGAAAAATCTCCGTACGAGTTGTTGTCCTTCAGCAAATCCGAACCGTTCTGAATCCCAAACAAAATAAAGGGCAGCCATTCGTTTGTTGGGATAAAAAACGAATACCGGTTTAATTTCTGTTTGATTTTTTTAGATGCATCGTAAAGTTCCGCCCAAGTGCGAGGCGGATTTTTATACCCGACTTTCTCTAAAATATCTTTCCGGTAGAACAAAACTCGCGTGTCAACATACCATGGAATTCCGTAAACGGTTGTGTCGATAAGATTAGTTTCCCAAATTCCGGGAAAATAATTATCAGCTTTGACGATCGATGATTTTTTTATGAACGAATCAAGCGGTTCAAT
>JAKAEE010000126.1 GCA_021820065.1 Bacteroidota bacterium | reverse complement strand
ACTTTTCCCTTAATTCTACCCCTTGTACCTGCCGTAAGTAAGACAGGACAAAGAGCTAGAAATAGCAAAAAGTAAAAAATCTTTCGATGCATATTTTACTCCTTATTTGTTGATTAATTTAAGAAAGGGTTGCTGATTTGAAAAACTTGTACCAAGATCAACAATAATAACCTCCTCTTTTATGAAGTGAAGCGATTCAAAAAATAAAACAGTCCCTAAATTTTTTCCCTACTTTGAAAGGAACTGGCGGCTCCTCCATCAAGTCTAAATGACGGGCAGAAATATACTTTTCTTCTTTCGTATTAGATTCAAAATAAGTTAATGCGGTATCGAAATCAAGAATTAATTTCTTCATTTTTGCGGTATTTCGGAGTTGCCCTTAATTAATGATTGAATTTAATACTCAACATTCTTTTTGTCAAGACATTATTCTTTCGACAAAAAATACATTTTTTTTGCACTTGACCGCTAAATCAAATTTCTAAAGGAAAGGATAGTGTTGATACGTTTTTTCACACAGTTTTTTTGCATTTGAGTTTACCCATGTTCTGGAAAATTTTGAAGGTGATAGTTAAGAACCTTATTGACTGATCGTAATTGGCAAAAGATATTTAGACTAGTAGTAGTGGAGTTGAAGATGATCGCTTTTATCCGATATCGTCCTTGTAACATCATACAATAAATTCAAAGCTTAACACCATCTTCATTGTAAATACAAATACCTGAATTGTAAGTACAAAACCATTTGTTATTTTTGGAATCAATAAAAGTAGAAAATATTTGATTGTCTTTTAGGCCTGAATTTGTTTTGTTCCAGAGTTCGGAATATTTCCCATCAAATCTGACTACACCTTGAAGAAAAGAGCCAGCCCAAATTATATTTTTTTTGTCTGATGTTATTGAGTAGAAACCGTGAATTGGAATTGTAGAATTTGATTCGTTAAGAATTTTATAATTTTTCCAATCGAAAATAACAACGCTTCCAAATTTGTAACACATTAAAACTTCATCATCTACGTATGGTGCAATCCAGTAGATTGCATCTTCGTAGGTATTAATTTTCAAATCTTCTTCTGTTTTCCAAACATTGTTCTGAATAAAGATGGAGTGCCGGGCTGTGCCAATGATTTTGTTGTTATGCTTATCAATATAAATCGCTGTTACTTTATTATCAGGTAATTTCGAATTGAATTTATTATAGACTTTCCACTTCCTCCCGTTGAAGATAGCCAAGCCTTCAGAATAAGTGCCAACCCATAATTCATTTTTCTTGTCAATTGCCAAGCTGTAAATCCAGTTATTAGGCAATCCGGAATTTACGGTGTTGTAAATCTGCCATTTTTTGCTTCCGTCAAATTTTGCAACACCACCGCCAAAAGTTCCGATTACCAGATCCCCTCTTTTATCAAACAACATACAATAGATACTGTTGTTCGGTAGCTTAGAATTTTGGGTGTTGAATACGGTAAATTTTTTCCCATCGTACTTTACAAGTCCGTCATCCCAGGTACCAATCCAGTAATTACCTTTCTTATCCTGAACAACGCACCTTATTCTATCAGTAGGCAGACCATTGGTTTTGTCAAAATACTTCCATTTATCGGTCTGTGCTGAGGTGGAACCGAACAGCAAAACCAGAAGAAGCAGGATTGAAAATTTAAATTGCATCGGAAATTTAGTGACGAAAAATCTTAAACCAGTTTGCTGATTTTTTCAACAAACATAGATTTTGGAACCGCTCCAATAATTGTATCTTTCACCTGACCGCCTTTCAAAAATAAAACTGTTGGAATACTTCTTACACCGTACTTGATTGCCGTTTGCTGGTTTTCGTCAACGTCAAGTTTTCCAACTTTAACTTTTCCTTGGTATTCGTCGGCTAACTCTTCAATAATCGGCGCTATCATTCTGCATGGACCACACCAAGCAGCCCAAAAATCTATAATTACCGGAACATCGGACTTCAATACTTCAGCTTCAAAATTTCCGTCAGTAAAAGTATTTGGTTTCATAATTAAGTTTACTCCTCTAAATTAAATTTAATAAAATTTTATACGCTCCCGTTTTTCTTTAAAACTTCGCGAGCAATTATCCCTTTTTGAATTTCATTTGTTCCTTCAAAGATTCTGTTGATACGCGAATCGCGGTAGAATCTTTCAATCGGCAGTTCGCGTGAGTAACCCATTCCGCCATGAATTTGAACGGCGAAATCGGCAATCTTATCAAGAGATTCCGAACAGAAAAGTTTTATTATAGCCGACTGACGCGACACATCTTTCTTCAAATCATAATCAACAGCAGTACGATAGACCATCGATTCCATCGCATAAACTAAAGTAGCCATTTCCGAAAGCATGAATTGAATTGCCTGGAAATTGGATATTGTCTGGTCAAATTGTACGCGCTGCTTTGCATAACGTGCCGACATTTCCAGCAATTCTTTTGACGCGCCCAGACATGCTGCGCCGAGACCTAATCGTCCGGCATCCAGTGTTTTCATCGCAACAATAAAACCGCGACCGTTAGTTCCAATTAAATTTTCTTTCGGAATTCTGACGTTATCAAAAGTTATCGCGTTTGTTGTGCTTCCTTTAATTCCCATTTTCTTTTCTGGCGGACCGGCATGATATCCCGGAGTTTTTGTTTCTACAATGAATGCGCTGATGCCTTTATCCGTTCTGGCAAAAACAGAAACTATATCTGCAATTCCTCCGTTTGTAATCCAAAGTTTTTCACCGTTGATCACCCATTCGTTGCCGTCAAGGTGTGCGCGAGTTTTTATGTTGAATGAATCCGAACCGGCTTGAGCTTCGGTTAAACAAAATGCGCCGATCTTTTCACCTTTTGCAAGCGGCATTAAATATTTTTGTTTCTGTTCTTCTGTGCCGCCAATGTAAATTACATTAGAACCGATGGATTGATGTGCGCCGATGAACGTTGCTGTTGACATACATCCGCGTGCAATTTCTTCCTGCATTAAGCAGTAACCGATCTCACCAAATCCCCCGCCTCCATATTCTTCGGGAAATGAAACGCCAAGAAAACCAAGTTCACCAAGTTTTTGAATCAGCTCATTTGGAATTTTTTCTTCGGAGTCTATCTTTGCAGCAATAGGTTTAATTTCATTGTTAACAAAATCGCGGGTCATATCCCGCAGCATTCTTTGTTCTTCAGAAAACGAGAATTCATTCATGATCTATATCCAATTTATTTGTTGGGTGCGCTGGTCCTTTCCCCGATGTAGTTAACAATGTATTCGCCGCCGTCAACACCGATAACATTTCCTGAAATCCAGGAAGCTCTCTCATCGCACAAAAGAACGATTGCTTTTGCAACTTCTTCTGGGGTGGTTAATCTGCCGGTAGGATTTTTCATCTCGGCTGCTTTAAGCATTTTGTCGAACATCGGAATTTTATTACCCGCCGGCGTATCGGTAACACCTGCCATGATAGAATTACAAGTGATTTTCATTGGGCCAAGTTCAACGGCAAGCTGGCGAATGTGAGCCTCAAGAGCAGCTTTCGCGGCAGACACAGGCCCGTAATTTGGAATGACTGTATGAGAACCCGCGCTGGTCAAAGCAAAAATTCTTCCGCCTTCGGCAAACAAATCTCTTTGTATTAATCCTTGAGTCCAATAAACCAATGAATGCGCCATTACGTCGAGCGTCATCGACATCTGTGCAGGTGTAACACAATCATTCGGATTTTTTCCAATGTACGGTTTCAATGTTCCGAATGCGAGCGAGTGAATAAGAACATTTACGTAAGGATGTTCTTTTGTTGTGAAGCGCTCTTTAATTTCATCAAGAGTATCGTCAATCTTTATTTGATCTGCAGCATTTATGTTGAAGAAGACGGCTTTCTGACCGTTCTTCTCGATTTTCTTAACTACGTTTTGAACAGCCTGCATTGTTGCTTGTCTATCAAGGTGAATACCGAATATGCTGTAACCGGCTTTGGAAAGTTCAACGGCAGAAGCGCCGCCGAAACCACTTGAAGCACCAAGAATCAGTGCCCATTTCTTTTCCATCTTTTTCCTTTTGTTGTTTACGGTGGCACAAACTTAAGAAATCAAAAAATCAAATCAAATCAATCCGGTGTGAACAGGATACAAAGAGGTTTCGTTTATCCAATAATTT
>JAKAEE010000047.1 GCA_021820065.1 Bacteroidota bacterium | reverse complement strand
TGTAAATGTAGAGCGATTAGCTTAATCGCTCATACGAATTTAGATTTAATTCTCACTCTAACGAGCGAAAAGGTTTTTCGCTCTACAATTTTTAACACGGGCTCTAAAAGTCGTGGCTATGGGAAATCAAATAATGCTTAAGGTGAGTAAATGAGTACTGCTATTTCTCGCTGGAAACAATACCTATCTTTATAGCGTACCGTACCAATCCGGCAATATCATAAATATGGAGCCGGTCCATCAATTGTTTGCGATGCGCTTCGACGGTCTTTATGCTCACGTTCAATTTAAACGCTATTTCTTTGGTGCTGTTTCCTTCGGCAATCAACTGCAAAATTTCTCTTTGACGCGGCGTCATAATTTCTAACGGCAATTGTTTGCCTTTCTTCTTTACGTTTTTACTGTCTATTTGCGTCAGCAAGGTTTCTACTACTTGTTTTGAAACGAATGGTGCGAGGTATTTCTCTCCTCGTGCAACTGCATTGATTGCGATTTCCAGCTCGTCGGCAGCGGTATCTTTCAGTAAATATCCGGATGCCCCAAAACGCAATGCTTGCAGAACATATTCTTCACTTTTATGCATGGATAAAATTATGATCCGTATTTCCGGAAATTCTTTTACAATACACTGCGTAACTTCTAATCCGTTTAGTTCCGGCATAGCAATATCTAACAGTACAACATCTGGTTTGTGCTTTCTAATTAATTCTAATGCCTCTCTGCCATTACCGGCTTCGGCAATAATTTTGAACTTCGGATTTTTTTCAAGCAAAGCCCGCAGCCCCGAACGCACAATATTATGATCGTCAGCCAGAATTATTTTTATCATACCTGTCCAAAATATTTTTTATTTCGTCCCTACCGGGACTGCAATAAAATAAAAGTAATAAGGCAATGTTTGTCCCTTGAGGGACAAAATATTTATAAACGAAACAACACTATAAAATATTAGAAGTCCCGGTAGGGACGAGATAAGGATTCCTTCTGGGAATAAGCAGAATGATTGGAAATTCGGTTGCATTCTGAATTTATTTTTTGATTTTGCCACAGGCATGGCTATGCCATAAAATTATTTTGGACACCACTGATTTTTATTTCTTCCATATTCATAATCTCAATATTGAAATTAAACTAAAGGGAATGCAGCACATACTTCCGTTCCTATTTTATCAGAAGATATTATTTTGAATTCTCCTCCGGCTAACTTTACTCTTTCCTCCATACCTAATATACCAAGACTTTTTCCTTTTATGGCGAGTTCTCTTGCCTTCTGTACATCAAACCCTTTCCCGTTATCGGTAATTTTTAAGTGAATTAGTTCTCCTTCAAGTAATAAACTGATCTTTACATTCTTTGCCTCGGCATGTTTAACTATATTGTTCAGCGCTTCTTGAGTTACTCTGTAGCAATCGAGCTCTAATTCCTTTGGTAATTTTAGATTGGCGGGACTGAACTCTAACTCAAATTTCAGTTTTGCATTCTGGGTGAATCGTGTTATCAACCATCGCAGTGCCGCTTCAATTCCTAAATCATCTAGAATAGAAGGGCGCAGATCAAGCGATATGTCCCGTACTTGCTGTAAAGATTGTTCTAAATAAGAAATCGTAACATCGAGTTCATTCACTATCTTTTGAGACTTGGTAATTCTTTGAATTGATTGAAGGTTAATTTTCGCCGCTGTTAATGTTTGTCCAATTTCATCGTGTAATTCCCGCGAAATATTCTTTCTCTCGCTCTCTTGAGTTTCGAGCAGTCTGCGTGAAAGAAGCCGCAGTTGATTTTCCGCTTCTTGTACCTCTGTGAAAAGTTTGCTTCTCTCTTCTTCACTTTTTGTCCGTTCGGTTACATCTTCGAGGATTGCAATGGCGCCGATTGCCTCTCCTGCTGCATTGCGCAGCGGTGCAGAAGTAATACTGGCGTTTATCTGTGTCCCATCCTTCTTCTGGCGGCATCGCAAAAGCCCTGAAAAGGTTTTGCCTTGAACAACTTGCGTGATCATATCATGGAAATCCGGCAGCCATTCTGACGGCACGGTCGGGCAGACTTTCCCAACAGTTTCCTGTTCGCTCCATCCGAACATCTGTTCTGCACTGGCGTTCCAATTCATTATGCTGCCCAGAGGATCTATAGCAAGAATTGCAAGCGGCGACGCTTGGATAATTGTTTGAAGCCGCTCATGGGCTTCCCGCAACAACATCTCCGTCCGCTTGCGTTCTGTGATATCCATCATCGAGACAAGTACTTTCGACCAAGTCTCCTCATAGCCGGGCAATATTGACAATTTGAAGATGACATAGTTTCTTTTACCAGTAAGGGTTTGCGTTTTAGCCTCACATTCGAATACAGTTTTTCCTGATGTTAGCGCAATCAACTCTTCCGTAAATACTGCGTAGGATTCTTTTCTAAATATTATAGCTAATCCCTTAAGTAAATCCTCTTTACTTTTTGCTTGATACAATTCAAGAGTTGCTTTGTTTACCGCAACAACCTTCAACATTTTTACGCGATTTGCAAGCTCTTCGGGGTGCGTCTGAAAATACATTCTAAAATCTTCAATCCCGCTGGCTCGGAGTTGATCAATGTAACTTTTAATCTCGGAGTGATCTTCCCACCATAAAGAAACCGGTGAATGTTCAAACAGATTACGGAACCGTTCTTCGCTTTCGTGAAGAACTTCTTCAATTTTTTCCCGTTCACTGTTGTGTTGTTCTAACGTTTCTGCCATCCGGTCAAAAGTCACAGCTAAGTGTCCCAATTCTCCTGAGCCGTAATCGACATTACTTCTAACACTTAAATTCCCGGATGCCATTTCATTTGCAGCTTTTATCAGCTTCTTAACAGTTTTTAGAACGTACTTGTCACTCAAGATAAGAACGCCGGCAAGTATGATCACAAACAATGCACCAATCAAAAAAAGATTTCTGTAAAGCGCTTTGTTTATCTCCGCAAAAAACTTTTCTTTGTCCACTCCTACAACTAAATGCAATTTATCCTGAAACAAATCACTCTCGGTTGCAGCAAAAACAAATAAGTAATTCTGCTTATTGGGTCCCGGAGCTTCAATTATTCCGTTATTTTGCTCGGGAACAATTCTTAGAAATGCCGGCGTTATAATATCTTTAATTAGTCCGTTCGTAGAAGGATTAGCTGTAATTACATTTCCCTCATCATCTATTTTTATAAATAAAAATTCATCATGAAAAGTCTTTACGAAATCCTTTTCGATTGCATCAAAATATGAAACATCAAGCGAGGCAAAAAGAACTGCTTTAATCCTTTGTTTTTCATCAAGTATGGGATACCCTAAATTAATAATTTTTTTATGACTGATTGGATCGACAAAATATTCCCCAACGGCGAATCCGCTTTTATCCATTACTTCTTCAAAGAATTCACTCTTTGAATAGTCTTTTTTATTTTCTGCTGAACGCCCGCTTGCAAATAAACTTCCGTTTTTATTAACAACACCTATATCTATATACCGGTTAAATTTTGCCAACAAATGAGAGAGATAATTCTTACAGCGAACCGAATCGGTGAAATACTGTTTTGGCAGATTAGATAATGATAACAAAAGCTGACGTGCGCCATCAATCGTCTGTGCTTCTTCAATTAAAGTGAAATTCACTAATTGAATTGCCTCGTCCCTTAAATCTTTGTTTTCCCGATTACGGTCTTCTTGTGCGTGGTAAACCGAAAGCGCAATTAATGGAGCGACTGCCACAAGCGACATTAGAAAAATTCGAAAACGAAGACTATTAAGAAATCTAATTCTCATCTTGTCACCGCAAACAATTTTTTGAAATTAGTTTTCAACAGAAGCAATTTAGTTAAAAATTTTTATAAAACTGGCGGATATTAAAAGGGTTGACGGCGGAAGGCAGTCAATCAAATCCGGCAAAGCGGAAATTAAAACCAAAGCCAAGAATGAACTTTCTGAAGCAGTTTATCAATTGGTGTCTTCTCTCCACACTTACGCACATGAACATGATAAGCCGGAAATCTTGAACCGCGTTGAAAAATCCGAGGGTTATTTTAGAAGAATGCGGGATACGACGTTAATATTGGAAGCTCAAGACTTAGTCAAGTTTACACAGGGGATAGAAACCGAATTGGCAGATCACGGATTGACGGCAGAAGAGATCGCTTCTGTTACAGAACTTGCTGCCGCATTTGAAATGGCGATGAAAGATTTGGGAACGAGCGAAGCCGTAGGAACATCGGCAACAAAATCGGTTTATCAACTAATGAACGAAGCGAAAGATATTGTTGATAACCAGCTGAATATTTACGCGGAAAAATTCAAGACGAAGAACCCGGATTTTTACAACCAGTATGTTTCAGCTAGTAGAGTGATAGCATCAGGCGTGAGGTATGAGAAGAAACCGGAAGCGCCTACAAATCCAAATAATCCGCCGGCATGATATAATTGCTATTAATTGTAGCGCGATTCTCAGACTTGTCCGGCTTTGACGGAATCGCGCATTTAATTTTGATAAGTTTAAAACCAAGCGCCTTCTTATCTGCGCCCAACAAGTAATGGTTGTGATTTGCTTTCCCGATAAAAAGCATCGGGACAAGTCAAATGTTTCCTCGCTAAAAAAGCAGCGGGACAGGTTCGCCCTACAATTAATGAGATATTTTTTGAATGTAGGCAGAAGTAATCGGCTTATTAATAATAAGGAGGTTAACTATGACCGAAGAAACCGAACACGCTGCAAATGAAAAATCCTCTCTTTCCGAATCCGATCGCATTAAACTTCTTTCCGAAGAATATTTGAAAGACCTCAACGAAAATTCCAAGTACAAAGATTTCTTTGAACAGTTTAATGCTTCCAGTGTTAAGTCATTTAAAGAATCCTATGCTAAAGATAAAGCCGATATTGCTATAAGAAAGGAATATTTTATTCATCAATGTGAAGGCAACGAATCTACATTTTCTGGAATGGCATCGAAGTTATTATGGCAAATGCAGCAAAGAAAACTTTTTGATCTACAATGTTTATGGCGCGCAGAACAAATCGAAATTCCCGAGATAACGATCTCCGAGGATTTCAAAGTGCATAGTGAAAATATTGAACATTGTTCCTTCCTTTCGCCGATAACTCAGATGGAATATGATAGATATATTAGTTTTTTGGAACAAGCTGATTTCGATGACCTGTTCACTTACGACAGATACCTTTTAGATTGGCAAAATTATGACGACTTCAAAGATTACGCAGCCGATATAGAAAGCGAATACATTGGCGATGAGCCGCCCGAATGGTATCAATATTACGAATTGGTTACGGGTCTTTCTACATTATATAATTTACCGGATATAAAAGGCGGGAAGGAAAAGAAGTACGCCGATCTTGCAAGAGAAAGAGATAGAAAACTGTGGGAGGAAAAGAATAAAAACAAACAGGCACTACCGCTGGATACCAGACCGCGTCTTGATTTATTCGACAGAGAAATGAAAACAGAATTTATTAAGAGGTTTGAAGATTATAAAACGCAATACATGTATGAATGCAACGATAAATATTATTCGGTTTACGATGACCGGGATTTGGACGATGCAATTGAAACGCTGCACTTTGCCGATAGAGAGATTTACCTTAACCCTGCGCTGCCGTGGAGAGAAAGCATAATTGCATCGGCTAATAATTATTCGAAGCAGAAAGTTATCGAAGCATTTCCGGGAGTTTATAAAAATTATTTATTTAGAATTGAAAACCATCTTGAGTTTGAGAAAAAGCAGAAGTCGATGCCTATGTATAAGCACACCAGTGAACTATTAAAAGGACTTATTCTTGATGGAAGGGAAATACTGGGTGAACCGCGGGATTTTAATTATTGATTGTTTCATCAGCCCACGAATTAATTCGTGGGCTGATATTTTAACGAATGAAAACATTAAGACGTGCCTCTGTTACCCAATGCTGTCAGGTTAAGTAAATTGCAACGAGCTTTAGCTCGTTGGATAGTAAAGAAAAAAACTTCGACTTTAGTCGCATTAAATGTGGCTAAAGCCATCATAGTTATATATTTGTTCGCCGACCTAAAGGTCGGCGCTATTGAATAAACATCTGCTACCCTGACAGCATTGCTGTCTGTACCTCTCTTGATGATTTCAGAAATTAATTAGATTGAAAATAAAATCTTCGGTTTCATATACTGCGATATCACCATTAGGAAAGCAACCAAAGTAAAATTAGTGGATTACAATTTGAATCATATTTTTCTTAGGTTGCGCTTCGGAAACATGTCAAGAAGTTATTTTTTGTTTGTTACCTTTCAATAAAAAAATGATTTGCAACCTGTTGCAGGATGTCTAATGAGGATTTTCAAAAAAATAAATTTCCTTTTTGTGCTCTTAAGTCTGAATGTTCTATATGCGCAGGGACAGAAAGACATTGTAGCTAAGGTCGGAAACATTCCGATAACAAAAGAAGAGTTTCAGAAACGGTTTGATTTTACGCCGCATCCCGGTAGTATTGGAGATGTTGATTCCACACTTACCAAAAGGGAATTTCTGCACACTCTTATTGCGGAAAAATTGTTAGCCGGAGATGCTTTTAAGAAGGGATTTGAATCATCTGCTGAATATTTGAAAGCATACAATTATGTACGTGATTTTTATTTGAGAGACGCGCTTTACACTATGGAAGTGAAAAATAAAACTGTCATTCCGGATTCCGCGTTGGCAATAGGACGCGAAAGAATGCGCAGAACGCTTATGGTAAAATTTATATTCTCCCGCGATGAAAAAGAAATTACGGATATTTATAGATCGTTAATGACCCACGCTACGTTTGATTCTGTTTTATCAACTCGACCGGAAAATGCCGAACAAAAGAAAACCATCGAAATAACTTTCGGCAAGATGAATGAGGAAGTTGAAAATTATCTTTATAGTTTAAAACCGACTGAAATTACTCCGCCTATTGAACTACCCGAGGGTTGGTATATTTTCAGACTTTATTCCGGTACCATAAAAGATGATTTACAAGATATAGATATTCAAAAAGTAGAAAGGGTTGTAAGAGACAGAATGTACGACCGCACGTACCAGGCGTTTTACAAAAAGTTTTTCAAAGGAGTTGTTGTTGATGCTGATCGAAGTATTTTCCAGGATTTGTGGAAAGCGCTGTATAAATACATAAAAGAAAACGACAAATTTTTAGTACTTAAGAATAAGAAATATACTCTGTTCGAAAAGGAAATTAATATAATTAGAGGAACGTTTTCTCAGCAAAGACTAAATACCAAATTCATTAAGTTTTCTGAAAAGCCGGTTACATTTAACGACTTTTTGGATTACATGAGTTCTGAAGGATTTGAATTTGTGAACAAAGATTCCGCGCATGTTGGGTCAAGACTAAATACGTTCATCTCCACTTACATTCAGAATGAAATCTTAGCAAGAGAAGCTCTGAAAAGGGGGTATGATAAACTTGCCGACGTAGAAAGTGAATTGAAAATTTGGCGCGAATATTTTTTGGCTAATCTGGATATGAAGCAAATCTATAAAAAAGAAACCGTCACCGATGAAGAAGCGCGTGAGTTTTATAATAAGAACAATAAAATTGTTCCGCGCCCGGCAGAATTTAAAATATCTGAAATTCTTGTTGATAGTCTCGACACAGTAAACAAGATTTTTTCCGAACTTGATAAGGGGAAAGATTTTAAGGAATTAGCAGCTCGGTATGCTAGAGAAGATTCAACTAGGAACAGCGGCTCGGAAATCAGTTCGAACCAGATTGATAGCGCAAGCGGGGTTTGGCAAATTGTATCTAAAATGAAGGTCGGCGAAGTTTACGGTCCAATAAAAGTTCGGGGAGGGTTTTCAATTATAAAACTTTTGAAACGTGATGAACCAAAACAAGAACGCGTCGAAACATTCGAAGAAGCGAAGAACGATATTAAAGATATTTTGCAGACCGAAAAGATGAACAAGAAATTAATTGATTATACCGCCCGGCTGGCGATGGATACTAAACTCGAGATTAACGATAAGGTTCTTAATTCAACTAAAGTCAACACAGTAAACATGATCGTTTACCGCAGATTCGGTTTCGGGGGTCAACAGATTGCAGTCCCTTATACTCCAAATTTTTCTGATTGGTACAAAAAATATTTGGAATTAAGAAAATCACTTTCATTTTGATTTGAGATGGTAAAGAAATTAGAACAGTTTACAAAAACGTTTTATTACACAATAGCGGGCATAACTCTATTGGTAGTAATTACACTTGTGTTTGTATTTCTTTTAGGAGAAGATGGGATAACAGTAAAACCGATTGTAAAAAAAATTTATTATGCAGATAACATCTCACCCACTCACCAACTTTTAATTGATAAATTCAATAAGCGATATAGAGGAAAGATTGAAGTTGTCCCCATTAATCTTCCGTTCGAAAAATTCAGCACGAATGAAAGAAAAGAATTACTAATCCGTTACCTTAGAAGTAAAAGTGACCGCATTGATATATTTGCAGTCGATCAAATATGGGTATCACGTTTCGCAAAATGGGCTGAGCCGCTCGACAGATATTTCCAACATGCATTCCAAGACAAATTGATTAGACCAGCTCTGAAAATATGCCAGTATAATAAAGAACTTGTTGCAGTTCCGTTATACTATGACGTTGGCTTGCTTTATTACAACGATGATATTTTAAGAAAGGCTCAAAATTATACAGAGATTAAAAAAGAACTTTCGAACTTTATCACATGGGAACGGTTTGTAGAAATCAGTAAGCAGTTAAAGTCCCTTGGCAAATCTGTCTTTCTTTTTCCCGCCGATGATTACGAGGGACTGATGTGCAGTTTCTTTGAATTGCTGGGCAATCTGAACCAAAATATTATTTCAGGCGACACTGTCAAATTGAATACACCTGCTGCGGTGAAATCGCTACAATTTCTTGTGGATTTGATATATGATTCAAAAATTACTCCTCAACAGGTATTGAATTTCAGAGATCCGGAATGTTATAAAGAATTTGCTCAGGATAATGCCGTTTTTCTTCGTGGTTGGACGGGTTTTCATTTCTGGTATAGAGATGTTATTGGACCGAAAGATGTTTCTTCCAAGTTTCTGGCTGTGCCATTACCGCATTTTAAAAACGGAAAACCCTCTAGTGTTATTGGCGGATGGGATTTGATGTTATCCAAAAGTTCAAAAAATAAAAACGAAGCGATTGAGTTTATGAAATTTATGGCGTCCAAGGAATCGCAAGAAACAATGTTTGAAAATGGTGGTTATTTGCCTATCAGCAAAGATGTTTATACCGATGATGAGTTTATAAAGAAACACTCCGATATCAAATTCTACGAAAAAATTATGGGCACAGGCTATTATAGACCTTTTACAGAGAAATACACTCGTTACTCAGATGTAATTACTTATTATATAAATTTAGCAATGCGCAAAAAAATTAGTGTCTCAAAAGCTCTTGCAACGGCTGAAAAACTAATTAACTCACACGAATTTTTCTTGAAATAAGCTATGAAATCAAGCAACCCATTCATAGAAAGTCTTAAGAAATATCGTTTTGAATTAAGACATTTGACTGTTGTATTTATTGCTTTGCTAATTCTACAGCTGGTGCTTCTATATGTTAATAAAGTCTCGTTGAGAAACTTTGTGGATGATACGCAGGAGTGGTTCCAAAAAAATTCAGCAGAAAAATTTGCCGGGCTCAGCGCTTCCACCCTCGAATTACTAATGGAGACGACGCGAAAAAATACTACTCCTTTTAGTGGGGATAGAAGAAGAGTAATTCAATTCTTTGACATCATTTTAAACCAGCACGTACTTCAGCAAAACGTGGAAGAAATTTGTCTTCTAGTATCCAATTCAGATAAGACTTATGTTATTGACGATGGACGTGTGTTGTACACATTTCTACTGACTCAAAAAATAGAAGAACCCGATGCGTCCTCCCGTCATGTGGAAGCCTTGAACATTTACAATGATATTCGAAAAGAGCTTAAAGCAAACGAAGAAATAGTAAATGTTTTAAAGAATAACCATACGTATCACATATTTGTTCCGTTTGTTCCCAACGGCGAGTTTATGGGAGCGCTTTACATGAAGAACATCACCGATGTTTCTTTCATTCAGCGTGCAATAATTTCCAATTATGAAGAGACATCAATTATATATACTGCGCTGTTCCTCCTTGGTTTGCTTGCTATGTATTACATTTCAATGTATACCGTAAAGGAAAGGGACGAAGCACAGAAGCGTTTGTTGGATGAACACGAAAAACGCATCAAGCAGAAAATCGATTTCGATAAAGAAACATTGTTTACAAAGAGAATCTATCACACGCACCACAAAGCAGAAAAAGTGATGGGATTTATTAAAGACGATTTACGCAGTATTAATCCGCAGAACATAGATGAAATTAAATATCGGGCGACACGCTATTCCAATTTTATTTCGCGTGTTATCTACGACATGAAATGGTACGATCCTCCGATTCAGACAATAAGAAACATGAGTTTTCAAACGAACCTAAATGAGGTTGTAAAATTTATTGTTGAAAACATTTTTAACCGAACGGCAAAAAAATCAAATTCGTTTGAAATCGTGATGAAACTGGATAAGAATGTTCCGGCACTCCATATCAATGAATTTGTTATTTGGGAAATTATCGAACCGTTAATTCAGAACAGCATTGATCACGGTGGTGATGAAAATATTTTGATAACAATTTCTACAGAGCATTACCCGGCGCAGCGCAGCACAAAACTGGTGATTGAAGATAACGGTGCTGGAATTGCACCGGAACTTTTGGAAGAAAATGAAAACGGTGTGAAGATTCTATTTCTCGAAAATATTACAACAAAAAATGAAACTTCTTCATCCGGCTACGGATGTTATATTGCCTACGAAATAGCTACACAACGCTGCGGCTGGTCCATAGATGCGGAGAACTTGCCAATGCGCGGTTGTCGATTCATAATTACGATACCACATTAATCCTGGAGAAGAAATGTTTGAAATAGATCAGGTTAATATTTTACTAATTGAAGATGAAGAGTTTGACGTTAGAAGAGTTGAAAACACTATCAAACCTTTCGGTGACAAAATTAAAATTGTGGATGTTGTTTCTGATGGGAAATTAGCGGTTGAACTTTTAGATCGGAAAAAGAATGCTTACGATTTAGTGGTCATGGATTTTCAAATAGCTGGAGGTCTGCGTGGAGAACATCTGATAAAGAAGATAAAACTTATCGATCCAACTCTGCAGATAATCGTAATAACAAAGATGACTATCAACATTGCCGATTATGATTTTGCTCATAATCTTATGAAAGCAGGCGCGTTTTGGTATTGCACAAAGTATCCCGGCGACATTGAAGAACATATTTATCAGCCGACAGATTTCATTATGTCGATATTCAATGCCGCGGAAAAAAGAAAATTAATGTGGGATAAACAAAAGTCTAACCAAAAATTAAATCGGAAGGTTGAAGACATCTTAGCCGACAAAAAAATTGTTGGAGTTTCCGAAGAGGTAAACCGGCTGCGGGACCAAATAGCCAAGTTCGCAAACAGCAATACTCCTATTTTAATCTTGGGATCCAGCGGTACAGGCAAAGAACTTGTCGCTTACAATCTTCACTATCTCGGCAATAGGAAATATGAAAACTTCATTCCAATAAACTGCGGCAGTATTCCCGACCAATTGATTGAGAGCGAATTATTCGGTTATGAAAAAGGGGCGTTTACCGGAGCGGATAAAGGCAAGCCGGGTCTTTTTGAACTGGCGAATAACGGGACGATTTTTTTGGATGAAGTTTCCGAGTTGCCGCTTTCATCGCAAGTTAAATTACTGCGCGTTCTGCAAGAAGGCGAAGTTGAAAAACTCGGCAGAACGGAAAAAGTAAAAGTTAACGTACGTGTAATTTCGGCTTCCAACAAAAATTTGGAAACCGAGGTAAAAGAAAAAAGATTTAGAGAAGATTTGTATTACCGATTAAACGTGGTTCCTATTCGCGTATCTAATCTAAGCAACAGGCGGGAAGACATTCATTACCTTGTTGATTATTTCATGAACGATTTCGCAAATGATATGGGAAAGGAAATACCTGTATTAACCGAAGATGCCATGAAGAAACTTATCAACTATTCATGGCCTGGTAATATTAGAGAACTTAAAAACGTTGTTCAGCGGCTTTTATTCTTCGATGAAAAAACTATTGACCCCAATATAGTTGAAACTGCTTTAGGTAAGAAAATATCTGACACTGATGATGTTATTGCTGCTTCCGAAGGGATAAGCTTCAAAAATCCCGAAGGAATAATTTCGTTGAAGGGGATGGAAAAAAATTTCCGCGAAAAATATTTCAAGTATGTTCGTAATCAATGCGGCTCCGATGCCGAAGCTGCAAAAAAACTAGGATTGGCGCCACCCAACTATTCGAGAATGTGTAAAGAGTTGGGACTGAAATAAATTTTCAGCACACTTCATAAAAACTAACCGTTCGCTTTAAAGTTCAGATATCAATATGATAATTACAGATTATTAGTTTTATAACATCTGTTCCAGATGACTGAACCAAATCTTTATTTTTCTTACTTTTTCCAAGTTCCTAAGTGGTATTACTTTTGCTTATAACTCATGCTACAAATACGATTTTGAGAGGAAACTAATGGTGCAAATTAAAAAACTATTCTTACCTGGATTACTTTTCACAATAATTCCATTCATAATAAACCATGCGCAAACGGCAACATTAGCACCAACATTTAGTTTGCCGAATCCCATATCCGGCGGTTTAAATATACCTTACCAAAATGGAATTCCGGTTCCAACTTTTGAAAAACAAAGTACAAGATTAACAATTGATTTAGCAGGCGTATGGAAAAAACAAAGATTTGCAGCCAACCATAATCTCTCACTTTCAAAACGAGATTCTGCCGGAATTGCAGCTGTGGAAACTGAAGCAGCCGGAAGGCAACTTTCTAATTTTGACGATTCCGGTTGGCAAACAAAAAATTTACCCGGCGTTGAGAATGCGCTGACTGAAGCAACTGCGCCCAATGGACTTTATCCTGAAATTTATAATGATGGAATCTGGTACAGAAGAACTTTCGATGTTGATGCATCCAACAACGGAAAATTTGTGAAGCTGATGTTTTATGCTGTTAATTACGTGTGCGACGTTTGGATAAATGGCAAATATATCGGCTATCATGAAGGCGGTTACACACCGTTTGCATTCGATGTATCGTCGTTTCTTAATTACGGTTCCACCAACACAATTGCAATTCGAGTTGATAACATAGCATGGGGTTCACGAAAAGATATTATTCCGTATAACCAAGTGGATTGGTTTAACTATGCCGGCGTTATTCATGATGTTTATCTGGAGATCTCAAATACGATTTCGACTGTTAGAGCTGACGTTGTTCCTCGAAAACTTGATGGATCAATTGACATCACTTACGTTGTTTACAATGCTAGTAAGCAAAATCGCGGCATAACTGCTACGTTGAGATTCTATGAAGCTAATGTTACCAGCTCAAATATTCAGAGCGAGTTTGCAACAGATCTTGTTGGAACCAAAGTTACTGCATCTGGAATTACCACGATACCTCTATACCCTGATCCGGTTTCAATTGTCAAATCATCTTTGCAGATCTCCAATCCAAAACTTTGGACGATGAAAAATCCAAACTTGTACGTATTGAGAGTTACACTTACCGATGGCTCGACTGTTCTGGACGATTATTATACCGAATTCGGTATTCGTACCGTAGCAACACGAAACGGTAAGTTTCTTCTTAACGATAAAATTATGTACTTGCCTGGAGTAGCGCGTCACGAAGAACATCCCGATTACGGAAGAAGCGTTCCGAAAAATATTATCTATTCTGATTTAGTTACCGTGAAGGGTCTTAATGCCACTTTTTTGAGAACTGCGCATTATCCCAATCATCCTTATACTTACTTAATTGCCGATAGACTTGGGCTTGCTATCATGGAAGAAATTCCGTTATGGCAGTGGGATACGGAAGATGTTTGGGATATTCAGAACAACATTCGAAAGATTCATCTTCAGATGTTTCGCGAAATGGTATTTAGGGATGTCAACAGACCGTCGATAATACTGTGGAGTACTTCCAACGAATGCCACTTGGACGGCGGCGGAAGATTAGTTTACAACAATCTTGTTAAAGATGATTTGAGAAATAACTATAACGACGGAAGACTGCTAGCTCAATCCGCAGCCGCAGATAATCCTGGTGCAAACGATCAAACTCAATCTGTAATGGATGTTGCCGGTTGGACAATGTACTTCGGAATTTTTTATGGAAGGAGTGGAAGTTATTTCGGTCCGACAACTTCGTTTGTGAACAGTGCACAGACAGCGTTCCCAACAAAACCGATTATGGATACGGAATTCGGGTATTGGTCGTCGGAAAACGGTTCATCAACGGGCGAGCAAGTTAACGTGTTCAGTCAGACATATAACGCTTTCAAGTTTTTCTTTCCTTACGATGCTTCCGGTGTCGCGAATCCCAATGGAAACGTAATGGCTACTACATGGTGGTGCGTTTTTGATTGGTATCAATACAAGCCGAAAAAAAACGGCTATCAAACGATGGGTTTGATTTCCATGGATCGCCTCACTGAAAAACCCGTTGCAAACACTTTGAGAAGCACTTATTTGCCGTATGCATCACAGGACGGAATTTTGGTTGGGGCGAAAGACAATAACAAAGAAATTCCAACTCAATTTAGTTTGGAACAAAATTATCCCAACCCGTTTAATCCCAGTACGGTTATCAAATATCAAATTCCTACTTCCGGTGAAGTAACATTGAAAGTTTTCAACGTACTCGGTGAAGAAGTTGCAACACTGGTCAACGAATATAAAATAGCCGGCAAGTATAATTCTCAATTCTCAATTCGCAATTATCAATTATCAAGCGGTGTTTATTTTTATACTTTGAAAGCGGGGAATTATTTTCAGGCGAAGAAGATGATATTATTGAAATAGCTTATCAAAGTAATAACCGCGTTATTATAATATTGATAAGCGCCCTCCGATTTTTCAAATCAAGATTTGATTTTCTTCAAAAAAAGATGGTTTCAAAACGGTACTATTTTTGTTACCACTAGCACCTATGCAAAACCCAATTGATTTAATTGACGGTGCAATAATCTTCATCTATTTCCTGCTTGTTCTGGGAATAGGTTTATTCATGAAGCACCGAGATAAGAATGTTCAGGATTATTTTCTGTCGGGCAGAAAATTGGGCTGGTTTGCAATTGGCATTTCTCTATTTGCAACAAATATTTCAAGTGAACACATTATTGGTTTGGCTGGCGGTGGCGCTGCAAGAGGTTTGGCAATTGCTCAGTTCGAATTAATGGCAATATTTTTTCTAATAATTCTCGGATGGTTTATCGCGCCCATTTACAGAAATGCCAACGTGCTTACAACGCCGGAGTACATTGGAAAAAGGTTTAACGAGACAAACAGAAAATTCTATTCCGGATTATCAATATTCACTTACATTCTTACTAAAATTTTGGTTACTCTGTTCGCCGGGGGAATTCTGCTGAATAAATTATTTGGTCTCAGCATTTTCACGTCTTCGATTATCATAATTCTTCTCACGGGAGTTTATACGCTGGTTGGGGGATTTTCTGCAGTAATACGAACTCAGATGTTTCAGGGAATTCTTGTAATTGTTGGAGCCGGTCTTGTTCTGTTTTTCGGACTTAATCAAGTCGGCGGTTTTCAGGGATTGAGAGATAAACTACCCCTCGATCATTTTCAAATGTTTAAATCCATAAGCGATCCCGACTTCCCATGGACGGGAATAGTTTTCGGCGCTCCAATCATTGCCTTCTGGTATTGGTGCGCGGATCATTACATAGTACAAAGAATTTTAGGCGCTAAATCAATAGAACATGCGAGAACCGGAACAATGCTAGCTTCGTTTTTGAAAACTCTCCCGCTGTTTATTTTAGTGCTTCCCGGATTGATTGCGGTTGCTCTTTATCCAGATGTTCGTGGAGATGAAGCATTTCCTGCGCTGGTATATGGTGATTTGTTGCCGGTTGGAATAAAGGGAATTGTTATTGCCGGATTTCTTGCCGCTATGATGTCTTCTCTTTCTGCAGCGTTTAACAGTATTGCTGCGCTCTATACTATCGATTTTTACAAATCAAATCATCCTGACGCATCTGAAAGGACATTGGTATTGGTTGGAAGAATGGCGACGATTGTTACTGTTTTTGTTGTACTTCTCATCGTCCCTTTTATCAAAATTATGAACTCTACAATTTACATTTTTTTACAAAGCACCCAGGCATTCATTAGCGCACCTATCAGCGCTGTTTTTCTTCTTGGTTTCACTCTAAAGAAAATAAATGCAAAAAGTGTTTTCGTTTCATTTCTTATTGGCGAAGCGGTTGGAGTTTCTCGTTTCTTTTTGGAATTTGCGGCTAATGCCGGTATGATCTCCAACCCGGTGTTGTTGGCTTTTACAAAAATCAATTACCTGCACTTCACAATTTTTCTATTCATCGGCACATCGGTTTTATTATTAAGTCTTAGTTATTTATTCCGTTATGGAAGCAAAATTAATCCGGTTCGAGAAGTTTCTCTTTTTACAGGAAATAAAATGGCGGGTGAGAAAAGCATAATGAAGTTACCAAACGTCAGAGTTCAGGCAATACTTTCTTTCGCCATTCTATTATTAACTCTGGGTTTGTGGTACATATTCATATAAGGAAATTGTAGTTCGATGCACATTAGCAACACATTTACGTCATTTAACTAAATAAAGGAGGCAACACTATGAAGAAACTTTTAGTTCTTCTAACTATTCTTCTCGTCGCGGGCAGCACGAAGGCACAAACGTATGTATTCCAGAATATGGACCGTACAGTTGCTGACGGCTTTTGGGATATGGCAAATCTTTACAACAACCAAGGCGATGCGACAGCAAAATGGGATGTTACAGATGTAACTACCGGCCAAAAGGAGGGCGCAGGTTGCGTCCAACTTGATTACAAGGTGGGAGCTGGAGACGGTTGGGGCGGTTACATCGTACGTACATCAATCAAACCTCTTCCTAATGATCAGGTTTTCGATCTTTCAACCGGAACTCATTTGAGTTTTTGGTACAAGGTAACCAATCCTGCTGTTATGACTACTCCTGGTGCCATGGTAATGGAATTCAAAATATGCGATATACTTAACGGTGCTGAAAACCGTGTATTCCGTGAAGTCCCTGTAGATTTCACAGATGCCTCAGGTCAATGGAAACAGGCAACAGTAGATTTTACAATGGGAACAGATAAGAGCATTTCTTGGGCTTATCAGGCACAAGACGGTGATAGAGAAATGGCATGGGACCATGTAAACGGTTTTGAATGGGCTGTTGTTTATGTTCCTCAAGGTGGCGGATCAGCAACAAATACACCAACCGCTTCCGGTACAATTTTACTAGATGGATTTTCAATTACCGGTGATCATTATCCACCGCCAGCGTTGAGTTTCTTAAATCAAGCTGCCTCATTTACTGCAACATGGGCAAGCGGTACAGGTAAGGTTGCATTGACCGACGTATCAAACGACGTAGTTGACGGTACTACCGGTGCAATGAAAGTTGACTATACTTGCGACGCTTCCGAAGGTTGGGGCGGCGTTATGGGTTTTGAAATTCCTGCTACTCCTCCAAAAGACATCTTGAATAGAACAGCGCTTACATTTTTTGTTAAAAATGTTACGCCTTCGGTTACCAGTGTACCCAAACGCGCTATCTTGAGAGTTTACATTTACGAAGGAGACAATGGGGAACAATGGGTAACCAAAGTTCCAATTGATCTTACTACAGCTTCGGGGTGGACCAGATATAGGCTACCGTTGAAGCAAGGTGTTAACGGTAATAATAATAGTGATCAGTACCCGCCGGTTGGCGCTTTTGCACTAAACCCGAATGGTCCTAAAGACAATCAGAACTTCGATCCTGATAAGATGTCAAAAATAAAATTTGAAGTTCTCGCAATTGGCGGCGGACCAGATGGCGGACCGCAAGGAGAAAAATTAGTTGGTACAATGTTGTTTGGTCCTATGCAATATTCCGGTTACCAAATTGTTGATAAAACTGCTCCTGCAGCTCCAGGTAACCTTTCAGTTGTAAAAGGAAATTTCTCTAACTTGATTTCTTGGAGTGATGTTGCAAATGAAGGAACAGAAAAGTACTTCGTTTATGCAAGCAAGTCTCCTATTACAGATGTTAACGCGGCAGGAGTTGAGCAGATAGCGGGCAGCATACCGCGCGCAACACAAGTTTACGAACATTTATTGAGAACACCTCAAACCGATAAAGATGTAACATACTATTACGCAGTTAACGCTATCGACAAAGCTGGAAATGTTGGGGCTGTTGCTGCTACCGCAGGAATTACTAATACAGCTAAAGGCGTTCCTACAATTTACTACGGCACGGTAACCAATTTCAAAGCCGATGGTGATTTGTCCGAGTGGAAAGCTCTAAACATTAAGCCATGGAAGCTGCGTCTATCGGATGGATCGGAACATGTCATGACTGGTTTCAAAGTTAACAACGATGACGACCTTTCTGCAGATGTATACGTAGCTTTGGATAAAAACTACTTGTATGCTGCATTCGATGTTACCGATGACATCGTTTATGCCGATGACGACAAATACATGAACTCTGGAACTAGTTGGGCACTCGACTGTCCTGAGCTTGAATTAGGTTTGTATAATCAGGGAAGAAGTCAGCATACTGCTTACAAGAGAGGAACAAACCCCGATTACCACCTGAGATTCAATAAAGTAAGAGCCAGATCAGACCACTGGACATCAGAAAAAGATTCGTTGTTGCTGCCGGGACCGGATTATTACTGGCAGGAAAAATTCCCAACCGGTTATATGGTTGAAGTAAGAATCTCGTTAGACCATCTTGCTAACTGGAGAAAAAGCGCAACAGCTACTAAAGATACCATCGGCACTTTATTAGAAGGTACCAAGATTCCTTTTGATATAGTTATTGCCGATAATGATGGTTTGAATTCTTCACAACTCTGGCAAAATCGCGAAGGTCAGATTAGCTGGTCGCCGTTTAATAACGACAACGGCTGGTGGGGACCACAGTTCTGGATGTACACATGGCTTGGAAATAAAGAACTTACCGATGTGAAAGAAGAACAAGTGCCGTTCACTTACACTCTTAGCCAGAACTATCCGAATCCATTCAACCCAACAACACAAATAAAATATTCCATCAGCAAAGTTGGAAACGTTAGTCTTAAAATTTATGACGTGTTGGGTCGTGTAGTTTCCGATTTAGTAAATAAAGAACAAGATCCAGGCAACTACTCAATTAGCTTTGATGCTTCCAAGTTATCTTCAGGTGTTTATTTCTACAGACTTGAAAGCGGTTCTTTTGTAAGTGTTAAGAAGATGATGTTAGTTAAGTAGCAATTCTGGGGCACATCATTCTGATGTGCCCCGTTTTTTTTAATATCTAATTTTTCAAGGAATAGATTATGTGCACAACCCCAAAACCGAACGGTAGAAAGTTGAGCAGATTTTTTAGAGCAATATCATTTTCGATTGTTGTTTTAATGATGACGACTTGGTCAGTTTCATTTGCGGGTACAACCGGTAAACTTGCAGGCAAAATATTGGATTCGGAAACCAAAGACGCCGTAATTGGCGCGACTGTTATGTTGAAAGGAACAGGATTCGGTGCATCGGCTGATATTGACGGTTACTTTTACATCAACAACATCACACCTGGAACTTATACGGTGATTGTATCTGCGGTAGGGTATCATAAATTAACCATCGAAAATGTTATTGTTAGAATCGATTTAACCACTCGACTGGATGAAAAATTAACTCCTACAACTGTTAGTATGAGCGAAGTTGTAATTCAAGCCAAACAGCCCATGATTACCAAAGACTTAACTTCTTCTTCGGCAATTGTCTCTTCGGAACAATTAAAATTAATGCCCGTGGAAAATTTAAGTCAGGTAATTAATCTGCAAGCCGGCGTCGTTAACGGACACTTTCGAGGAGGAAGGTCAGACGAAGTTTC
>JAKAEE010000046.1:11176-20282 GCA_021820065.1 Bacteroidota bacterium | reverse complement strand
ATTATGGAACCGATGGCATCGTTAACCGTTTATATTTATGATTATGCGAAAGCTCCTTTTGAAGATTGGAATCAGCAAGCGTGGACTGCGGCGCTCGTATTGATTTTGTTAATCTCGATATTAAGTTTAACATTCAGAATTATTACCCGTTCAAAGTATAAAACAAATTAGGATTTGGTAAATCAATCAAAGAGAATTATGGAAGTAAAAATTTCTGTAAAAAATCTGGAAGCTTATTACGGAAAGAATAAGGTTCTGAAAAATGTTTCGCTGGATATTCCGAAGAATAAAGTTCTGGCTGTTATTGGACCTTCGGGATGCGGCAAATCAACTTTCTTAAGATGCTTGAACAGAATGCACGAGGTTGTGGGAGGAACAATCACGGGTTCGATTATGCTGGATGGAGAAGATTTGACGAAAGGTGATCCGGTGCTTCTAAGAAAACGTTTGGGAATGGTTTTTCAGAAACCAAATCCTTTCCCAACCATGTCGATATTCAATAATGTCGCTGCCGGATTAAAACTCAACGGTGTAAGAAGTAAGAAAGTTCTAACCCCGGTTGTAGAAAAATGTCTGAAGCAAGCAGCTCTTTGGGACGAGGTCAAAGATAATCTGAACGATTCCGGTGCAAATATTTCCGGCGGCCAGCAACAAAGATTATGTATTGCCAGAACATTGGCTGTTGATCCTGAGGTTATTCTAATGGACGAGCCAGCAAGCGCACTGGATCCGATATCAACTACTAAAATTGAAGATTTGATTTTTGAGTTGAAGAAGAACTATACAATAGTAATAGTTACACATAATATGCAGCAGGCAGCAAGGGTAAGTGATTACACCGCGTTCTTCTATTTGGGTGAATTGATTGAGTTTGATACTACAACAAAAATATTTACTTCTCCCGCTAAGAAACAGACGGAAGACTACGTCCGCGGAAGATTCGGTTAAGAAAGGAGTTAACTATGAGAGAACATTTTGAACAAGAAATCGATAACCTGAAAACTAATCTTATAAAAATGGCTTCACTGGTGGATGAGCAGGTTGAAAGAGTTATCACAGCGCTCGAAAAAGGAAATATTGAGCTTTGCAAAGGAATCAAAGCCAAAGATTTAGAAATTGATGCTTACGATAATCTGATTCAAACCCAATGTGAAAACATTCTCGCTTTGTTCCAGCCGGTTACAGTCGATCTGCGATTTATTATTTCGGCACTGATGATCAACAATCAGTTGGAACGCTGCGGCGATATTGCTGTAAACATATCACAGCGGGTTAAAAAGACGGCAGAGTTTTTCTCTCTCATTTCTGAAGCGCAGATAATTGAAATGGGAAAGCACGCTCGCGAGATGCTTAAGAACGCAATCGATTCTTTTATAAACAACGACAGCGATCTGGCAAACAAAGTAATTGCAAGCGATGAGATTGTTGATAATTTAAACAAGCACACGTTTAAGTTTCTTGTTAGCAAAATGCAGACTAATCCGGAACTGATTGAGCCATGCGCGCACTTAATTGTTCTAACAAGGCATGTGGAAAGATTAGCCGATCACGCAACGAACATTGCCGAAGATTTGGTGTTCTATGTGGAGGCAAGAATTATTACTCACAAAAAGAAACTTGAAAAACTGAGCGACGGGAATTAACGGAATCGTGAAAACGAATTATTGAATGTCGGTCAATAGATTTTTCAGCAGAGCATCACAGACGCTTTCAAAACTGTAAGATAAACCGGTTCCCTGTTCAAATATTTTCCCTTCTATGCCGTAAATTATTAGCCGTGTAGGAAGCCGATTTAATTTCCTCGCAAGTTCTACCGTTTCGGAAATACTAAACGAATGTGATGAATAATTAAAAGCATTTTGCGGAAGAGTTTCTTTGTTAAGATCAAAACGTAAAATTGTGCCGGGCGCTTTTCCTGAACTGGCTGCGTCGATTATGAAAACGTTGTTGTAGTCTTCCCAGATTTCCAAAAGCTCTACACCACCGCCATTGCACTCCGCAACTTTAATAGTAGCGGGCAGTTTCTTCCTCAACATGCGGGACATGAGAATTCCAATGCTGTCGTCGCTTTGGAATTCGTTACCGATCCCAATGACAAGGCAATTTGTTTTAGGTTCACACATTGAAAAAATTATTCACGGACGAAGTTCAACTTTAAAAAATGTGTTGCGCATGAAATGCACGGATCATAATTCCGAACCGTTTGTTCGCACTTCCACGTGAGTTCATCTGTTGGGAGATTAATATTTTTTGAAACGAACGAGAACAGATCGTTCTCTATTTGTTTCTGATTCTGCGATGTTGGCGGAACAATTTTCGCTTCCTGTATTATTCCGTTTGCATCCATCCGGTATTTGTGATAGAGAATTCCTCTCGGCGCTTCTGTGCAGCCGTATCCGGTTCCTTCGCGCGGCTGAATCTCCGCAAACGGTTTCTCCGGCATCTCAAACTGCTCGATTATTCTCAGCGCTTCCTGGCAAGCATAAAGAGTTTCAATTGCGCGCACAGTAATACTTTTGAATGGATTGTTGCACGGCGGCAGCATGTTAACTTCTTTTGCCAATTCTTTGATCGAATCGGGAAGTTTATCGAAGTTGAGATTGTAGCGGGCGAGTGGTCCGACAAAATAAATTCCATCATTGTTCTTTGCCGATTGCAGTGCGTTGGAATGCCGGACATGTTCTTCATGAAAATAATTTTCGTATTCGTTTACGTTGATGTTTAAACCTTTGTTTGAAACAAGTCTTCCTTCGTTGAATGGATATTCTTTCGGATGTTTCAACGCGACGAATTCGTAATCCTGTTCAAACTTGGGGAACTGAAAAGTGGAAGTTAATTTCACCGTTTCAATCGCGATATCTTGAGCGTGTTTTAACTTTTCAGCAAGCTTACTGAATTCCTGTCTCGAAGGAATTTTGTAAAATCCGCCGACACGAACATTTATCGGGTGAATTTCTCTTCCGCCTAACAAGTTCACAATATCGTTGCCGGCTTTTTTCAATTGCAATCCTTTCTTAACAACTTCGGGAGAAACGCCGGCAAGTTGAATTGCATCTTCGTAACCAAGAAAATCCGGGGCGTGAAGCATGTAAATATGAAGGACGTGACTCTCAATCCACTCGCCGCAATAAAGCAGACGTCGCAGTTCACGGATCTGAGGATCAACTTTTACTTGCAAAATATTTTCGAGTGCATGGATTGAACTCATCTGATACGCAACGGGACAGATGCCGCAGATTCTTGCGGTGATGTCCGGGACTTCGGTAAAATGTCTTCCTCGCAGAAAAGCTTCAAAGAATCTCGGCGGTTCAAAAATTTTGAATTCAACTTCGCTCACTTTGTCGTTCTTGATCTTGACAAGAAGCGATCCTTCGCCTTCAACACGTGCCAGGTAATCAACTTTTATGGTTTTATTTTTCATGCGATTCACTTTCTTTTCTAAACGCTTCTGCAAAAGCATTGAATCCGCGGAAGCTTCTTACAATTTCTTCTTCTCTAAATCCATGTTTGCTCATCCAATCTGCAAGCGATCCCGTGTTCGGCGTTTCTTTCGGACCATAGCAGCCGAAACATCCGCGGTTATACGACGGACACAACGCGTTGCATCCGGTGTGTGTTACCGGTCCCAAACACGCGGTGCCGTGCGCAACAGTTATGCATACATTACCTTTCAATTTGCAGTCGATACAAACACTGTGCGGCGCAATGTTGGGTTTGCGGTTGTTAAGAAATGCGTTGATGATTTCGATTAACTGATATTTGTTGACCGGGCATCCGTGCAGTTCGTAATCGACATGAATGTGATTCGATATTGGAGTGGAGGTGTTCAGCGTCTCAATGTACGACGGATTTGCATAAACGAGTCTGATGAATTCCTTAACGTCTTTGAAATTTTTTAACGCTTGAATTCCGCCTGCTGTTGCACATGCGCCAATCGTAATTAAAAATTTAGACTGGCGGCGGATTTTATGAATCCTTTCGGCATCGTGCGGTGTTGTGATGGAACCTTCAACGAGCGAAATATCGTACGGACCTTTCACAACGGCTCTTGAAGCTTCCGGAAAATTTGCGATTTCTATTGCACCTGCAACCGAAAGCAGTTCATCTTCACAATCAAGAAGACTTAACTGGCATCCGTCGCATGATGCAAATTTCCAAACAGCAAGTTTCGGTTTTTCTTTCGATGCCATTCTAAATTTCCCTTTTACCGAAGAGGTGTTTTATTTTTTTGTAACTGAAAACGGGACCGTCTTTGCAAATGAATTCTGGTCCGTACTGGCAATGCCCGCAGAACCCGACACCACATTTCATGTTGCGCTCCATCGAGAGAAAAATTTTCTCTGCAGATAAACCGCTTTTCATTAATTCCGAAATTGAATATTTCATCATGATTTCGGGACCGCAGATCATTGCAGTTGTGTTTTTCGGATCGAACCTGGCGCGTGGAATTAATGTGGTAACAACTCCCACGTTGCCGTTCCAACCTCTTGCGGCGCGGTCAACAGTTACCTGAACGTCTAAGTCGAGTCGCGATTTTAATTTTTCCAATTCGCGTTTGAACAAAATGTCTTCCGGCGTTCTTGTTCCGTAAAGAATTGCTATTCTTCCGTATGATTCACGCTCGCGAAGAATTTCATAGATGACGGTTCGCAGCGGAGCTAAACCGATTCCGCCGGCAATGATCACAACATCATTTCCAATCGCTTCTTTCACCGGCCAAGTTGAACCGTAAGGACCGCGCACACCTATTGTGTCTCCGGTTTTCAGTTTCGACATTGCTTTCGTTACGGTGCCAACTGTGCGTGTTGTATGAATCAGAACATCACTTTTGTTTGGATCGCCGCTGATTGAAATTGGCACTTCGCCTGTGCCGAATATGTAGAGCATATTGAATTGACCGGCACCGAATGAAAATTTTTGTTCTCCTTCAGCGGGAATCAGTTCAACGGTGAAAACGTCCTGCGTTTCTTTTTTGACCTTTTGAATTATGTACGGATTCGGAATCATCGGGTTCATAGTTTTTACATTCTTGCTTATTTTTTGTTCGGCACTTTGATACTGTAAATATCTAGCAGTTGAAGCCGCATAGCATTAAGTCTTTGCTCAAATACGTTCGCCAGCCGTTTCATCAGTTCATAACCAAGCTTAGGATCTTTTTCGCATTTGCCGCGTAAACATTTTCCATCGAGTGAAATTGCCCGCGTCGTTTCAATTGCTCTTCCATCCATACGCCAAAAGTAGGGCGGAATTAACCATGACCAGCCGAGAATGTCGCCTTCACCTACAGTCTGAATTGCAACGGGTCCATATTCCGGAGTATAAATTTCGAGAGAAACTTTGCCGGAACGTAAAATGTAGAATTCGCCTGCCTCTTCATCTTCCTTGAAAAGAAATTTACCTGCTTCGAACACAGCATTCTTTGCACATCCAACAATCAACTGAACATGTTCCGGTGCCAAGCCTTGTATAAACGGATGCTGCTGCAAAATTTTCTCTAACGATTCCATGGCGCTACTCCTTGTTTAACTTTTTTATTTTGATGATTCTTTTATAGCACGTACCTCTTCGGTAATGTCAATTCCGACAGGGCACCATGTAATACATCTTCCGCAGCCGACACAGCCGGAAGAACCGAATTGATCGTGCCAAGTTGCAAGTTTATGCGTCATCCATTGGCGGTATCTTGATTTCACAGAATTGCGGATGCTTCCACCGTGTATGTACGAGAAGTCAATCGTAAAACAGGAGTCCCATTTTTGCCATCGTTCTGCGTGTTCGCCGGTTAAGTCGGTTGTATCTTCAATCGTTGTGCAAAAACATGTGGGGCATACCATTGTACAGTTTGCGCATGAAAGACATCTTTCGGCAACTTTGTCCCATTGCGGGTGATCAAGATTATTCAAAAGTAAGTTTTTTATGTTCGATGTATCCAGAACTCGCCCCATTGTAGCGGCGGCATTATTGATTAGCTCGTTTCCAGAATCAATTTCATTTTGGACTGCAGTGCGGTGTGGAATCTCTGACAAAATTTTCTCACCTTTCTCTGAGCCGGTTTCAATCAGAAAATTGTGATGACCGTCTTTCACTATTTCAGTGAGCGATATATCGAAACCCTTTTCCGCTTTTGGACCAGTGTTCATCGAGACACAAAAACATGTGCCGCCGCTTTCAACACAGTTAACGGCAACAATAAATGCATTGTCGCGGCGTAGCTTGTAATTTTTATTAACGTATTCTCCTGAAGTAAAAACTTTATCCTGAATGAAGATGGCGTTTAGCTCGCATGGCCTCACGCCAATAAAAGCATATTTTGTCTCTTCGATTTTTTCAGGAATGATCTCGAAGTTATGTCCTCTCTTATCAGCTTGCCAAAGTTTATAGACGGGAGGATTCAAAAATTTTTTCCACGATTGAGGACCAACGACGTATCCGAACAATGCATCGTCGTTTCTTTTTTCAAGTCTATAATTGCCCGCATCTTGTTTATCTGTCCAGCCAATTGGAAGGTCTGAAGTGGAATTTATTTCATCATAAACAATTGCACCGTCTCTAACTGTTGGTCCAATTGTCTTGTAGTTATTCTTTCTCAATGCTTCGAGCAGAAGATCAAAGTTGGAACGAATCAGAATTTTCATGCGCGATCCTAACAGTAATTTTGATTTACTCGATTGAATTGATGAATAAATTAATAATGTAACGACTTCAATTTATTAATTTTCGGAGTAAGTGTCCAAAATAAATTATTGCCTAAACGCAAAAAACCACCAGGTAAGAATTAATTTGTTTTACATGGATTCAATTCCCTAAATAAGAATTAATGAGGGTCATTGATGGATAAGCAGAAAGAAAAAATGGAACAAAATAAAATCATTATATTCGAAAGCAAAAGAATTAGACGCATATGGCATAACGATTAGAATCATTTATCAAACCAATAATATGAATGGTGGAAAACCAATGAAAGAACGAGACACAATAAACCAGCTGTTCGATTTACCCGACGCTGCTGAACTGTTAGCTCAATTCCAGAGTTTGATATTCCAAAAAAAATTTGTTGAAGCAATTTCATTTGGCAAACGTAGGTTTAAGAATGGAGCTCCCTCTTACACTTATTATACCGGCTTATCAATTTGCTATTCACAATTAAATAAACCAAGGGAAGCTCTTAAAGCGCTTACAAAAGCTGAAACTCTTTTCCCTAATAATGCGGATATTTATTTTTCTCTTGGCGCAACCCATTTTGATTTAGAAAATTATGAAGAAGCGGAAGCATGTTTTTTAAGATCATTAGAACTTTCGCCGGCGGATAAGAGAATTGAAAGGTCTGAGTGCCTGAATAATCTTGGCGTCTTATATTGGAGTGACTTTAGAAGAGAAGAAGCGTTAGATTGTTGGGAAGCCGCCGTTAAAGAAAACCCATTTAATAACAAAGCCCAAGAAAACATCAAGGAGTTTTCCAACGAATACGGCGAGCCAAAAGCGGCCAATCAACTTTTTGATGATTTATATCATTTCCAGAACATCCACAGAAAAAAATATTTTGAGTTAAACACCAAAACTGATTTTGACAGTATGGAAGAAGCTGAAGAATGGACTGAAATTACTGCCCAGAAATGGAATGAAATAATGGAAGCAAAACTTCAAGATATTGGCTCAATGACTCCTGCTCAAAAAACACAATTGTTTAAAAACGTTACAATCGATTATTCAATAATCGGTAAAGCAAAAAAATCAAAGAAGAATTCGAAAAAATCTTCTTCAGATAAAAGTAAATCTTTTCGAAAAGGGTTTTCGTTTCTTGATGATGACTTGTTGCCATTCTTGCCTCTCACCGTTCCAATACTTTCTCTTTCTGGTCTGGAGAAAGAACGATTTGAAAAGATTGTTAACGGCGCTAAAGCAACTGAAGATGAGGAAGAGTTGTTCCTCTGGGCTTTCGATTTTCTTGAATCTGTTCTTGAGTCTGTTACAGACATTCCTCCAGCAGACAAAAAGAAATTACTATTTGAAGCCAAACAAACAGCTTTAGAAATTCTCGACGAGTATGATGCCGAGGAAGCAATTAATATGACTAGAGAATTATGCCATGATCTTTTTGGCGATTTATCCTCGCTAAAATTGAATAAACGACTTCGATAAAACGTTTAATTATAATAAATGATGGACAATTATCAGTGAAATTCAATAAACCAATCGAAGAAATTAAAAACGATTATCATCTCTTCATCGATATACAGACTGGCAAATATCTAAAGTCTGCAAATCAATCCGAATTTCAATCCGATCAAGAAGCGCAAAATATTCTTGGCAAAATTATTGAGGCATACAATAATCTTATAGCACCGGAACATGATCGATTGGACAATTCAACAGTTGAAGCCAGAGCTGTTTGGTTTAATTCTGTGGACATTGATTTTTCAACCCCAGTTTCAACTACAAATTCAGAGACTTACAAAAGTAAAATCAATCAAATATCATTGGAGATGGTAAAGTATTACGATAATGTATTTCCATATCTGCCTCCTGGTGCTATAAAATTTTTGTTATTAGCTGGTCCGGCTTTAGAATCTTATGGTTATCCATTTGAGAGATTCAAAAAGCTTATGCTTGGAAAAAAACCTACCGATATAGAAAAAGAAATTCTTAGATGGGCTTACACTATTACTCTTTATTTATTGGCTGGATACATTGAAAAATATGAATCTGATAAGAAACAATTCTTATTAGATGCCACTTTAGAAGCAAATAAGGAACTTGACGAAAATAACACCAAACTTGTAATTAGTGAAATCTATATTAATATTGAAGAACACTTTGCTTATTTAGAAAAAAATAAAATCAAAAACCGAAAGAAAAAGTAGTTAGTGGCTGAACCATTTCTTGTCCTTGTTCCGCCTTCGTTCCACTTATAGCATGCAAAATAATAAAGATGGCAGACTACATAAATGAAAAAGCTCATCTATTGTGATGAGCTTTTGCGGGGCCGACGAGACTCGAACTCGCGACCTCCTGCGTGACAGGCAGGCGTTCTAACCAACTGAACTACGACCCCAATGTTAAATCCTAAATTCAAAATCCAAAGCACAAAATCCAAAGTTCGAACTCT
>JAKAEE010000046.1:7241-11076 GCA_021820065.1 Bacteroidota bacterium | reverse complement strand
TCTAACCAACTAAACGGAGTTTATCCCGATGTTTTTTATCGGGAACCCCTTGAAACATTACCGCTTTTAACGGCGCACAAAAATAAGAATTCTATACCATCCAAAGCAAGATAAGTTAGAGATTTTTGGTGCCGAAACTTACGCCTACAGCACTGGCTGCCAAAACCGATTGATCGCTATGCCTTACAAGTTTTTGCTTCGAGATTGCGTCGGCAATACTAACACTTTTAATTTCGCATCCTTTAAGTGCTACCATTCTACCAAACTGCTTCTTCATTGCAAGTTGTATTGCGTTTGTTCCGAATTTAGTCGATAGAATTCTATCATAAGGTGTTGGACTTCCACCTCTTTGCAAATGTCCCAGAACTGTGTAACGGGTTTCAAGTCCTGTATTGTCGCTGATCCTTTTCGCAATTATTTCACCAATTCCGCCAAGAACAATCGGATCGGTTCGTTTTACATCTTTGCGTTTCATTACCATTTCACCGTCCGTTGGTTTTGCGCCTTCGGCAACGCAAACAAGACTGAATCTTTTTCCTATCATATTTCTATGTAAAACTCTCTCGTAAACAACATTCCAATCAAAAGGAATTTCCGGAATAAGAATTATGTCTGCACCGCCGGCAAGACCGCCGTTGAGTGCTATCCATCCGGCATATCTTCCCATCGTTTCGATAACCATAACTCTGTGATGTGCCGACGCTGTTGTGTGTAATCTATCCAAAGCTTCACTAACGACATAAACGGCAGAATCATGACCGAAAGTTTGATCTGTTGCCTGAAGATCGTTGTCAATTGTTTTAGGAACACCGACGATGTTCATTCCCATTTCGCTAAGCTTGTTTGAAATATGCATAGTTCCGTCGCCGCCGATTGCAATAATTGCGTCGAGCTGCCATGCCTCATAATTTTTCAGCGCTTCTTTTGAACGGTCGAATATTTTTACTTTGCCGTTAACTTCTTCAGGCCAATGAAACGGATCTCCTTTATTAGAAGAACCGAGTATTGTTCCGCCCGCAGCAAGAATACCTGAAACATCTTTGTTATACAATTCGATTGCCTTTCCGCTTACCAATCCTTCAAAGCCGTCAACGATTCCAATTACTTTTAGGCCGTAGTCTAACGCCGGTTTGGTAACTCCTCTTATAACCGCATTTAGTCCTGGGCAATCTCCTCCACCTGTTAATATACCTATCCTTTTAATTTTTGAATGAGCCACTTCTATACTCCTATTGATTTATTTCTACTAAATTAATTGTTGTTTACTTTTTTTAAAGTTTTGAAATGGAGTTTTGCAATCTCCGAAATTTTTTCTTCGTTTATTTTCTTAAAAAGAATTCTTGCATAGTGTTCCACCTTTTCAGAAGCGCCTTTCGGCAGGTTCAATCCATGTTTTGATTGAGACACAAACCAATCATTGAAACTGTTTCTTGCCAATATAGATGCCGCTGCAACGCCGACAAACTTTTCGGCTTTTTCCAACTGAACAAACTGAACATCTGTATAGTTGGAAGAAGTATCGATATGCAGTTTCTCTTTACTGAACTTATCCGTAATTACAAATTTACAATTTGTTCTCTCGTATAATTTTTCAATAGCTTTCGAATGTGCCCAATTTAAAAGTTTGTTCAAGTTTTTAAACTGATCGTAAAGTTGATTGTACTTCGTCGGTGTAATTTTTATTATTTCGAAATTATCGCCCACAATCTTTCTAATTTCCTTTGCAAGAACTCCAATTTGATTATCGGATAATTCTTTGCTGTCTTTAACACCAATGCTTATAAGCTTTTTTTTCGTTTCGTTGTCCACATAAGCTGCGCCAACTACCAAAGGTCCAAAAAAATCTCCTTTGCCGCATTCATCCGTTCCGATATACTCTTCCGGCTCATTCAATTCAGGTGTCTTTAATAGCAATTCCGGTTCATCAAGAATGGCGTTCTTTATTGTGGTGAACAATTCCGATTTTTCGTCTCCTTGAATGATTGTTTTGATTCCTTTTTTTCCGAAGTAGACTTGCACCTTTACTTTGATTCCCGCATTCTCAACAGCGAATTCATAGTTGTAATCTTTCTTTGATATAATGGATGTAAAAAAGCCAATCTTTTTTAAGTGGTTGTGAATTATTTCAATTCTTTGTTTTGCTTTTTCTTCTGTGCTCATTTGGGTTTACAAGTTTTATAAATTATTAGGAGGTAAAAATATGATTAACAGATTAATTTTTATAATCAATAATAGATAAAAAATGAAGCAACTGATTAGACAATAAAACCCTGTCACTATTAGAAATTATATATATAACCCGTTGTGTGAATTAATCTACTTAAGACAAAAGTAATTTTTTAATCGAAAAATAGCACACAGATTGAGCAGATTACTTATGATCTTCACTGATGAACTTTTGAATAATTACTTTTGTTTTCATTTCTTCAACTTTCTATTCTAATTCACACAACGGGTTAAAGCCTATTGCATTTAATACATGTTCCACGCAATATCAGATCTGTGTCAACGACGATTTGTTTACAGATGAATTTATCTTTCTTAATAATATTTTCTATTAAAACTTCCATAGACTTTGCCGCCAACTGTTCTGTCGGTTGATTTACGCAACTAAGCGGAGGAGATAAAAAGTTCTGCTCTTGAGAATTACCAAAACAAATTAAGTCAATATCATTAGGGATATTCATTCCAACTTCTTTAGCAGCCATATATATACCAATTGCAACGGGATATGTAACCGCAAGGATTAAATCGGGCATGTTCTTTTCATGGTATAATTTCATGAAAGAATCGTAACCGCTTTTTTCCCCGAAGTCTCCTTCTAAAATCCAATTTTGATTAGCTTCCAAACCATAATCATTCATTGCCTGTTTAAAACCCAGCATTCGTTCGCGTCCAATATTAATATTTGTATAACCTGCAAAATGTGCGATCTTCTTATATCCAAGCTTAATCGCGTGATCAATCGCTTTATAAGCACCACCTCTATCATCTACCGTAACTGTGTTGCAATTGCTTAAATCAGGAATACGATCCATGAATACAAGAGGAACTTGCTTGCTTTTTGCAGTTTCAAAAATTTCAAAATTTGATGTGTCCTGTGAAATTGAAATAATTATTCCTTCCACTCTCATCGAAAGAAGAGTCTGGATTTGTTTTTTCTGCAGTTCGGAGTTCTCTTGCGAAACAGTAAGGAAAATTTGATAATCGTTTAAAGTTGCATAAACATAAATATGATCAATTATAGAACTAAAAAAATGATGTGCAATTTCCGGAAGAACAACGCCGATGGTATTGGATTTTCTTGATGCAAGATTTCTTGCCATAAGGTTAGGTGAATAACCTAATTCGTTTGCAGCTTTTTTTATTAATTCGGCAGTACTGCTAGAAATATCCGGATGCCCGCGCAGCGCTTTTGAAACAGTTATTATTGAAACACCTAATTTCTGTGCAATATCGTTTAGTGTTACTTCTTTTGGTTTCATACAAGAATTTCTGTTCCTTTTATACTTATCTGAGTATGTGTAATAATTACATCTTAACTTAAATAATAAATAAATTAAGAGATAGTGCTGGATTTGATCTCTACCAGTTAAACATTAATTCAACGTTGGAATTTTACTCTTTCCTCAGAATGCCAATTCAAAAATAAGATTATGATTTTATCTTAATATAGTTTGATTTTTTGTTGTGGATTTTTGTAACTTAATATGCGTTTCAATAATTCTATCCTAAATTTGTTAGATGGATTAGTTTATTTAGTTCATGCTTTTTTATTGCTGTAAAAAAAATGGTATCACAGTATAAGACTGTTTCCATATTTATTTTGTTTATT
>JAKAEE010000046.1:0-7141 GCA_021820065.1 Bacteroidota bacterium | reverse complement strand
ATATGCGTTTCAATAATTCTATCCTAAATTTGTTAGATGGATTAGTTTATTTAGTTCATGCTTTTTTATTGCTGTAAAAAAAATGGTATCACAGTATAAGACTGTTTCCATATTTATTTTGTTTATTAATTTATTTTTTTACAGCGAACCAGCCCACTCCCAACAGTTAGCGCTACCTAATTTTGTTATTTTAGAGATTGGAATATATAAGATCTTTGTTAAAGACTTTATAGATTGTTATAGTGATTATATTTTTTCGTCCAGTATAAAAGATAATATTATAGCACATCGTTCTATTCTTGTAGAAAATTTTTTAATTTCAACTAACTAATTTCATCACATAAAGTAAACGAGGAAAAATATGACAAAACCTAAACAAGTAAACTTATTGGCAGGTTTTTGCAACATAATGAGCCATTTAAGTTTAACACTTAGTAGAAATCGTATATTATCCGCGAAATTAAAAAAACAAAACAGCTATCTAGTATCTAACAAGTTCGTGGTCGTTTTTTTGTTTTTGATGATGCATGCTGGTTCACTCCTTTTCGCTCAGGAAATGGAGATACGCGGAAAGGTAACAAGTGCGGATGATGGAACCCCATTAATTGGTGCTTCCGTTTTAGAGAAGGGTACTACAAACGGGGCTGCTACTGATATTGATGGAGAATTTAGATTAAAAGTAAAAAAGGGTGCTGTTCTAGTGGTATCAAATGTGGGTTATGCAACACAAGAAGTAACAGTAACAGATCAAGCATATTTGAACATCGCGTTAAAATTTGAGGCTAAACAGTTTAAAGAAATAGGCGTAGTAGGAATCGGGTATGGTGAAGTAAAAAAAGCCGATGCTACTGGTTCTGTTGAAGCGATTTCAGCAAAGGATTTTAATAAAGGAGTAATTACATCTCCTCAGGAATTACTTGTAGGAAAAGCGGCGGGTGTTGTTGTCAATTCTCTTGACGGTTCTGCCGGCGCTGGATCTCAAATCCGTATTCGTGGCGGTTCATCTTTAACAGCTAATAACGATCCTTTAATAGTAATCGATAATATTCCTTTGGAAAGCTCTGGAATTTCCGGTATGGCTAATCCGCTTTCGACGATTAATCCAAATGATATTGAGTCAATCACAATTTTGAAGGATGCTTCTGCGACAGCTATCTATGGTTCAAGAGCTTCTAATGGTGTTATTATTATAAAAACTAAAAGGGGTTCGATTGCTGCCGGCGAAAAGATGATCGTAAGTTATAACGGTAGTTTTTCTTTGGCGTCAGCTGCAAAATTATTGTCTGTCTTTACCGGGGACGAATTCAGATCATTAATTGCTGATAGAATTGCTAACAACGGTTTAACTGCTTTCGCAAAGACTAGATTAGGAACAGCAAATACAGATTGGCAAAACGAAATTTACAGAGTTGCCCCAACGACTGAACATAATATTAGTATTAGCGATGTTTTAGGTACAGTACCATACCGTGTTTCATTAGATTATTTGTTCCAGGATGGTATTTTAAAGTACAATAACATTGATAGAAAGAATATTACTCTGGCAGTCACACCATCATTATTAGATGGTAATTTGCACATGGATTTAAATGCTTCGGGGTCATGGATTAGTAATAATTTTTCAAATAATGGCGCTGTTGGTGCTGCTCTTCAATTTGACCCAACACAACCTATTAAGAACGGAAACACAAGATATGGCGGTTACACTGCATGGACAAACTATGCTGATTCGTTAGATAGCAATGGTAAAGTTATACCTTTAGGAAACCGTAGTGCAAATAATATTGCAACTGCAAACCCTGTAGCTCTTTTAGAGTATACTCACAATACTTCCGATGCTAAAAGATTTATTCTGGATGGCAAATTCGATTATAACATTCCTTATGTGCCGGATTTGAAAGCAACATTAAATCTTGGTTATGATTACTACAAGACAGATGGAAGTAACATTGCAGACACTTTGGGTTCCTGGACATACAGAGAGCCGCAAAGACAAATTCTAGAGTATTCTCAGACTAAGAAAAACAGTTTGTTGGATTTTTACTTAAACTATAAGAAAGAATTAGGTATCAATAAATTTGATTTAACCGGTGGTTATTCTTATCAACATTTCTACAATGAAGGTGTAAATTCCAACAGAGCATGGAATCCAAAAACACCTGGTGCAGCTTCAATAGCTTATAAGAACGAATATTATCTAGTTTCTTTCTTTGGGAGATTGAACTATACGTTAATGGATAAGTATCTATTAACGGCTACAATAAGAGATGACGGTTCTTCAAGATTTGCTGATAATAACCGTTGGGGAGTTTTCCCAGCTCTTGCTTTTGCCTGGAAACTAACGGAAGAATCTTTCATTGGTAAATCGGATTTGGTTAACGAGCTGAAACTTAGAGTAAGCTGGGGAAAAGCCGGACAGCAGGATATTGGACAGAATTATTATCCATATATTCCTACCTATACTGCAAGTACCTCCGGTGCTTATTATCAGTTCGGTAATACATTCTATTCTACACTGCGCCCGGATGCGTATGATGCAAATATAAAATGGGAAACTTTAACTTCTACCAACTTTGGATTGGATTTTACGTTATTAAATAATAGAGTCACCGGTTCAATCGATATTTACAAAAACACTTCCGATGATTTGTTAAACAGTATTCCAATTCCGGTTGGAAGTAACTTTTCCAACTTTTTGCTTACAAACGTAGGTTCAATGGAAAATAAAGGTGTGGATCTTAGTTTAAATTTCACTCCGATTTTAGAGAATGATTATTCGTGGGAAATTGGAACAAATTTAACCTACAACAAAAACAAAATCACAAAATTAACATTGAGCGACGACCCAACTTATACTGGTGTTAATACCGGTGGTATAGCCGGTGGTGTTGGTAATAACGTTCAGAAGTATATTGTTGGATACCCTGCTAGAGTATTCTTCTTGTTCACCCAAGTATATGATGCAAACGGTATGCCTGTTGAAGGCTTATACGTTGATCATAGTGGTCAAGGCGGTAATGTAGCCGGCAACGAGTTGAACAAGGTCTATTATAAATCGCCCGACCCTGATTACTTAATAGGTATCTCTTCTAAGTTCAACTATAAGAACTTTGATTTTAGCTTCTCCGGAAGATTAAGTTTGGGCAATTACGTTTACAATAACAATGCATCTAACTTGGCGTTGTATCAGAATGTTTATAATCAAAGCGGATATACGGCTAATATCTTAACAGATGTTAAGAAAACCAATTTTATGACCGCTCAGTATTGGTCAAGTGTTTACTTGGAAAACGCATCGTTCTTCAAGATGGATTATATAAGCCTTGGTTATAATTTCACGTCTTTATTCGGTAATAACATTAGCGGACGTATCGGTATATCAGTTCAAAATGTATTTACCATTACTAAATATTCAGGTTTGGATCCAGAAGTTGCTAATGGTATTGATAACAACATTTATCCACGACCACGCACCTACATGATGTCACTTAGTCTTAATTACTAATATTTTAAGAAGGAAAACGAAAATGAAAATGAAAAGAATTACATTCTTAACTCTAATAGTATTAATTACTACATTCTTGTTTTCATCTTGTGTGAAAGACTTGAATGTAGAGCCGATAGATCCAAATGTTAATACCTTAAACAATGTGTTTAAAGATCAGGCAGCTTATAAACGAGCGCTGGCTAAGTTATATGCTAGCTTTGCCATTAGCGGACAAACAGGTGGCGGTGGTGGTAGCCCTGATATTCAAGGTATTGATGAAAACTTCGGTAACTATCTTCGTCAGTACTGGGATTTACAAGAACTACCGACCGATGAAGCAATCATAGCTTGGGATGATGCTACAATTAAAGATTTCCACTGGCAAACATGGTCACCCAATGACGTATTTCTTGCAGCACTTTACTCAAGAGTATTCTATACTATAACGATCAGCAATGAATTCATTAGAAATGCTGATAAAGCTATGAGTTCAGCATCCGGTGCATTCCTCACCGATTTAACTCACTTCAAAGCAGAAGCCCGTTTCATTCGTGCACTTTCTTATTGGCACGCAATTGATATGTTCGGTAACGTTCCTTTTATCACCGAGGCAGATTTACCCGGTGCATTTTTCCCGAAACGTATTACCCGTACAGATCTATTTAGCTATATTGAAAGTGAACTCAAAGCTATTGAGCCAGACCTTGTTCCGGCAAAACAAAATGAATATGCCAGAGCAGATAGAGGTGCAGACTGGTTTTTGCTTGCAGAGTTATATATGAATGCAAAAGTATATACAGGCACAGAAAGATATACCGACGCACTTACTTATCTTAACAAAGTTATTTCTGCCGGATATACATTAGATCCCAACTATCAACATTTATTCGATGCTGATAATAACACAAGCCCAGAAATTATTTTCCCGATAGCTTTTGACGGACAGAACACTCAGCAATACGGCGGAATGACTTTCGTTCTCCATGCTTCTAATGGTGGTGGTATGCCATTGAACGGAATCGACGGCGGTTGGGGCGGAATTAGAACTATTAAAAATTTCGTATCAAAGTTCAATATAGCTCAAAGTAATTTTAGTTCTAATTCCCAGTACCAAAGTGCTGATAAAAGAGGAATGTTCTTCTTTGACCCGGCTAATTGGCAGTGGGATATAACCAATGTTGGTACCTTTACTCAGGGAATTGGCGTAACCAAATTTAAAAACGTTACTGCTTCCGGCGGACCTGCACCAAACGCACACGCTACATTTGTAAGCACAGACTTCCCAATGTTCCGTTTGGGAGACGCGTATTTGTTATATGCTGAAGCCGTACTTAGAGGCGGTTCAGGCGGCGATGTTGCTACCGCTGTTAACTACGTTAACCAGCTAAGACAGCGCGCTTACGGTAACAATTCAGGAAATATTACTGCTGCAGATCTGACTTTGGATTTCATTTTGGATGAACGTGGTCGCGAATTGTATTGGGAAGGTCATAGAAGGACGGACTTAATTCGTTTTGGTAAATTCACCAGCGGCTCATACGTTTGGGAATGGAAAGGAAAAGTTCAAAGTGGAACTCAAACTGCTTCTTACAGAGATCTTTATCCAATACCGATAAACGACTTAAACGCAAATCCAAATTTGGTTCAAAATCCAGGCTATTAAAAAAAATAGTAATAAAGTTTAAGGAAGATAAAAATGAAAAAAACAACATTAATTGCATTATTTGTAGCGGTGTTTGGGCTTCTCTTGGTCTCATGCAGTAGAGATATTACCGAACCGGTGGTTAGTGCAAATCCCGGTTCACCAACACTCGCAGATTTGTCATATACAGGACAATTCACTGTAAATTATGCAGACAGCTTGATGAAATTTTCTTGGTCTGCAGCAGATTTTGGTTTTGCTTCTTCTACTACTTATGTTCTTCAAATGTCTTCTACTAGCAACTTTACGAGTAATGTAGCTAATCTCGTTACTACTCAGAATTTAAAAGCATCGGCAAAAGTAGGAGATATTAATACACTACTCTTGTCTTGGGGTTATCCCATCGGAACAGCCGTTACAGTTTATTACAGAATTTCTGCATCGGTTAGTCCTAATCTATCCTCTGTTTACACCGCTGCAAAATCAGTTAGCTTAACTCCATACGATGCAGTAATAAACTATCCGATGATTTATGTTCCCGGTGCATATCAGGGTTGGTCTCCCGGTGCTGATAACGGAAGACTTTATTCATATGGATTTAATACTACATATGCCGGTATTATTCGTATAAAAGATGGTACCAATGCTTCGAGTGAATTCAAAGTCACTATCAATCCCAATTGGAATGGACCAAACTATGGCGGTACATTAACTAAAAATGGTAATACTTATACCGGCACGCTTGATCCGAATGGTGGTAATTTCTCTGTTAGTGCTGGTGTGTATGCAATTACAGTTAATACCGGCGCTTTAACAATATCACTAACTAAAACAGACGATTGGGGAGTCATAGGTTCTGCAACCGCTCAGGGTTGGAATGCAAGTACTCCTATGTTCTACAACGGTCAACGTAAGATGTGGGAGATCACTTCTAATTTTGTTGCGGGTGAATTTAAATTCAGAGCAAATGATGATTGGTCGCTTAACTATGGTGATGACGGAAATAAAAACGGTGGCCTTAAAGCAGGTGGCGACAATATAGCTTTGTCAACTGCTGGAAACTACACTATCCGTTTTGATCCGGTAAAACTGACCTATACAGTCAAGAAAAACTAAGTATGTGTATTACACAAGAAAGTCCCGCCTATGCGGGACTTTTTTTTTTGTTCACATTGTAAAGTAGGAAACGGATTCCGCCATAAGACTGCGGACAAGTCTGACCCTCCAAAAATATTTATTGTACCTTTAAAAATAGGAACGGTCGGAGACCGTTCCCTACTATGTAACATCAAATGAATTATTTGTTCTCGCGTCAAGGAATGGTCCTTGACGCGCAAATGGAGTCTCTATTGGTCCTTGACGCGCAAATGGAGTCTCTATTATTTCAAAATCATTATTTGATACAGTTCATTGCCAGTCGAGGTCCATACCTCGACTGCCTTAAGATTAACTCAGCATTTCAATTGGTGCCCAACCGGTATCAACATATATTACCGAATGATCTCCGTTGAAATAATTCATGGCGCTTGAATATTTATAATCTTCCGGTTTCTCTACCAATCCTTTTTCAACCGGGTTATTATGAATGTATCTCACGGTATTGCATAACATGCTCTGATCTCGAATCACTTTATCGTCGAACCGATGCATCCACAACTGCATTTTCTGACCCAGCACATTGCTCTTAAATAAACTCAAATCGCGTTTATCATTTCTTAATTTCTCCAATATATCCCACGCACTATATTTTTTAATGTCCCTCATAATATCCGGGATTGTTCCCTTTGACTGTTCCATTTTTATGATCCAGTGAAAATGAGTGGGCATTATTACATAAGCAAGAATCTCGAACCCATATTTCTTTTGGTAATGTTTAATGTTATGGACTCACCTTACGCAAAAGGTTGAAAGGAGTAATAAATTTCGAGTATGAAAAAAAGAGGTGAACAATGAACAAGCAACTCTTAGAGACATATTCAGATTATTTGATGAGTTCATTTTCATATACAACC
>JAKAEE010000045.1:16939-20497 GCA_021820065.1 Bacteroidota bacterium | reverse complement strand
AACAGTCTATTACTAATCCTGTATCCATTTTTTAATTTTTAATTTTTCATTTGTAATTTATAATTTGTTAGGCTTCTGTAATATTTGATGGTGTTAATGCTAAATCCAAACAGTCTATTTACTAATCATGTATCCATTTTTTAATTTTTAATTTTTCATTTGTAATTTATAATTTGTTAGGCTTCTGTAATATTTGATGGTGTTAATGCTAAATCCAAACAGTCTATTTACTAATCCTGTATCCATTTTTTAATTTTTAATTTTTCATTTGTAATTTATAATTTGTTAGGCTTCTGTAATATTTGATGGTGTTAATGCTAAATCCAAACAGTCTATTTACTAATCCTGTATCCATTTTTTAATTTTTAATTTTTAATTTTTAATTTTTCATTTGTAATTTACAATTTGTTAGAAACCCCTCATACGCCATCCTAATCCCTTCCTCCAACTCAATCTTATGTCTCCATCCTAATTCATGTATCCTCGTAACGTCCATTAACTTTCTCGGTGTTCCATCTGGTTTTGATGAATCATATTCTACTTCACCTTTAAAACCCGCCACCTTTTTTATCAGCTCCGCTAGTTCGGCAATAGATAGATCTTCTCCCAAACAAGCTCAACAGACAACTTCCAAACATCCAATTTTTCAAAAGAAAACTCGTAATTTTTTTGATCCGTTTTATTATTCATATTCCTTTTACGATTCAACGGTTAAACAATTCAACGATTCCACCATTCCACAATTACACGATTCCACAACTCAACTAATAACCTTTCCTCAACATTCTTATTTCTGTTTTCTGACTTCTTCTTATCGCTGACCTTCGCTCCCAATTTATCATTTATAATTTTCAATGGAGGTAATTCAATGGCAACTTTTAATAAACAAATACTCGGCAAAGTCAAGGGCGCTTTGGGGGAAGTAACCTTCCGCCAGCGCAACGGCAAAACTTATTTATCAACAAGACCAGGCTCTTTCATTCCCGGTTCAGATGAGAACTCAGTAGCTAGACGCGAGAAATTCTCACTTTCCATTAAACTCGCAAGCGCGATCAATTCTGTTCCGTTGTTAAAAAGCATCTGGGATAAAAATACTCCTGCGGATGTAACCACATTCAATCATATAATGAGAACAAATTACGCTATGATTGGCTCTGGTGATTTATCCGGCTTGGTTAAGTTAATTCCTTCAATAGGCTTCAATGTTGCGAATCCTGTTGTAACGTTAGCTCCTTCAAGCGTTAAAGTGAACTTAGATGCGATAGGTAACTCAGCTGGGATAGACATTACATCAGAAACATCAATCAAACTTGTTTTGGTATTGTATCTAAGCAATACATCCGATAGCTCGCTTAGCAAGAACGAGTTCGTAAAGTTCATATCGGATTCAAAGCCAATCGATCTTGCTTCTGCGTTGGAATTCAATATTGCGTTAAGCGATGTTGAAAGCCAGATGTATTCGATCTATCAAAACCGTAAAGGCTTCTTTGCGGTAGTTACTTTGGATGCAGCTGGGAATGCAGTACATTACTCAAACACCTTTGCGGGTTAATTCAAGCGTAGCACAGACTAATAACCTGTGCTACTTTTTCCCTTTTATACCATCAACCTGTCCTGTGAAGTGCGTTTGCTTTTACTACCCATGTCCCATGAAATGTGCTTTTTACTACCTGCCCCGTGAATTCCGTTTCTTTATTTCAAGGGGTTTCATGGGATGTCACGTAAAATTTGCTTTTTTTTACGTGATTTCACTGGACTTCACGGGATCCCCAATCATCTATGCATTCAAATCATTTATGCACCCTCCATGCACTCATTCATTCTTTTGGCGAAGCCATCCCTTCGTGACAATCATTCCATTTTTCCTTCTTTCCGTTCTTCCACCTCCCCTTCTTTCTCCCTACTCCATACTTATTACTATCTTCCCCTTCCTACTACCTACTAAATATTGAGGCGAAACCGAAATCCCGTCTCTGCGGGACTCACCACTACTTTCCTCCTCAAACCTCAACGCCGCAGCCGTAAGCGAAACTCAATCAGAAATTATCTCTTACGAACTTCACTTCATATATCCAGAATTTCATCACGGTTTATTTTAATATTAATTCCTTTTACATCAAGCGGCGAACTATTTTCTGAAATAGCTTTTAACTCGAAGACCGAGCCGTCTTTCCGCGTAATAAGGACCATGCCTTCATTTTTTGCTTTCTCCAATAATGCTGCAAACTTCTGCCTGGCTTCACTATATGTGTAAGTATTCATTTTAGACCTCTATAACTCTAATTTTCATTTCCCTTGCTACAATTTTTAAATTTTCATCCAATGTAATCAATGGCGAATTAGTTTTTAGTTCTCAGTCGGCAAATCAGAAGCCAGAAGAAAATTTTGCTTGTTCCAATCTCCCGCGCGAAGCCGAGGGACATTCCTTCAATCCAACACTCACTCCCTGCTCGTGATCTTGCTCGTGCTCGTCACCCCGAGCGAAGTCGAGGGACAATCCTTCAATCCTCACTTAAGCGTATTGTAGTTTTCTACCTTTAGGCACGGGTACTTTTCTCCCAAGTTTTTTTGCAGTTTCAATCCAATCCGCAATTATGGTTTGTACATTTTTTAATGCTTCGTTATAGCTTGTCCCATCCGCCATACAGCCTGGAAGTTCAGGGACTTCTGCTATAAAAGCATTATCCTCTTCACTCCAATATATAACTACTTCATATTTATACATTTTATCAATCCTTATTCAACTTGTATTTATGTATAAGATTTCTAATTTGTTTTACCTGGTAAGGTTTAGCTTTGCCGTCATTAAGTGGTTGAATATTAATTATCTCTAACAGCAGGATCAAGATTTATGAGCCAGATTTCACCTTGGTTCATAAAAATTATCAAAATCTATATCGGTAAAAGCAATTAAGTCTTTGTTCGTTTTATATTCTTCATGCAATTCTTTAACTGCTGTGTCCATCCGCTCTTTCAAATTTCTTTCCCTGATGGATTTCAATGTTTTCTCAATTATCAATATCCTTTTCTCTACAGGTAAACTCTCTATTGTCTTAATTATATCTATTGTATCCATAATCCACCTATAATTATAGTATGATATCTAAAAATAAAAAAAATATTTTTTATTTAAACTCACTCCTCAATATCAGCGTTAAAACTGAATTGTCACCCACAAAGCCCGTCGGTCTCGGCAGACCGTCGAGGTCTGACGGATTGTCGCTTTGCGAAACGTGGGAACCAATTCTGGTAATCCGGCTCAGCCAAAGGCTGATTGGTTTACTAAAGTTTCGGCGGACAGGTCCGGCATTGCAGCCAAACCATTCCGAAGCATTTACTATAACGGTATCCTCTAGAGAAGCAAGATATTCTTTTCTTTCATTCACAAACTGTTTGTATCCGCATTTTCTAATTCTCTGGTTCCTAACATAATTGTTCGGCATCATAATTTGGCAAACCTGCCGCAACAACAGTCAGAGACACTCAAAATTCCACAATTCCACGATTCAACGGTTAAACAATTCCACGATTCCACCATTCCACGATTCAACAATTCCA
>JAKAEE010000045.1:0-16839 GCA_021820065.1 Bacteroidota bacterium | reverse complement strand
ATTCCACGATTCAACAATTCCATAACTTCACCATTCCACGCTTCATATCCCATGCTTGCCTCGCTTTACCGTCACAACGTCAATAGGTACTCGCGAAGCGGGCATTCAGAATCAAGCATCCAGTATCTAGTATCCAACAACTTTTATTCTTTGTCCTTTTTTATCTTTGTCCTCTACTCATCACTCTACACTAATCTTTAAATCTAAATACTAACTACTCCCTACTATTTACTCCGCAATTCGTACTTCATACTTACCATCTATTCCCTCTTCACTAATCCCCTTCCTCCCCAATCCCCATCCCTTCATTCATCATTCCTACAACCTGTCCCCTGCCTGCCCGCCATCTTTTATGGCGTGGAACAGAATATGAGTGAGAGCAACGACAAGAAAAAATTTCTGTTTGAACACGGTATTGATTTTTGTCGACCTCAAAAAATTGTCGTTAAAAGAATGAGCTTGCGAAACGTTAAACAGAAAATGCTGATTGAGGAATCCCGATTCAAATTACTATTCAAAAACCGGGATGACGAGTTCATTTTCTGTAGTAAAGCAAGCGAAATTCTTAGACAATTTTTTGCAGCCGAAGTTCTTTTGCTTCTTTTCTTCAAAGAAAAGAAGAAGAAATTGTTTTTTCAGTCGATGTTCTGGCGCCTGTCCCGCAGTGCTTTTATGCGGGGCTGAAGCTTGTCCCGCTGATTTAATGCGGGGCATCCCGAACTACCGGGTCTGCGTTATCCGCGCCCTCAATAAATCCTATCGTATCTTAAAAACCTTCAATCTAAGCTCTTTAACAATTCGATAATGTTTCATATTCCCTGTCAGCACATCCAAACCGTTGACAACGGCAGTTGCCGCTATTAACGCATCGGCTAGTTCGAGTGAGTTACTCAAAAAGTATCGCTCCACATAACTCATGGCTTTTGAAGATATTTCTTCATTTATGTAGATGACCTTCGCATTCCAATTTCTAAGCGCTCCTCTTAACAATCTCAGCTCATGCATGTTCCTCATTCCTTGTACCAATTCCATGTACGTCACTACTGAAATTAGAAAAGATTTTTCGGATTCAATTGCCTTTCTTGCTCTTTCATTGCCTCTTAAATACCATACTATAACATCAGTATCAATCAGTAACATTTTTCCTTCGTCTTCTTAAAAGTCTCACAAAATGATTGACATCCCGCACCGTCGTGTTATCCTTCCATATACCGAATAATTCGGATTCTTTGTTACTTCTTTTTGAACTCTTATGAAGTGGGACCAATTTAGCGTAAGCTTTTCCGCGGTATGTAATTATAACTTCTTCCCCCCTTGATACGCTGTTGAGTACTTCTTTAGTATCAAATCTCAACTTTTTGGCTGTGGTTACCATTTATCATTCACCTTAAGTTTATACTTGTAAATCTAAACTCAAATTTTCTCTGAATCAATATTCTCTTCATCCACGATCTCCACACCTTTTGTGCCTGCCCCGTGAATTCCGTTTCTTTATTTCAAGGGGTTTCATGGGATGTCACGTAAAATTTGCTTTTTTATTTTACGTGATTTCACTGGATTTCATGGGGCATGTCCCGCATTCGCGCTCTGCCTGTCCCGATGCCTTCTATCGGGATGCGTCCCGATGCCTTCTATCGGGATTGCGGCATTCTTTTAATCCTTCTCTTCACCGTTCACCCCTCTCTTCCAATTTTCCCATCCTCCAATCTTCCCATTTTCCTAACCTCCCATCCTCAGCTTCTGCTCTTCACTCAATCACTCTACACTAATTTTCAAATCTAAATACTAACTACTCAATACTAATTACTGCTTTCCAGACCCAGCTCCGCTTCTTCAGTCACAATGACTAAAACAAATACATGGGGCATTTACGAAATTTTCCCCCTTGAAGAGAAGTAATAATATTTTCAATCACAGTCTGAAACTATTAACACCTTCTATAGATATGTGTCTGTTTTGGAACCAGCAAAAAATCCAATTCCAATTTATATAATAAAACTACATTGTCAACTTGATTTTCACAAAAATTAGATTCTGAGTTTATCGAAGAATCTTTCTTCTAAAAACAACTTTCCCTAACGTTTAACAATATCTTAATATTCTGTCCCGAACCTGCCTTGAGTTCAGCGTTGATCTTTTCCAAATTTTCCATTCTCAATTCTCAACTTATCATTTATAATTCCATTCACTCCTCAACCCTCAAAATTCTACACTCTACGTTCTACACTTTTCACTCTACACTCAACACTGATCTTCCCAAAATTCTCAATTCACAATTCCTCGCCTCGCAAGGCGCGAGCCGAAGCGGGTCAATTCTCAATTTAATACAGCTCACGGGTTTCACCTTTCACGCCTGCCTCGCCAATTGCTGGCGGGCTTGTCCCGCTCTGCGGGATTTCACCTTTCACGCCTGCCTCGCCAATTGCTGGCGGGCTTGTCCCGCTCTGCGGGATTTCACCTTTCACGTCCCCTCACTTCACCCCACAAATCCGTTAAACCAAACCGGCGCGCATATTTCTCAACCGTTACATTATCAATAATTTCTTTTGAGTTAACCAGCATGCTTTTAATATCTGCAAGATGCTTATCCGAATGTCCTTCTTTATAAAATTCCATTTTCTTGATTATAACATACTCCGGGGGAGCTACATACAAAACCGAATTAGCGTAGGATATTTCTTTTTTATTTTGAAGCCCCCAATCAAGGAATTCATCGTTGCCGGTTAGGTACACATCTGCTTTGAAACCGGACTTAAAATGAATAATGTTAAAATGCCCTCGCTGCGTTCTATTTATTTCATTCTTAATAACTTCCACGGGAGGTATATAAAATTCTTCCTTTGAAAAAGCCGTAATGAAATTATCAACATCTTTTATTTTTATCTCAAGCACAATGTCGATATCGTGTGTTAACCGTGGTTCACCGTAAATAATGGAAGCTACCGATCCGGTGATAAAATAGTTAAACTTCAGCTCATTTAGCTTCAACGTGAATAAGGTAAATAAATCAAGTTCTTGCATACAAGAAAATTTCTCTCAACTTACTTTCGATTTGTTGATCTGTCCAATCGATGTGTTGCATTTTTAACCACGAACGTTTCAACTCTTTCGCTGAATAATAAAGCTGGAGCGACAAATTCAGCTTTTGTTCCGCCGTCATCGATTTGAAACGATTAGTCTCAAAGTCTTTATATTTTATTTCTTCCCGTACTGCATTCATTCAATCATCCAAATTCTGATTGCTCACTTTTAATTCTAAATCTTTTCCTTCCTTTTCCAATTTATAATTTTCCATTTATAATCGCGTTCTGCTTGTCCCGATGTTCTTTATCGGGATGCGTCCCGATTCTCTATATCGGGATCACAATTCTCAATTCTCAATTCACAATTTATTATTCCTTGCCCTGAGCTTGCCGAAGGGCTATTCAAACTTTAATACTATTGATTCCTTCGCCCTCTCCGATAACTCATTCGATTTAGTAGTAGTCTTAAACAAATCAAACACATTGATCGCTTCACCTTCTATATTCTTACTTCTCCGGGAGGAGTCCTTCGGACTTATTTCTGACTTCTCCGGGAGGAGTCCTTCGGACTGTCCTCTGTCTTCTGACTTCTCCGGGAGGAGTCCTTCGGACTGACTTCTGTCTTCTGACTTCTCCGAGAGGAGTCCTTCGGACTGTCCTCTGTCTTCTATCTCCTTTCTTCCCAATTTATCATTTCTACTACCTACTCCACCCTCAATCCCCATCGCTTGCTTCAGCAATCCTATAATCTCCTCTCTCAAATCATGTACCTTCACCCCTTCCGGCGTATTAAGTGGACTCATACTTTGTCCCTTTGTTCCTTTGTCCTCTGCAATATGGTCTGTTTTTGTTTTCGGTGTCTCATTTGTGTCCCGAAAAAACCTTTCCATTTTCCCTTCATCACTCATTCCCTTTTCAGATGGAGCCGGTTCCTCCTCATCATTATAACCGAGATCGAAAGCAAAAATTGCATCGGCAAATATTTTGTCATTCTGATTCTGCGCTTCAATAGCTCTTAGGTCAAAAGAATAAACTTCGGCAAAACTCGGTTCAGCTTCTTTTTTTGTTAGTGAAGTTAAACCAACCTGCTGAATCTTAAACCGGAACTTCTTCGGATCGAAATCAAAGCGAAGATGCCGCAAATCTTTTATTGCGAAGATCGGATCGAAATAGACAAGCTCAACTTTCCCGTTGATCTTAATAAAGTAACCGTATTTTGTGGAGTAAGCGTCAAGATTGTTAACGTTGGTAAGCAAGCGGTAAATAACTAAATTTTTGGGCGAGGGATCTTTTACATAAGCGCATACATCAAAATAACTGATGCGTTTCGGTCGTTTATTCTTTTCATTCTTATATATGATCTTAAAACTGTTGTTAAAGTTGAACACGTTCTGAGAGTAAATCAAAACATCATTCGTTCTAAGATCTAAAGTTTCCAGTAGCATTGTGAGCAGTTATTAGTTTTTAGTTTTTATTCATTCATCCAAACTTAATTCTCAATTCCCAATTCCTCGCCTCGCAAGGCGCGAGCCGAAGCGGGTCAATTCCCAATTCTCAATTGCTCTTCACTCCGCCCACTTAATCACACCAAGTTCAAACGGATTATTTAATAATGAATGCTTCGGCACAACTCTCAATGTATAGCCGAACTGACCTGTGTCAGTGCATTCAATTTCACCGCGGTAGAAATAAATATTTGATTTGATTTTTCTGGGAACATTTTTCATGGTGACGGATAATTTCTGCGCGTCGTTCCCATCGCCGATTTTTCCGTAGTAAATCTGAACATCGATATCTTCGGGAGTCAACTCTCCCAAATCAACCTCGGCTGTAACCGGGTATTTTAGTCCAACGTTCATATCGCCGTTCTTCACCTCGGCTGCAACGTTAATAAATTTCACTTTTCCCCAATTTTCGTTTAGCTTATTTTTCCACTGACTGTATTCTTTACCTTTAACACATTCTGCTTCAACAAGACCGCGTCTTTTTTCATAAGATGAAAAATAAAACTTCTTTGCGTACTCTTCAACCATCCTGTGAGAACTGAATACAGGACCCAATTTCTTCATTGAGTTCTTCATCATAGATATCCAGCCGCGCGGAAGCTTGTCGAGACTTCTATTGTAAAATAACGGAATAATTTCCTTTTCCAATGTTTCATAAATTAACCGCGATTCCAATTCGTCCTGGTAGTCGAGATCGTCATACTCTTCACGGTTACCAATCTTCCAGCCTAACTCAGGACTAAATGCTTCGTCCCACCAACCGTCCATCACGCTCAAATTCAATCCGCCGTTCGCAATAATTTTCATTCCTGAAGTTCCGCTTGCCTCAAACGGTCTTCTCGGATTGTTCAGCCAAATATCGCACCCTTCAACCATGTATCGTGCAAGGTTCATATCGTAGTTTTCTAAAAAGACAATTCGCTTTCTTAACAGAGGTTCTTTTGTAAATGCAACGATTTCCTGAATTAACTTTTTCCCTTCTTCATCTTTTGGATGAGCTTTGCCTGCGATAATCACTTGAACCGGAAAATTTACGTGGCTCAAGATACTTGCAAGCCGCTCTATGTCTTTGAATATCAGTGTTGCTCGTTTATACGTTGCGAAGCGGCGTGCGAATCCAATGGTCAGCGCCTCCACATCCAAGACTTCTTTAGCGAAAGAAAGTTCTGATGCCGATCCTCCCCGTTCATTGATCTGCTTTATCAATCTGTTCCGTGCGAATGCAACCAACCTTTCCCTTCTTCTTTCGTGAGTGCGCCATAATTCTTCATCGGGAATTTCATCGATTCGCTTCCACACATCATAATCTGCCGGATTCTGGAAAAACTTTTCTCCAAGATACCGGTAAAGTAGCTCCTGCATGTCTGCTGAAAGATGTGAATGTGTGTGCACACCGTTCGTTACATAGTCAATCGGTATTTCATCGAATGGGATATCTACAAATCCGGCCATCCACATTTTCTTGGAAACTTTACTGTGTAACTGACTGACACCGTTGACTGAGCCTGCCATATTCATTGCAAGATGAGCCATATTGAAATTGCCCGGCGCTTTATCTTTAATTATAGTTCCTAACGAGTAGAATGTTTTGTCATCCATCTTCAATTCATTCCGGTAGTACAGCCCAAAATATTTTTCAATTAACTCGTTGGGAAAAATATCTATCCCTGCTGGTACCGGCGTATGTGTCGTGAATACGTTCGAATAAAAATTAATGTCTCTCGCTTCGCTGAAACTTAATCCGTGATTTTTAATTAAGTAGCCGATTCTTTCGAGCGATAAAAATGCAGAATGCCCCTCGTTCATGTGACATACTTGCGGATCGATTCCCATCGCGTGAAGAGCTCTTATGCCGCCTATACCCAAAACTATTTCCTGCTGAATGCGCGTTTCGATATTTCCGCCGTAAAGTGTTCGCGTTATAGTTCTGTCTTCCGGTGTGTTATCCGGAATGTTTGTATCGAGCAGATACAGAGGAACGCGGCCAACTTGTATCATCCAGACTTGAACGTAAACTTTTCTTCCGGGAAAATTCATTTCTATTTTGAGCGGAGTGTTGTCTTTGTTTGTAACCAACGTCATCGGCTGGTTATAAAAATCTGTAATCTCATAACGTTCCTGCTGCCAGCCGTCGTTCGTTAGATATTGCTGGAAGTATCCTTCTTTGTAGCAAAGACCAACGCCCACTAACGGTAATCCCAAATCGCTTGCCGATTTCAAGTGATCTCCGGCAAGAACTCCTAGACCGCCCGAATAAATTTGGAGACATTCGGTTAAGCCGAACTCCGCAGAAAAGTACGCGATAAGTTTGTGACCGTTATATTTGTATTGCTTCTGGTACCATGTTTTTTCTTCTAAGTAAATGTTTAGCTGGACTTGAACGCGGTTCATGTGAGATACGAAACTGTCGTCGTTGACAAGTACGTTTAATCTATCTTGTCCAATCTTGCCAAGCATCAATACCGGATTATGGTGTGAATCTTCCCACAACTTGCGGTCTAATCTTCTAAAAAGCTCTATAGCGTCGTGATTCCATGACCAAAACAAATTGTAAGCAATTTCACGCAAAGGTTCTAATTTCTCTGGAAGAGAAGGTACAACGTTGAATCTGCCGATAAAATTAACCATTCATACTCCACTGGATTATTTTCTAGAATTGCATCTGAAATTACTCAATTTTTTGTAATTGATAAAGAATTAGTACCATAAATTTTCCTTAATACTTCTTCCGCCTTTTCTACTTCCTTCCCACTACTTACTACCTACTCCATACTAAATACTACCTACTACCACTGCAACTCAATCCCTCTGCTGTTCTGTTCCGTTCCTTTGCATTAAAAGTATCTCTCCTAGTTTTCCCCGCCCTCAAAAAATTGTTAATTGTTCCCAGCGCCTTAAAAGAATTATTTTTTTTCAACGGCATTAAATACCTGGCGCCTATCCCGCAGCTTTTTCATTGTTATTCCCGACCTCAAAAAATTGTCGATTAGAGAATGAACTTGCGCAGCGTTAAAAAGAAATTTCTGTTCGAATCCCGACTTCTATTTATCTATAATAATCATCGGGAAAGTTAAATTTCTTTAGCAAAGCAAGTGAAATTCTCCGACAATTTTTTGCAGTCTTGATCTTTTGGTACTTTTCTATCAAGAGAAAAGTACAAGCATTTATTTAATGCATGTTCTGGTGCCTACCCCGCGTTGTTTGCGGGGAAAAGAAGAAAGAAATTGTTTTTTCAGCAGATACCTGGCGCCTGCCCCGCAGCGCTTTTATGCGGGGCTGAAGCTTGTCCCGCAGCTTTTCTGCGGGATTCTTTATCGGGATGCGTCCCGACGCCTTCTATCGGGATGCGTCCCGATGCCTTCTATCGGGATGCGTCCCGATGCCTTCTATCGGGATATGCGGGATTCTCCAGCGGATTTGCGGCGTGCAAGAGAATTTATATCGATACGAAGTCACGGTTCGCAATTCCATTCCATTTTGTTAAATTTGTTTTCATAATAGACAAACGAATATTATGCCTTACGTCTTCAGCGTAATCATCGGCTACATACTTGGTTCAATCCCAACTGCCTATCTTTTATTGAAATGGCAAAAAGGAATCGACATTACAAAAAATGGATCCGGTAATGTTGGAGCGCTAAATTCTCTTAGAGTGTCTAAATCCAAGCCGATTGCCGCTTCTGTTTTTATAATAGATTTACTAAAAGGATGGATCAGCGTCTTGATCGTAGCATCAATATATCCCGGTGATTATATTTTCCCGATGATCACATTGATTGCCGCAGTGCTGGCGCATTGTTATTCACCCTGGATAAACTTTAAAGGCGGCAGAGGTTTAGCTACCGCAGCAGGAGGAGGACTTTTTCTATCACCCATAATTTTAGTTTTGTGGATTCTCTTATGGTTGATTTCCTATTTGGTTAAAAACAATTCTCACATTGCAAACTTCGCGGCTTCACTTTTTGCACCAATTATTTCCTTTGTTGCTGGAGATTTTCTCAACGGTCATTCGGCGATTCATGCGATCAATAATTTCCAGTTTGGAACTTCTCTTTCAATTTTGTTTATAATTATCCTAACAAAACATATACAGCCATTAAGAAGTCTAATGTAGGGCGAATTTCCAATTCGCCCAGTATTTGTGTAGGTCGAACTTGTCCCACTAACAAGCGGGATTTTCAAATCGACCAACCATTATTGTTCTTTTTTTATCAACTATTTATCAGACATTTTTTTGTAGGTCGACCTGCCCGCCGGCTTGCCTCGCTTCGCAATCAAAGCGGGACAAGCGGGATCTCCGATTCGACCAAACATTATCGTTCTTTTTATTAAATATTAATCAAGCGTTTTTTGTAGGTCGACCTGCCCGCCGGCTTGCCTCGCTTCGCAATCAAAGCGGGACAAGCGGGATCTCCGATTCGACCAAACGCATATAACAGTAGCTTATAAAATGCAATTAACAACACACAAATTTTCAACGGTAAGGTCATGAACAGATTAAAAAATATTTTTCACTTCATCACAATAGCACTAGCTTTAATTCTTATTACAAGCAATCTTGCACTTGGACTTTCAAATTCATTCGGCTCAACGGCATTAATCAATTCCGGCGACACGACAAAAAAACAAATCGCAAATTCGGAAATCTACGACGGTCGCCATAATGTTATCACTAAAACAGTAGCAGACGTTAGCCCTGCTGTTGTTGGAATTAACGTGACTCAGATTCAGCAGTATCGGGATATTTTTAGCATGGACCCGTTTTACCGCTACTGGTTTGGCGATAGAGTTTACAATCAGCAAATTAAAAGTCTCGGTTCCGGCGCAATAATTTCTCCCGACGGATATATTATAACTAACGATCACGTTGCCGGAAACGCCGTCGAAGTAAACGTTACTCTAACCGACGGAAGAGAAGTTAGCGCAAAAATCATCGGCACCGATCCGGTTTCCGATATCTGCTTATTAAAAATCGATGGAAAAAATTTGCCTTATATTAAATTAGGGTCTTCCGATGACCTCATGCCCGGCGAATGGGTGATCGCTCTCGGAAATCCTTTCGGTCTTTTCAACGTAAACGATAAACCGACAGTAACGGTAGGAGTCATCAGCGCAACGGGAATGAATCTTGGAATGGCAAACGACCGCTATTATGTGAATATGATTCAAACTGACGCTGCTATCAATAGCGGTAATAGCGGCGGACCGCTGGTAAACGCAATCGGTGAATTAATCGGTATGAATACGTTGATCTATACGGCTCAAGGTTCTTCCGGTAATGTTGGTGTTGGATTCGCAATACCGGTTAACAAGATCAAGAAAGTAGTTGATGAACTTAAGAAAAAAGGCAAAGTTGATAGGGATTTTTGGACTGGATTGAATATTTTAACAGTAACGGATCAGCTTGCTAAGACTTATAATCTAAAAACTTCACGCGGAGTTATTATAACTCAGATAGCAAAAAATTCTCCCGCGCAGAAAGCCGGTCTGAAAGTTGAAGATATCATTACCGCTATAAACGATTATAAAATTAACGATGAAAATACTATGATCGGCATTCTCCAGGAGTTTAGAACCGGCGATGAAATTACAATTACATATCTGCGTGATAACAAAGAGATGACGGCAAAATTGAAATTGGAGAAGAATAAATGATAGAACGTTATACCCGCCCAGAAATGGGTAAGATTTGGAACGATCAATTCAAACTTGAAACCTGGCTTAAGATTGAAATCCTCGCATGCGAAGCCCGTTCTGAAATGGGATTTATACCAAAGGATGATCTCGATACTATTAAATCAAAAGCGAATTTTGATTTGAAAAGAGTTATGGAAATTGAAGAGACTACCAAGCACGATGTCATCGCGTTCTTAACAAACGTCGCCGAGTATGTCGGTCCGGCTTCACGGCATATTCATTATGGTATGACCTCCTCAGATGTTCTTGATACAGCGCTTGCCTATCAAATGAAAAGTGCTGGCGAATTGTTAATGAAAGATTTGATTGAATTGAAAACCATCTTGAAGAAACGTGCTATTGAGAACAAGAGAACTATTTGCGTCGGACGAAGTCACGGCATTCACGCGGAAGCTTATTCGATGGGTTTGAAATTTGCTTTATGGTTTGAAGAGGTAAAAAGAAATATCGATCGTCTCAATCATGCGGTTGCTTCTATAAGCGTTGGAAAAATCTCCGGCGCAGTAGGAACGTTTGAACATCTTTCTCCTAAAGTTGAAGAATATGTTTGCAGCAAACTTGGATTAAAACCAGAACCGGTATCAACACAAGTTGTCCAGCGAGATCGTCACGCCGAATTTCTTTCGACACTTGCAATTATTGGTTCGTCGCTTGAAAAAATTGCTATCGAGATTCGTCACCTTCAACGCACTGAAGTTCTTGAAGCGGAAGAATATTTTTCAAAGGGACAAAAAGGTTCATCGGCAATGCCTCATAAAAGAAATCCCATCATCAGCGAACGTATAACCGGCATTGCTAGAATTTTAAGAGCAAATTCTGTTGCCGCGCTTGAGAATGTAGCGCTCTGGCATGAACGAGATATTTCACATTCGTCCGTCGAACGTGTTATCGTTCCCGATAGCTGTATTGCTCTAGATTACGCTCTGAGTCTTGCGATCAAACTGGTTGACAACTTGATAATCTACCCGGAAAACATGTTGAAAAACTTGAACCTTACCAGAGGATTGATTTTTTCACAGACTGTTTTACTTAAATTAGTAGAGAAAGGATTAACACGCGAGGACGCTTATAAAGTTGTGCAGGATTCTGCAATGAAAGTTTGGGCTGACAAATCACTTAATCTGAAAGATGAACTCTCTTCTTCATCAACAGTTTCTAAATATTTATCTGGGTCCGATCTGGAAGAAATTTTTAACCCCGATAAAATGCTGAAGAACATAGATTACATTTTCTCAAGGTCTGTTGAATCGGATTCCTAGAATTCGTCAATCATGCAATCACTGACTAATGGCCAATGACAATTGACGAACGACAACTGACTAATGACAACTGTCAATTAACCAATGACTTCATTCAACGCTCTTCACTCTACACTCTACGTTCTACACTCTACGTTCTACACTCTACGTTCTACACTCTACGTTCTACACTCAATAGTACCATTCAATTGTTTTTCTAAGTCCGTCCTTAAAATTTATGCTCGGATTAAAGCCAAGAACTGATTTAATTTTCTCTATAGCCGCAAATGAATGCTTTATATCACCCGGTCTTGGATCAACATACTTAGGTTTTATTCCCTCCCCAAGTAAACTATTAATTTCGTTAACGAGTTGATTCAATGTGATCTGATCGTGACAAGCGCAATTCATAGCCAGCCCGGATTCGTATTCTTTGGTCGCAGCTAATATGTTTGCATCTACAACGTTTGCGATGTAAGTAAAATCTCTACTCTGTTCCCCGTCGCCGTAAATTGTCGGTTGCTCGTCTTTCTGCATCGCTTTAATAAATTTAGGAATAACCGCTGAATACTGAGAACTCGGATCCTGCCGGGGACCGAACACGTTAAAATATCTCAATGCAACTGTTTCTAATCCATAGAGCCTTGAAAATACATTACAGTATTTCTCTCCGGTCAATTTTGATACCGCATACGGCGAAAGCGGATTTGGAATCATTCCTTCATGTTTTGGTAATTCCGGAGTGTCACCGTAAATGGAAGATGATGATGCAAACACAACTCTCTTCACACCGTTTTCTTTTGCTGCGTTTAATACGTTTAAGGTGCCGCCGACATTTACTTCGTTTGATTTGATTGGATCGATAATAGACCGCGGAACAGAAGGCAAAGCAGCTTCATGCAATATTACTTCAATTCCTTTAACCGATTTAACAACTGCATCATAGTTACAAATATCGCCCTCAATGAACTCGATATCGTTTAAAAAGTCTTTTATATTTTCTCGTTTGCCAGTTGAAAAATTATCAAGAACTCTAACTGAGTGCCCATGTTTAAGTAGCGCTTCTGCTAAGTTAGAACCGATAAATCCCGCACCGCCTGTCACTAAGAAGTTCATAAGTTATAAAGGTTAAATTGTAAATGATAAAAAATGTTAATTAACCTCTTGTGTTGAATTAAACCCCGACATTTATGTCGGGGGACTCATAACCACAACAAATTAGGCTTTAGCCACAGTTATTCGCTTTTGTTTTAGTCCTAAATTCCGAATAGTAAACTTTTTTCTTTACTCCAGAATAAATGCTGGAGTTATTGTTCGTTGTTTATAAAATTTTTATTGTTTGTTCTAATTCACACAACCAGTTAATCATTTCGCTTGGTAGATTTTGAATTGATTGCTCCTAATATTCTTTTTAATTCGAGCGACTCATTTAATAAATAATCTATTTCATTATCTAGATCTTTTATTTCTTTAGGGCATCTCTAAAAACTTCAAATGCTATCCGCGAAAATCTGCTTTATCCGCGTTTATCAGCGTTCTATTTATTAAGAAATAGTTTTTAGAGATGCCCTTTAATTATTCTTAACCAATAATTAGTTTCCCGCATTTCCTTCAGGGAAATATTTATTTTGTTGAAAAAGCCCGGCTTTGATATTGATCCTTGTGCTTCCTCATAATTAGCGCCACTGGACGTTGATGACTTAATAAGCTGATAAGAAATTATTTGATACTCTTTGGTCTTCGGTAACATTCTGGAATATTTAACCGTTCTAACACCAAAATCAAATAATCTTTTTCCTAAACCTTCGTCCATACGCACCCCTTAAATTTTTATCGTTGGTCTTTTGATTCAATTTTCTAGTTTCAATTGTGCAACCTACCCCAACAATTTATAACTTATCATTTCTAATTTATCATTTATCATTTCTAATTTATCATTTATCATTTCTAATTTACTATTCCTTCTCACAACCTCTTCGCCTTTGCATCTTTTCCAAGTATTCCTTTTATGTCATACAACACATTTCCGTTGTGTTTGAAATCATCAAAGGACATTTTCTTAAATGCATCGTGAGCAACTGCTATGATGCATCCATCATAAGAGCCGATTGTTTTGTTGTCCAGTTTATCAACCAGAATAATACCATATTCATCAAACACTTCTTCTTTGTCCGCCCACGGATCGTACACATCAACCTTACATTGAAAAGTTTTTAATTCATTTACGATGTCGATCACCCTTGAATTTCTAATGTCGGGACAATTTTCTTTGAATGTAATACCCAGTATCAACACTTTCGAATTGTGAACACTATGCTCTCGCTTGATAAGTTCTTTTACGAACTCGCTTGCAACGTAAGTTCCCATGCTGTCATTTAATCTTCTTCCTGCAAGAATTATCTCGGGATGATATCCGAGTTGCACAGACTTGTGCGTTAAGTAATATGGATCAACGCCAATACAATGACCGCCTACTAGTCCCGGTCTAAATGGAAGAAAATTCCATTTTGTACCCGAAGCTTCAAGGACTTCTGTAGTATCTATGTTCATAATGTTAAATAATTTTGCCAACTCATTTACAAAGGCAATGTTGATGTCGCGTTGAGAGTTCTCAATTACCTTTGCAGCTTCAGCTACTTTGATTGATGAAGCCAAATGCGTTCCGGCAGTTATTATCTCGCTATACAATTTATTGACAATCTCACCAACCTCTTTTGTACTCCCGCTTACAACTTTTTTGATTGATGTTACTCGATGCGCTTTATCGCCCGGATTGATACGCTCTGGACTGTAGCCGCAGTAGAAATCGGTGTTATATTTTAAACTGCTGGATTTTTCAATTACAGGCACGCATTCTTCTTCCGTACACCCCGGGTAAACAGTTGATTCATAAATAACTATTGAATTCTTTTTCAGAACCTTTCCGACCGTTTCACTAGCACTCAGCAACGGCTTGAGATTTGGTCTCTTGAACTCATCTATTGGAGTAGGTACCGTCACAACGTAAAAATCCATTCCTTGCATGTCGGATACCAAAGAAGTAAAAGTCAGTTTAGTCGCGTTTTTTAATTCATCATTACTTACTTCTAATGTCTTATCATGCCCGCTTTTCAACTCATTGATTCGTTTGGCGTTGATATCAAATCCTACCGTTCTAAATTTCTTCCCGAATTCAATCGCTAACGGCAATCCGACATAACCCAACCCAACAATTCCAATTGTCACGGTTTTGTTCTGAATTTTTCCAAGAAGTTCTTCTCTCATTTTTTGTCCCCTATAATTCTTTTTTAGGTTTATAAATTAATAGATGTTTTGATAAGATTTCAATTTTTCTTGTCTGTTAATCTATTTTTTTGAATGAATCTCCTCTCCGCAACCCGCTCCGACCCGTCTGCCGACGAGGCAGGCTAGATCGTTAGATCGATGCGAGGCAGCGAGGTATCCTAAAAAAATTTTCAGCCTCTGGCGGATTAAACAAGTTATTCTTCAAATTTTCTTTTTGTTATATCTCAAAAGCAACTTGCCTTATTCTCATCGCGCCACTCGTATCACAGCGAAAAGTCTTATTCCTCTCGTAGTGCCGGACTCATTTCGGAATCCATTTATTCAATATTATCAATTCAAATTTTTAATATGAAATTCCAACCTTCGTTCCGAGTATAGCAAAGTACTTTCTTCAATTTGTCTTTTATAATTTTCAATTTATCATTTATAATCGCGTTCTACCTGTCCCGATGTTCTTTATCGGGATGCGTCCCGATTCTCTATATCGGGATCACCATTCCCATTCTCAATCCTCAATTCGCAATCCTCAATTCTTCATTCTTTCACTTTTCTGCCTTTTTGTCACAGGACCCTACCCAACCTCTACCAAGCCTGTAACAAGTCTATAACAAGCCTGTAGCCAGCCTCAAAATTTTTTATTGGTCTTGACAAATTTACCGACACAAGTTAAATTAGCACTCCAAAATTGAGAGTGCTAACAAACTAATTTATAAACTAGGAGGTCTAACTATGGCAGATTTCAAAATCAAACCATTAGCTGACAGAGTAATTGTTAAACCGAAAGAAGCAGAAGAAACCACCAAAGGCGGAATCATTCTGCCGGATACAGCAAAAGAAAAACCGGTTGAAGGTACAATCGTTGCTGTAGGCGCTGGTAAAGTAACCGATGACGGAAAAACCATCGCGATGTCATTAAAAGTTGGAGATGTAGTTCTATACGGAAAGTATTCCGGTACCGAAGTTAAAATTGATGGTGAGGAATATTTAATCATGCGCGAAAGCGACATTTACGGAATCGTTAAATAAAAGTTTTGAATTATAAACGGAGGAAAAAATGGCTTCAAAGATAGTTGAATACGGCACCGACGCGAGAAGTTCTCTCAAAGCCGGTGTTGACAAACTTGCTAACGCTGTTAAAGTAACCTTAGGCCCTAAGGGAAGAAACGTTATCATTGATAAAAAATTCGGCGCACCGACCGTAACCAAAGACGGTGTTACTGTTGCGAAAGAGATCGAACTTGAAAACCCTATGGAAAATATGGGCGCTCAAATGGTCCGCGAAGTCGCATCAAAGACCAGCGATGTTGCCGGTGACGGAACAACTACAGCTACTGTTCTTGCTCAAGCAATTTACCGTGAGGGATTAAAAAACGTAACCGCTGGCGCAAATCCTATGGACTTGAAAAGAGGAATTGACCTAGCTGTTATAAAAGTTATCGAGAACCTTAAATCTCTGAGTAAAGAAGTCGGTGGTCGCGAGGAAATCGCTCAAGTCGGTTCTATCTCTGCTAATAACGATAAAACCATTGGCGACTTAATCGCGGATGCAATGGAAAAAGTAGGCAAAGACGGTGTTATTACAGTTGAAGAAAGTAAATCGGCGGAAACCAGTCTCGACGTAGTAGAAGGTATGCAGTTCGATCGCGGTTATGTTTCACCATACTTCGTTACAAATTCCGAATCGATGGAAGCGTCGCTCGAAGATACTTATATCTTAATCCACGATAAGAAAATTTCGGCAATGAAAGATCTTCTTCCGATTCTCGAAAAAATTGCACAGTCGGGCAGACAGCTTTTAATCATCGCAGAAGATTTAGAAGGCGAAGCACTCGCAACATTGGTAGTCAACAAATTGCGCGGAACATTGAAAGTATGCGCCGTTAAAGCGCCTGGATTCGGCGACAGAAGAAAAGCTATGCTGGAAGATATTGCTGTTCTTACAAACGGTACGGTAATTTCTGAAGAACGCGGATTCAAATTAGAGAACGCAACTCTCGATTATCTAGGAAAAGCAAAGAAAGTCACAATCGACAAAGACAACACAACAATCGTTGAAGGTGCCGGTAAAGCAAGTGACATTAAACAAAGAAT
>JAKAEE010000044.1 GCA_021820065.1 Bacteroidota bacterium | reverse complement strand
GTTAAAGATTTATTTCCGAAATAAATATCGATAAGAACTTTGTTGAGCGGTCCTTCAAGCTTTCTGCTCAAACTAATGTTGCTTGGGGTTTGCGAGTAGTATTCTATCTTTTTATCCTTGAGCGCCGAAGAAGGAATATAAACCACTCCGGTAAGTTTGTTACCAAGAAGATCTTTCTTTTTGCTGTCAAGAAATGATTTAAGCGCCGAGCGATCCATTGTAAAGAATGCAAACGATGTCTTACCGTCCTTTATCAAATTCGATTTCATAAGTTCATTCTGAAATGAATTTGTTAGAGCTTCCGTATCTGAAACAATATCAACCTTATCATTACTTTTATCGGTAAATATTAGCGCTTGAATTCCCGCCATGCCGAAAAGCAAAAGCGGAAAGAGAATAGTCATAAGTATGAACGACTTTGAAATCAGCTTCTCTCTTAATTCTCTTTTAACGATTGCCAAGACTCTTGAATTAAACATTGCGCACCTCCTTACCGTTACCGTCTTCATGACCGGCAAGCTCAATAAATATTTCATGAAGAGAAATTTCATTGGCATCAAATTTTTTGATCGGCACACCGCGGTCAACAAGCAGTTTCAACAATTGCTGCGTTTGGCTCGCCTCTTTAACCTTTATTCCGGTTGAGTTTCCAAAGTCTTCTATCTTTTCAACCAGCGGGCTTTGGTTAAGGAAGGAAATATCTCCAGCGTGCGTTAGACTTACATTGCGCTGACCGTACTTCGATTTAATTTCGGCTAGTGAACCTTTCAAAATAATTTTTCCGTGGTCAATCATAACAATATGATCGCACATCTTTTCGGCAAAATCCATAAGGTGAGTCGAGAAAATAATTATCTTGCCTTTTTGCTTCATCTCAAGAATTATGTCTTTCAATAAATTTGTGTTAACAGGATCCAATCCGGAAAACGGTTCATCAAGAATTATAAATTCCGGCTCGTGAAGAACAGTAGAAATAAACTGCATCTTCTGCTGGTTGCCTTTGGATAAGTCTTCAACCTTTGATAATCTTCGGTCGAATAGATCAAATCTTTTTAAGTACTTCTCGGCATTTTTCTGAACCTCTCTACCCGACTTCCCTTTCAGCTCGGCAAAGTAAAGAAGTGTTTCCAACACTTTCATTTTTTTATATAAGCCGCGTTCCTCGGGCAGATATCCGACTTGGTTTTTAAATTCTTGACCAATCTTAACACCACGCAATACAACTTCTCCTTCATCGGGAAGATATATGTTCATCATCATTCTGATAGTTGTTGTTTTGCCGGCACCGTTGCGCCCGATGAGTCCGAATATTGATCCTTCCGGCACTTCGAACGAGGCATGGTCCACCGCTACCAAACTGTTGAATCGTTTGGTGAGGTCTTTAACTTCGAGTGCGTACATTTAATCCCCGTGTTTGTGATAGATTTTGGTTGCTGAATATAACGAACGGTTAAGAAAAAGACAGATTAATTTATGTTAAGAAAAGTTACGAGAGCCTGCCTCGATAACCAACCTCTGGGGTTGGGAGAAGGTTTTGTAGGGGCTGAACATGTTCAGCCCTTACATTGAGAATTGGGTTTAGCAAACAGAAAGGTAATGATTTGTTTCTGCCCCCTATTTGTCTCATCCAGTCTAGGCAAGGCGGGCAAGATCATGAACAAGATCATGAGCAAGATTAAGAGCAAGATTAAGAGCAAGAGTAGAAGCACGAATAAGTTAAAGACAATTTCTTGCTCATGCTCTTAAACTTGCTCTTGACCTTAATCTTACTCTTTGTACTACCAGATCTTCACAATCTTATCATCAGGATTTCTCATCGGGTCGCCGGGCTTAACATCGAATGCTTGGAAAAATTCCGGAAGATTCATTAATGGTCCAAGCACTCTAAATCTTGCCGGGGAATGAACATCAATTTTCAATCTTAATTTCAAGGCTTCGGGACGAATATTTTCTGCCCAGACTTGAGCGTAGCCGAGGAAAAATCTTTGCGCGGGAGTAAATCCGTCAATCGATTCACCTTTTTTATATTCGTCGGTATTTTTAAAAGCGTTGAACGAAACATTCAGTCCGCCGAGATCGCCGATATTTTCACCGAGCGTCAACGCGCCGTTTACTCTGAAAGAATCAATTGCAGCGAAGCCGTTGAATTCATCGACCAGTTTTTTAGCGCGCGCTTGAAATTTTTCGTTGTCATCTTTGGTCCACCAATCTTTAATATTTCCATCAGCGTCATATTTTCTTCCTTGATCATCGAAGCCATGAGAAATTTCGTGACCGATAACAACGCCCATTGCACCGTAGTTAATCGCGTCATCGGCATTCTGATTGAAGAACGGCGGCTGAAGAATTGCTGCCGGGAAAACAATCTCGTTTCTGGTAGGATTGTAATAAGCATTTACCGTTTGCGGACTCATTCCCCATTCGGTTTTATCAACCGGCTTACCAATCTTGGCAAGATTATCTTTTCTTGCCCAAATGCTTGCGCGTTCCAAATTTTTGTAATAACCGTCGCGGGCAATTTCGAGTGAGCTGTAATCTTTCCATTTATCCGGGTAACCGATCTTAACGCCAAAGGTGCTCAATTTATGAAGCGCTTGTTCTTTTGTTGCGTCGCTCATCCATTGATTATTTTTGATGCTTTCACCCATAGATGCGAGAAGAGTTTTAACGATTTTTTCTGCTCTCTCTTTTGCTTCGGGCGGAAAAACTTCTTTAACGTAAATTTGTCCTAACAATTCACCCATTGCGCCGTTTACGGAACGAAGTATTCTTTTCCATCTCGGCTGCATTTCCTTTGCGCCGTTCATAAACTTTCCGTTGAAATCAAATTCTTCATTTACAAACGGAGAGCTTAATGCGCCAGCGGCATCGTTTACCAAATGCCATTTCAGATAAATCTTCCAATCGTTCAAAGAAACTGCATCAAGAATTTCCGAGAGTCCTTTGAAAAATTTTGGTTGGCTAACAATTACAACTTCTAGATTACCAACGCCAATATTATCGAAGTAAGATTTCCAATCGAAACCATTCGATATATTTTCCAAATTGTTCAAGGTCATTTTGTTATAGGTTTTGATAGGATCGCGGTTTTCAAGACGCGTGTTGGATACTTTGGCTAATTGCATTTCGATGTTCAAGACCGTTTGCGCATCTTTCTCTGCGGTTGCTGCATCAACATTAATCAGTTTAAACATATTGGCAACGTGCCGAACATATTTATCACGGACTTCTTTGGAACGCGAATCGTCCTTTGTGTAATATTCAACATCCGGCAAACCGAGTCCCCCTTGTGAAAGGTACGGAGCCATCACGCTGCTCTTCTTGGCATCAACCGAAACATAAAATCTGAACAGCGCCGGAATTCCGGTGAGATGATCTTCGGCAATCAATTTTACCAATTCGTTTCTATTTTGAATTGCATCGATCTTTTTCAAATCCGGGATGATCGGTTTGTATCCGTCTTTTTCAATTCGAGCCGAATCCATACCCGTTGCAAAAAAGTCACCGATTTTTTGATCAGCAGAACCCTTCGGCCAATTTTTATTAGCAGCGGCTTTGTCAAGAATAGTTTTTAGAATTTGATTGTTTTGCTCTTGAAGTACTTCAAACGTTCCCCATCGTACCTGATCTTCGGGGATCGGATTGTTTGCTCTCCATCCGCCGACAGCGAACTGATAAAAATCTTTTGCGGGACTAACGGAACGGTCTAAATTATTCAAGTCAAACCCATTGTTTTTCGACTTATCACCGCCGGAAAATCCCGTTAAAACTAAAAAGGCAAAAAAAGTTACTGGAACTAAATAGAAGAAAAGTCTCTTGTGTTTCATTATCAACCTCTTAGATAAAATTTAACATTAGTTAAAGCATAATTTAGACGCTTTAAACTAACAACAAGTTTAGAATTTCCACAAGGTTTTAAAGCGAGATAACAGCAAGGTTCCAAATGGAGGGAGGGTTCTCCGACACATTTTCAACAACCAGCGATTGGCGTATTATCAATTCTAACTATTTTAAAACATTGGTCTATTGGATTAATCACCGCGCTCTTACGATTTTTATAAAAACAAAGGATGCAGGTAATGAACGCACTCTCCCCAGATAAAATAAAAAAATTATTTGAAGAATCACTGATAGACATGTTTAACAACAAAAAGAAAGTAGTCTATTCGGCAGTGATTGAAGCGATGGAAGATTTTGGCCTTTCGCGCGCAATTAAAGAAGGGCGTAAAAGCAAATTCGTTGACGAGAAAAAAATTATAAAGGTTTTGAACGGATCAAAATGAACGTTCTATTCGAATCATCCTTCACCATAATCTTTTCTTCCAAAACTTGATTTGCTTTTCAACCTCGGCGGGTGACGTACTTCCTTGAGACTTTTTATTTTGAACGCTTGAACGTGCGGTGAGAAGTTTGAAAACATCTTTATCGAATGCCGGAGAAATTTTCTTGTACTCAATCAAAGTTAATTCATTCAATTTCTTGTTCTGATCAACACACAGTGCAACAACGCTTCCGACTATATGATGAGCTTTTCTGAACGGAACGTTTTTACGAACAAGGTAATCCACAAGTTCGGTTGCCAGCGAGAAATCTCCGTCAAAATTTCTTTCGAACCGGTCCTTATTGAATTTTGTATTCTTCAACAGTTCGGATGCGATGTTAAGACAATCTTTAGTTGTGCTTACAGCTTCCAGAAGATGAAATTTGTCTTCCTGCATGTCGCGATTGTATGCGAGCGGCAATGCTTTCATCACCGTCAGCAAACCGACAAGTGCGCCGTAAACTCTTCCGGTTTTACCGCGGATCAATTCGGCAAAGTCCGGATTTTTCTTCTGCGGCATCAAACTGCTACCTGTTGCAAACGAATCGTCAAATTGCGCGAAAGAAAATTCTTGAGAGCTCCACAACACAAGCTCTTCACTCAACCGGCTTAAATGCATCATGATAATCGAACACGCACCGATTAGCTCAATCATAACATCGCGGTCGCTTACGGAGTCGAGCGAATTCTCAACAAATCCGTTCATGCCGAGAAGTTTTGCGGTATATTCGCGATCTATTGGAAGTGTTGTTCCGGCGAGCGCGGCGGCGCCCAAAGGCGACCTGTTTGCGCGCACTGCACAGTTATTAAGTCTTTCCACATCGCGATCAAGCATTGAAACGTACGCAAGCAGATGGTGCGCAAACAAAAGCGGCTGCGCACGCTGCAAATGAGTGTAGCCGGGGATAATTGTACTTTTATACTGTTCAGCTTTCTTAAGTAAAGTTTTCTGAAATGTCTTCGTCAGTTTAACGAGTTGAGTAATTTCCTTCCGCATGTACAATCGTTCGTCAAGAGCAACTTGATCGTTTCTGGAACGGGCAGTGTGCAGCCGCTTGCCCGCTTCGGCCGCGTCCGCCTCGGAAAGCCGAAGGCGTGACGGGAAGCGAGACGAGCCGCGCTCGCCGATTTTTTCAACAAGTCGTTCCTCAATTAGCGAATGAATATCTTCCTTCCGCCAATCAAATTTTAGTTTGCCCGAAGAAATTTCTTTTCTGATTTCCTCAAGAGCTTTTAGAATTGCTTTACCGTCTCCGGCGGAAACGATTTTCTGTTTCACCAGCATCTTAACATGAGCGGCACTTCCGTCAATATCTTCGTTGTACAGTTTTCCGTCTATATCAATCGATGCGGAAAATTTCAACGCGGTTTCATTCAATGGTTTTTTAAATCTGCTATTCCATAGTGCCATTATTCAAATTCAACTTAGTTACTCTGTCACTTAGTTACTTCACAGCTTTCTTTCACGCCAACTCTTTACTCTCTGCTTCTGCTTTTTGTGCAACCCGGTTGATCGTCTTGTACGGCAATCCGTAAATTTTTATAAATCCTTCCGAAGCCGTATGATCAAATTGGTCTTCTGCCGTGTAAGTTGCAAGTGCCGGATCGTACAAAGAGTATGGAGAAGTTCTTCCGGAAATTCTAACCGTGCCTTTGTAAAGTCTAACTTTCACAAGTCCGGTTACATGCTCTTGAGTTTTGTCGATGAACGCCTGCAAAGCCTCTCTTAACGGCGTGAACCACAAACCGTTGTAAATCAAATCGGAGTATTCTTGAGCGATCTTAACCTTGTAATGTGCAACAGATTTTTCTAGAGTGATTCTTTCCAACTCTTTGTGTGCAAAATGCAAAATTGTTGCAGCCGGTGCTTCGTAAACTTCTCTCGATTTAATTCCAACCAATCTGTTTTCAATCATATCAATTCTTCCGATACCGTTTCTTCCGCCGATTTCATTTAACAGTCGAACAAGAGAAACGCTGTCCATTTCTTTTCCGTTTACCGCAACCGGGATTCCTTTTTCAAATTCTACTATGACGAGTTCTGATTCATCGGGGGCGTTTTCCGGTGCAACGGTGTGGAGGTAAGCATCAGCGGGTGGTTCAGCCATCGGGTCTTCCAGCACGCCGCATTCGATAGCCGTACCCCAAATGTTATCATCGATGGAATACGGATTATCCTTCGTTACCGAAACCGGAATGTTATGTTCTTTTGCGTAATCAATTTCTTCTTCACGGCTTTTGAATTCCCACGTTCTCAGCGGAGCGAGATTGGCAATATCGGGTGCGAGCGCGCCGACAGAAACTTCAAACCTAACTTGGTCGTTACCTTTTCCGGTACATCCGTGTGCAACCATGTTCGCGCCTTCTTTGCGAGCAACTTCTACAAGAGCTTTTGCGAGCAGCGGTCTACCGAGTGAACATGCCATTGGATATGCTTCTTCATACATTGCGCCGGCCCGCAAGGCCGGGAAGGCATACTCTTCCAAAAATTCTTTTGTGAGATCGATGATGTAAGATTTTGACGCGCCGGAGTTCAACGCTTTTTGTTCAAGCCCAACAAGTTCTTTTGATTGACCGAGATCGCCGGTGAACGTGATGATTTCCGCATCGTAATGATCTTTAAGCCATTTAACCATAACCGACGTATCTAGTCCGCCGGAGTACGCAACAACTATTTTATTCTTGCTCATTATTTAATTCCTAGTATTGTTTTTATTTGCTCAATTGTTTTTTTGATTTTCTTCGTCGATTGCGGAACGAGAAGAATTGTATCGTCGCCTGCAATCGTTCCTAAAATTTCGGATGTCTCTTGGCGATCAATAAAAACAGCAACTCCCTGCGCACGACCGGGGAAAGTTTTTATGATCACAAGATTTTCGTTATGCTTGATCGAAATGATTTCATCTGCCAAATGATATTTAAAAGTAGCTTCGTCGCCCGATGCGCCGATTTTGTAAGCGTAACCGTTTGGCGTTGGTATCCGCAAAATGCCAAGTTCGGTCAAATCGCGGGACAAAGTTGCCTGTGTAACTTTAACTCCCTGCTGTTTCAAAATTTTTTGAAGCTGTGTTTGGTTTGCAACTTCTTGAGTCGTGATTAAATTCTTAATTAAAGAATGTCGTTTTTGAATGTCTTCCAATTTCTTGCTCATGATTTCCTCGATTTATTCAGAGACAATTTCTGTTCCGATTCCTTCTTTGGTAAATATTTCAAGCAAGAGCGCGTGTGGAACTCTTCCGTCAATAATATGCACTTTCTGAACACCCGACTCCAAAGATGAAAGTGCCGATTCAACTTTGGGTATCATTCCGCCGCTGATAATTCCTTCTTTAATATAATTCTCCGCTGTGCTTTGAGTAAGATGAGAAATCAACGAGCCGTTCGCTTTAACACCTTCGGTGTCGGTCATGTAAACAAGTTTTGCAGCATCAAGCGATGCGGCAATTGGTCCAGCCGCTATGTCCGCATTAACATTGTAAACTGTTCCTTCATCATCAACTCCAATCGGCGCTATCACCGGCAGATAGCCGTCTTGCAATAAATTTTTTATGAACGCGGCATTCACTTCCGTAACTTCGCCGACCAATCCGAGATCTTCATTATGTTTTTTTACTTTAATCAAATTCGCATCGATTCCGCTAACACCAACAGCTCTTCCGCCATGAACGTTTATTCTTCGAACTATGTCTTTATTGATTAATCCGCCGAGAACCATTTGAACGACATCGCGCATGTTTTCATCTGTGTATCGTTGCCCGTTTACAAATTTTGTTTCGATATCAAGCTTTTCTGCAAACGATGTTATTTCTTTTCCGCCGCCGTGAACTACAACAACTTCAATTCCGATTTTACGAAGCAGCGTTACGTCTTGCGCAACCATAGACTTCAGCGCCTCATCCTGCATAACAGCGCCGCCGTATTTGATTACGAAGGTTGTGCCTTCAAACTGCTGAATGTAAGGCAGCGCTTCAATCAACACATCTTCTTTTCTGAAAATCGGATTCGTCACGTTCTATAGCTCCCGTTAATCTTAACATACTCTTCGGAAAAATCGCATGTCCAGTAAGTCGCACTGCCGCTGCCGGAATTAAGTTTCAAAACGATTTTAATTTCCTTCGGCTTCAATGTTTTGTTTGCCTCTGCAATGGGAAGTGTAACTTGATAATTCTGTTTCAAAATCGGCGTGCCGTTAATTTCTATTTCAAATTTATCGGGATCGAATTCAATTCCGGAATAACCGACTGCCGCAAGCAATCTTCCCCAGTTTGCATCTTCACCGTGTATTGCGGTTTTAACAAGCGGAGAAAGTGAAACTGTTCTTGCCGCTTTAACGGCGTCGTCATCCGTCTGTGCGCCTTCAACCGTTATCTCGATTAACTTTGTTGCACCTTCGCCGTCTTTTACAATATCGATTGCCAATTTTTTTAGAATTGAATAAAGCTGTTCTTCGAACACTTCATAAGCCGATGTATTCGGTTCGACTGAAACGCCGGAGGCACCGTTTGCTAGCGCAATTACCATATCGTTCGTGCTCGTGTCGCCGTCAACCGTAATTCTGTTAAAAGTTTTATCAACCGTATCTTTCAGCATTTTCTGAAAAACATTTTTTTCGATTGCAGCATCGGTGGTTACGAATCCCAGCATTGTTGCCATGTTTGGATGAATCATGCCGGAGCCTTTTGCAATTCCGCCGATGTTCACTTCAAATCCGTTGATAGAAAATGTCACATCGTATGATTTTGAAAAAGTGTCGGTTGTCATTATTGCTTCCGCCGCGCTCTGATACTCGCCTTCGTCGACATGTTGAACAACTTTGTGTATTCCGTTAACAATCTTTTCCATCGGAAGCGTTTCGCCAATTACACCAGTCGATGACACAAATATTTGTTCTGTTTCTGCGCCAAGCACCGAAGCTGTTTCGGCAGCCATCGTAAATGCATCAACATAACCTTGTTCTCCGGTGCAGGCATTCGCGTTGCCGCTGTTTACAATGATTGCTTTGAAGAATGAACTTTCACTCAAGTGCTTTTTGCAAACGAGTACCGGAGCGGCTTGAACCTTGTTCAATGTGAAGACCGCAGCTGCCGTTGCCGGGTATTCCGAAACTATCAGCGCTAAATCTTTTCTGGATTTTTTAATTCCGCAATGAATGCCAGCGGCTTTAAAGCCTTTTGGAGCCGTTATGCCGGCGTTTATTTTATCTGCAACGACTTTTTCTTGTCCCGACTTTGTCGGGATGGATTCCCATTGCATTTTAATATTCCTTCTGTTTGTTGAAATCCGAACATTATGTTCATGTTTTGAATCGCTTGTCCTGCCGCGCCTTTTACCAAGTTATCGATGGTCGAAAAGATCACGAGCGTGTCATTGTCTAATAGTTTGAAACCGATATCGCAGAAGTTTGTGTTGACAACATCTTTGATTTCCGGTATCGCAGGTGCAATCAATCTTACAAATGGTTTTTCTGCATAGCTGGATTTGTATGCATCGTTTATCTCGGCTTCGGTTACTCCCGCTTTTACTTTTGCGTGGATGGTTGTATAAATCCCTCGCGTTATCGGCAAGAGATGAGGTACAAAAGAGAAATCCGGTTTTGTTCCGCCAAATTTTTCCAAGTACTGCTTTATTTCCGGTATGTGTTGATGATTACCAACTTTATAGGCACGAACGCTTTCATTTACTTCGCTGAAAATCATGTTCGCGGTAACGGATTTTCCTGCCCCGCTAGTACCGCTATATGAAACTATGCTGATCAATTCATTTTCAAGCAAACCGTTTTTCAGTAGCGGAATTAACGGAAGCTGCACGCTTGTTGGATAACAACCGGGATTTGAAATGAGCATCGAGTTTTGAATTTCTTCTTCATTCCATTCGCTCAACCCGTAGGCAGCTTTCGTTAATAGTTCCGCCGCTAGGTGATCATGCTTGTAATATTTTTTGTACTCGCTGATGTCGTTCAGTCTGAAATCACCGCCGAGATCAATAATTTTCACACCAGCTTTGTAAGCTTCGGCAATTATGTTCATTGATTGTCCGGATGGTAATGCAACGAATAAAACATCCACTTCTTTTAATTCGGAAACGTTGAATTGCTGAATCTCAAGCGAAATCATTCCTCTCAGAGCCGGGTGAACTTCCTCGATGAAATTTCCAACGGTTGAGCTGCCAAATAATTTGGTTATCTCAACTTCGGGATGATTAAGAAGAAGTTTGATCAATTCCAGACCCGAATAACCCGCAGCGCCAACTATTCCAACATTAATCATTTTTGTAAAGACTTTTAATTTTGGGGAATAATTATACATTATTATGCATAATTATGCAAACAAAAATTGCGAGTTTTCGGTTCATAAATTATTACGGTGTCGGCGGTCAAATTGAGCGGCTTTATCCTGCTGTTACAGTTATTACTTAAGCTCTGCTATTATGATCTAAAAATGAAATAAACTACTCCAATCAAGCATAGTCCCGCCCATAGGTAATCCATCTTAAACGGCTGGCGCATGTAAACCATGGCAAACGGGACGAAGATAGAAAGCGTAATTACTTCCTGAAGGATTTTAAGTTGAGATAGACTTAGTTCTGTATAACCGATTCTGTTTGCCGGGACTTGCAGGAGGTATTCAAACAGCGCGATTCCCCAGCTTACAATTGCGGCTATGTACCATTTTTTATCCGACAAATTTTTTAAGTGACCGTACCAGGCAAAGGTCAAGAACATGTTTGAGCAGATCAGCAAAAAAGAAGAACGGACTATAACCGGCAGATTTGAAATATAATTTATCATAAGACACTCTTAGACATTTTCTAATAATAAAATTTATCGGTGGTAAAAATATGGGGATGGGAAGAAGAATTCAATTTACCTCAAATAACATTCTCTTGTAAAAAATCATTTTATTGTTATTTGTTTTTAGTATCTGCAACATATTCCAAAATATCGCCGGGCTGGCAATCGAGCACCTTGCATATTGCATCGAGCGTGGTAAAACGAATTGCTTTAGCTTTCTCAGTTTTTAGCACGGAAAGATTCGCCATTGTAATGTTTACTTTCGCAGCTAATTCTGTTAGAGACATTTTTCTCTTTGCCATCATTACATCTAAGTTTACTCTTATCATTTCAATACCTCACACGGTCAAGTCGTTTTCTTGTTTTATGATCTCTCCCTCCTTGAATATTTCAGCAAATACAAAAAGAATTAGCCCCGCCAAAAGTACTTGCGGAAGGATTACAAAATTGAATATCTGTATCGGAGCGCCAACCATTCTGCGAACTTCCATACCGTTTATAATTAGCTTTTGCGGTAGGGTGCTTAACACTATATTTTGCAAAATGGTTACTATGTGAGGCACGAGAATTACTAAGAATGCTATTATCCTAGTGTTTCTTACATTATCAACTTTGAAGTGATTGCCGTTATAAACATTTTTAATAATCTTCCGTAATAAATAAACGCCATAAGATATTGAACCCCAAATCAAGAGTGGGATCAAATTACTTAAAATGGAAACCCAAATGGTTGGGTGAAAGATGGTTACGCTTCCAACTATACCATTAATAGCAAAGCCATTACCGACTTGACTTGTTTTTAAGATCGTATCATTCACAATAGGATCCAATCCCACTTTCAGGTCGAACCAAGTTGGCATGCTCTCACCTTTAAAGAAAAACAATATTGGCAGAAACGCCGAGAGCGCGGTAAGTAAAAGAGATGAACCAAAGACAATGCTCAACAGACTGTAAGCAGTCACAGACGAAAATTTCCTTTTTTGTGCTTTCATTTTTCCTCCAAACTTTTCGGGTTCAACATATACAAATAATTCTCATTTGTCAAGAAAAATATATCGTTTTACGATAAATATATACTGTGCGTCGGTATGGACGATTTCACGACCCAGAGCTGAAAAATGCGGTTATAAGACTGGTTTACTATTTTTTTATTCGTGACAGGGTTTTTAAATCAGTCAATTCTCTGATTGCGTCATTGGCAATCCACCTCGCGGATTTTGATTCGAGAGTTTTAATTTCGTTTGCAAGTTTGAGCGCTTCCTTATCCAGGAACTTGCTGCGCTTCCCGATTTGCCTCAGCGCCCAGTTGACTGCTTTCTTCACAAAATTTCTTTCATCAATAGAATGTTTTTTAATTAACGGAAAGAACTTGAGAAAATCTTTGTCGTCGCGTTTCTTCTCGTGAACAGCTAAGTATGCAATTAAAGAAAATCCTGTGCGGCGGATGAATTCTTCTTTACGTTCGGTCCATTCAAAAATTTTATCGAATGCGTGCGGTGTGAACCGGAATAAATTGCTACACGTTCCGTCGCAAATATCCCAAGAATTGAAATCGCGCACCCATTTGTTCATTTGCGTTTTGGTAACAAGATTCGGATCGTCAATCATTGTAGCGATGTGACGCGCTTCGTGATAACCGCTCTCCCAGAGTTTTAATGCTAGCTTATGGTCGGTTCCAATTTTCTTTGCGAGCGCACGTAACACGGGAACGTTAACACCGAACGCTTTCTCAACATTAATTCCGTAACGCGCCATACCTTCCAGATTGCGCGGATTGTAGTGCCGCTTTAATTCATCAATAATTTCTGTTACTGTCATTATCTTCTAAAAAGAAATTGTCATCGTATTTCCACCCTCGCTGCCGAACCGCGGGTTAACAATATTATTGTAAATAGAGCCGAACGAATATGAAACACCGAATCCTCCCCAGTAAGAATATTGCGTTTCAAGTTGTCTTCTCTGGGTCAGTACTTCTTCCAGAGTTGCGCCTGCGCGTGGCAATGAAATTTGATTCCTTATTTTGGAGTAACCGCCGTAAAAGTTTAATGAAAACCCCCTGAAGAGATTCAACGAGACGCTCCCGCTAACACTTAGCTCGTACAAATTGAAATCTGTTAAAACGTTTGCGCCTTCTGTTTCAATGCTGATCGTTCCCCACGGTCTTACCAATGAAAAATTAACATCCAAAGATTGACTCCAAAGATCTTCTTTCGTTTTGAAGTAAATTGTTTCCTGCCCGTACTTAAAATATCCGTGACGAAGTTTATAATCTATTCTTAACTGCTTTTCATTTGAAACCGAGTACGGAAAAACATTGTACTCAATTCCCGGCGACGCCCACGCTTCAAAATCAATATTAGAATATGTTGATGAACTAAGTCCCGCCCAAACGCCCCACGACCAATTGCTGTCTATTGCTTTAACAAGGTAAGAACGAAAACTTTGATAACGAGAAAGACTAAGTATATCGGTCTTCGAAACACCATCGTTGTAGGTATAAATATTTTCGTTGTAGCTGGCATTTACATTAAAATTTATTTTAAGATCTTCCGTAGAACGATTTGCGGTAATTGAGCCGTTAACATAATTATGCTTGTAATTATCCTGACCGTTAAAAAAGCCGTTAATGCTGGTTTTGAAATACCAGAAATCCCAATCGTCTTTTTGTTCCCCTTCATTCTGTTTTGGTTTGGCAAAGGAAATGTTTATCTGATCGGAAACTTTCGTCCGCGCTATGTAACGCACCAATCCTTTCTTGAGGGCGTCCACCATTTTGATTCTAGATTGATCACGTGTGTCGGTCTGATTGGTAGAATACTCCAGCGTATCGTCCATGTTTGCAAACATATTTTGACCGATGAAATATAGTTTGTAATCTGTTCCTCCCGCAGCAGTCCGTTGAGAGGTAAACAAAATATGTATGTCCGCGTCTTTCCTATCTCGCACAAAATTAACGATTGAAATCTGTTCCTTGACAAAATTCATGTCGCATAATCCGCAATCCATAAAAATATTTGGTGCGCCATTTTTTATTAATGACTGGTCTGTTTGAGCTTTGAAAACCGAAACGGCTAAAAAGAAAGACATAACGATGAGTAAAGATAAGCGGGAATGCATGTTACCCCCTTTTAATTTTAGTTTTTACAACCATTAGTTTTTTTATTTTATTAATTGTTCCTTTCGCACTCAACTTGGGATTCTTTTGATCACGGCATCAAGATCAACAAAAGTAAGTTAGTCAAACAATACCATTAAATTTCTCCGTATCGGAAAATTTTTACTTTTCCTTCACCAAAGGAAAAAGCGAAGAACGGTAAATCTTCCATCCGCCATCTTTTTCTTTCTTCCAAACAAGAAGTCCGGTGTCTTGAGCATATTGGGACTTAGTTGCAAATTTTGGTTTCACTTCCGAGGTTTCAACTATTCGCGTAAAACCAAAATCATTGCCGGCTTCTATCTCTAATATATCATACTCAAGCTTGATCGCAAGAAACTTATTTTGAAATAATCTATCGTACTCGTTAAGAGTGGAAGCATAAGTTTGATCCGGCTGGTTGGGATAAAGTCCAACATAATCTTCCGCATAAAACGAACCGAAGTTTGTAAGATTTCTTTTGTTGAAAGACTCTTCCCACTGAACGAGTTTCGCTTTTATTTGATCGGCGCTGCTTGCTTGAGTCTCTGATTGCGCAAGCGCCGTTGTAATTAACATAACAACGACAGCCGCAACAATTAAGATGTTCTTCATTATATGATTTCTCCGTAATAAGATTTTACACTGCAACTTAAAAACATTAGTCAACAACTACCAATCATTTTAGAGCGAAGGACGGCATAAAAAAATCCATCCCGCAAAAAGCGGGATGGATTTGGGGATCTGTGAGTCGGTTCGTGCGAGGGGGTTTAATTTTTTTGTTGATCGAGTTTCATTCTATAGTTATCTCAAATTGCTTTCTAAGTATTTGTCTTTGAGCTATAGACAGGGAGAACGGACGGGTGGGTTTAATCTGGAAGATTAAAATTTGTTAATGATCGTAATTCTTTGCTCTAAAGAGCAGCGTTATTTTTCGAAAAAGAGTTTTATTGCATAGAAGAGGAGAAATGCGCCGAAAATTTTCTTAAGAACACTTTCAGGAAGTGTGACCGCGAATTTTGATGAGAAATAACTACCAAGAAGAAAAGCCGCGCTCATAATCAATGCCGCTTTAATATTAACGTATCCGGCTTTATAATAATTTAGAACCGCTAAAATTCCGATTGGCGGAAGCAGTAGTGCGAGAGAAGTTCCCTGAGCTTCCTGTTGAGAGTAATTCAAGAGATAAACTAGAGCGGGAAGAACAATTATTCCGCCGCCGATTCCCAGAATTCCGCTGACAGCGCCGGCGAAAAGACCGATCAATAATAGATAAATAATTTGTGTCATATTACCATAGTTTTTTTGTTAGAAAATTATGAAGCGGCGGCAACAACCGCACCGGCTGATGAATCAAGCTGAAGCGCAATTATTAAATACCAGCCGAATAAAATCAGCAGTTCCAGTTCCGGATATTTTTTTGCTTTTTCTGAAAATTCAACACGCGCTTGTGTCTTAAACCAGTCTTTCAATTTAGGTTCTTCAATTCCCGACTTGAAAGCAACAACAGTATTATTATTCACATCTTGAAATTCAAATTTGGTTGACCAAAAATTTGACGATTGCCAATGAAAAATTTCTCCGTTTGAAAATTCCAAACTGCCAGAATAACTCATCCGCTTCGGTTTGTAAACCGCAAGATCGGTTTCTTTTCCTACTTCACGGATTGTAATTGTCACGTTGAAAAAACCGACACGCTTAAAAGTCCACTTGCCATTAGATGCTTCCGTCTCAGCTAAGGATCCAAGAGATTTCGGAAAAATTAACGAGGCGTACAAATCTTCATTGCCGCGCAGTTCAAAAGTTTGTTCGAGTGCTTTCGGCTGAATCCAATTCAACTGTTCTGCCTCAACACTTCTAATTGATTTCATTTTTTGATTACCAATTATTTACAAACTTAAAAATCTAAATGTTTTCGTTTGCTCTATAAATTCTTTCATAACGGTCTTTTCCACTTTTTGATTTGCAAAGTTAAACTTTGTCACGTTAAATTGTTTCAAGCACATCCAGAAAACTTTTGGGTGCATCGCATCGGAGTTCAATTCCCTTTCGCTCGCGTAAATCAAACTTTATGCTTTGTGCGTGAAGCATAATTCTGGGAAAATTCTTTTGAGTTTCTTTATCGCCGTAACGAGAATCACCAACGATAGAATGACCAATGCCGTAAAGATGAACCCGTAATTGGTGGCGGCGACCGGTGGAGGGATTTAATTCCAACAGTGTGTATTCATTAAATCTCTTTACGACCTTGAAATTCGTTGAGCTCGGCTTGCCGTTTTTTTCATCAACGCCCATTCTTCCCGAACCAAATTCTCTTATTGCTTTCGTAATCGAACCTTCATTTTTATCAATGTTTCCATACACCAATGCAAGATACGATTTCTTAACTGTTCTGCCCGCAAATTGTCTGTTCAGCGTTTTGTGAGCCGCGGCGTTTTTCGCGAACAAAATTACACCGCTTACTTCTTTGTCAAGTCGGTGAACAATAAAAATTTTTTGCGATAACTTCTTCTCCAGCAGAGAATGGATCGAATCTCTCCTTGTATCGTTCTCGGCAATAGAAGCAATTCCTTCCGGCTTATTGACGGCAACTATTTCTTTGTCATCGTAAAGTATTTCTAGTTTAACTTGATCCGCCACGATTATTTTTTTTCTTCTCTTTTGAAAACAGCTTTCAACCCATGAGTTACCATAAAAGGAATAACTGTGAAATGAGTTTCACCAGGCAATATTTCGTCGAACAAATTTAATCCGGCGTAATTGTGTTTGTGAATTGTCGAAACGAAATCTTTCCAATCGTTTTGAAAACTCTCCGGCTCAAGCGAACCTACCGCCGTATAAATTGCTGCGTTCAACTCCTTATGACCTTCAAAAAACTTGGATTCCAGCTTAGTCATAAAATAATTATCCCAAAACAATACCGGACTGAGAATAACATATCTGTTAAACAAGTCCGGCTCCGTAAACAAAGTATAAAAACAAAAAAGTCCTCCGTAGGAATGCCCCACAAGTGTTCTGTCATTTCTTTCAGTTCTGTATTTGGTTTCAATCATTGGAATTAATTCGCTTTTAATGAACTGCAAGAATTTTTCTCCGCTGCCCGATGTTGGTGTCATAAGTCTAACTTCTTCCGGCAGATTTTCTGCAGAAACTTTTGTCGGTGTATAATCACGCGCACGGTTGTAAATAAATTCTTTCGATCCACCCTTGGATGAAATTCCAACAATGATTGCTTCCGGTAGTTCTTTATCGAACGCCAGTAGATGCTGCATCTCCGTCATAATTCCAAACGACGAATATGCGTCGAGCATATAAATCACAGGGTAATTTTGTTTCGTGTAATTATAACTTCCGGGAAGACAAACAAAAATTGGATAAGTGTTCCCGCTGGAAGTGGATTTCATTTCGATCACTTCCGTATGATGAAGCGTTACTGGCTGGCGTGACTGAGCATTTAGCGCGATTACAAGCGCGAACAAAAAAATTATTACTCTTTTCATCATAATCCTTTCAAAAAATTTTATGAATTGAAATCGCGAATCATTTTATCCATAAGCGTATCGAGATTATAATCTACAATTTGATTTTTCGGATCGGAATACCACTCAACCATCTCTTCGGCGCCTTGCGAAAACGGAATTGTTGCTTTGAACTCCGGCACAAGTTTTTTGATTTTGGAATTATCATACACGGCGTTGTTTGCTTTATCGCCCAATAAACTGTCGCCCCATTCTTTGTCGTATTGAGAAATAAAATTTGAGGGTAGATGCGCTACATGCAAATCGTATCCGGCTTTCTCTGCCAATGTTTCGGCAATCGCGTTCCATGTTAGGACTTCATCGGAAGTGATCTGGTACGCTTCGCCGATTGTTTGCGAATTACCGAGCAACCCGGCAAATCCTTTTGCGAAATCACGAGTATGCGTCAGCGTCCACAAAGAATTTCCGTCGTCATGAATAATTATTTTTTTGCCGTTTTTCATCCGGTGAAACGGGAGATAATCTGCCCGCAGCGGAGTTTTTGTTTTATCGTACGTGGAGGACGGTCTGCAAACGGTGACCGGAAAATTTTCTTCGCGGTAAACTTTCATCAAAAAATTTTCGCAATCAATTTTTGCTCGCGAGTAACTCCAGAATGGATTTTCAAGCGGCGTCTCTTCTGTAATCGGCAATTTCTGAACGGGCTTTTGATATGCCGATGCTGAACTGATGAATATATATTGATTGGTTTTGTCTCTGAATAAATTGAAATCATTCTCCACATGTTCTTTGTTGTAAGCAATCCAATCAACCACAACATCAAAAGTGCGGTTGCCTATTGCGTTATTTACCGCAGCGGCATTCCTAATATCGGCGTTAATTATTTCCGCATTTTTTGGTGCGGCTCTAAAAGACGTTCCTCGATTCAGCAGAAACAGATCGTAACCTTTTTCAACACATAACTGTGAACATGAAGAGCTAATTACGCCAGTGCCGCCGATGAACAATACTTTCAATTAGAACCTTCCGATTGTGACGTGTTTTTCTTTGTTAAAAATAAGCCTCTTAAAATAAATGTGCTCGGAATAATGTCTGGTGTTAAACAAATTAATCGCATGTCAAAATAAAAATCATATTTTTGTAATAAGAAAAGAAGAAGCCGTGAATGAACAGTTCCGTTAATTATCCGGTAATCAGCGTTGACGAAGTAATTCGCCCTACACGTGTAGAAGTTGATCTGAAAATTCTTACCGAAAATTTCAGAGCGATCAAAAAACATGTTGCACCGGCGAAAGTAATGCCGGTTCTTAAAGCAAACGCATACGGACACGGATTAGTTCGCGTTGCGCAGCTTATGGAAGAACTTGAAGCGGATTATCTTGGCGTTGCCGTTCTTGAAGAGGGAATTCTTCTGCGTCAGAAAGGAATCAAAATTCCGATACTGGTTCTCGGCGGCATCTGGGGAAATCAAATTCCAATTTTCATTAAGCATGATCTTGCGATAACCGCCTCATCAATCGAAAAATTAAAACAGATTGATGAACTTTCCGCACAATTGAAAAAGAAAGCCAGAGTTCATCTCAAGATTGATACCGGCATGGAACGTCTCGGCGTACATTACTATCATGCTGAAAAATTTTTCGAAGCCACGCTTTCATGCAAACATATTATAATTGACGGCGTTTATTCTCACTTTGCAAATTCAGACGACAGCGATTTTAGTTTTGCCAAACTTCAACTGGAAAGATTTAACGAAGCCCTCTCTTTTTTTGAAAAACATTCATTGCCAACACCGACACGTCACATGGCAAACTCAGGCGCAATTCTTCAGATGCCGGAAGCAAATTTGGATATGGTTCGTCCGGGAATTATGCTTTACGGAGTTTATCCGTCGCAAGAAGTAAAACATGCGGTCAAAGTTATTCCCGCTCTAACTTGGAAATCTTTAGTTGTGTATTTCAAAGTAATCAAAGCCGGAAATACTGTTGGCTATGGAATGACATGGAAACCCAATCATGATATTCGCGCGGTTACGGTACCTGTGGGTTACGGCGACGGATATTTGCGAGCCATGAGCAACAAAGCGGAAGTTTTGATTCACGGAAAGAGGTACCCGGTGATTGGAAGAATTTCTATGGATCAGATTGTAGTCAACATCGAAAAAGATTCTGCGTACAACGGTGATGAAGTGACTTTGATCGGTGTTAACGGAAATAATTCAATTACAGTGGAAGAACTTGCCGACTGGGCGGGAACAATTCCGTATGAGATTCTAACTAATATTAATACACGTGTTCCGAGAGTTTATACACCATAACAGGCATTACACGCCGATATCTTCATTCCACAATTCTGGTTTGTCATGAATAAATTTTGTCATCATGTCCGTACATGTTTTATCGTCCAACACTTCAATTTGTACACCGCGCGATTTCAACAGTTCTTCTTCGCCCATAAAAGTTTTGTTCTCACCAATCACAACTTTCGGAATTCCATAAAGAAGAATTGCACCGGAACACATCGAGCAAGGCGAAAGAGTTGTGTAGAGAACAGATTCTCTGTAAACCGACGCGGGTTGTCTTCCAGCATTTTCAAGCGCATCCATTTCTCCGTGCAAGATTGCGCTTCCCTTTTGCACACGGCGGTTGTGTCCGCGACCAATAATTTTTCCGTTATGAACTATCACTGATCCGATCGGGATTCCGCCTTCGTTCAAACCGGTTTGAGCTTCGTCGATTGCAGCTTGTAAAAATTGATCCATAAATTTTCTCCAAATTATATTCTACACTC
>JAKAEE010000003.1 GCA_021820065.1 Bacteroidota bacterium | reverse complement strand
ACTGCCAGAAAATTTTTGGGAATAATTTATAATACATTAAAAAACAATTGGATTTTTGAAGATTTCCCAAACTTCATTATTAAAAATCCAGTATAGAGTAGAATTTTTTAATTGTATCATAGGAGAAAAAAGATGACCTTCAAAACTTTCACCGCTATCTTTCACCGTGAGGAAGATATGTATGTTGCCCAATGCCCGGAGATTGGCAATGTTAGTCAAGGTGCAACAATTGAAGATGCGTTGGCTAATCTAAAAGAAGCAACGGAATTGTATCTTGAAGAATTTCCTATTAAGGATATTGAACGACCAATGCTAACTACGTTTGAAGTGGCGGTAAATGCCTAAGCTAAAAAAATCTCCGGCGAAGAAGCTATTCGCGCTTTAGTACGACTCGGTTTTATCCGCATCCGTCAACGCGGGAGTCATGTTATATTAAAAAACAAACTGATGTGGGATATATCGGTTGTGTCGTTCCTTTACACAAGGAACTAAAGATTGGAACTCTTCTTGAAATTCTTAGACAGGCGAAGATTGATCCTGAAGATTTCTCAAAGCTACTTTGATTGAATTATTTTCTAACCATTCAACCTTACTTTCTTTTTTCTCTGTCTTTAATTTTGAAGTATAATGCACCTACAATTACCAAAAACGCAAGCGTTGCAGCAGCAAAACCGTTGCGGCGTGTATAGTATTCGCTAATTTCTTTGTCCGAAAGCATTATTGCTTTATTCGTAATATCCATACCGTCTTTAGTTTTGACGACGACTTTCGCAGGATCAAAAGTATGCACCAAAGTTCGAGACTGAATCAAATCCTGTTTCGCATCTTGAAGCAGAAAACCAATGTCAACATCGTTCATACCTTTCTGACGAACTTCTTCCCATTTGGATGTAGCAGTATCAAAGGAGTTTTTAAGCTGAACAATTTCTCCTTCTATTTTCTCTGCTGCAACGTAACCTACATCACCTTTGTCGTGGCAATCAACGCATTTTGAATTCTTACCGACGCCAATCATATCATCCGTTGGTTTCTGCACGCAGTGATTACCGTGGCATTGTTCGCATCCGTGAAAATCCTGCTCGGCAAATGCCTTTGCCATTTTAGTTGCGTTGAAATATTCCATGTTGCTTGAGTGACACATTCCGCAAACGTGAGCGATCGACGTAATTCCAGGAGGCATTGCGCCGTGATTACCGTGACAATCATTGCACGCCGGAGCGCCGAGATCGTTTTGTTTCAATAATGCTATTCCGTGAACGCTCTTGGAATATTCTTCAAGCTGATTGCTCGGAAGGTTATATTTTTTCATCAACTCCGAATTACCGTGACATTTATTGCATGTATTTGGAATGTTGAGTTTATAAACCGTTGAACGGGGATCTTTAACCGGAAAAATGCCGTGCGCGGTATGACAGCTTGCGCACTCCGCCACATTTTCATCGCCAGCCATAAGTTTTTTTCCGTGCATGCTGGTGTAATATTGCGTTACCTGATCGGTCGCGATTCTCGGTTGATAAACTCTCATGTAATCGATATTCGAGTGACACTTGCCGCAAAATTTGGGAATGTCTTTTCTTTTCGGAACGCCGACATAACCTTTTGCCGGACTCATTGCAACTTCTTGATTTGTACTCGAAGGATCTCCTCCGTGACAAGAGGCGCACGTAAGTCCCGCTTGTCTATGAACATCGTAATCGGAATAACCTTGCGGCATATCGTCAATATCTTTATGGCACGAAAGACAGTTATCAACTTTCGGCGCCTGTTTCGTTTTATTATCTGTTTTCTGAATAGCGAATCCGAAAAGAAAAGTGGTCAGCAATACTGTTGTCGATAAATAAAAAAATCTTGTTCTCATTTTGTTGTTTCCTATAATAAGTAACCTAAGACTGTCATGATTACAATGAAAATGACAACGAAAATTCCAATTAATGTTAGCGGTTGAAATTTCCATCCGCTTCTGTGTTTAATTTTGATATACGGAACCAGCATCCATATAAAGCCGGCAACTCCAAAAAACAAAACACCAAGTAATTCTCCTTCTATAAAGAGAATATGAGCCGGGAGAAATTTTAACGATTGAAACATGAACATGAAATACCATTCCGGTCTAATTCCTTTGGGCGCCGAAGCGAACGCATCGGCTTTGTTTCCCAATTCCCAAGGAAAATAAAGCGCTAGGAATATCAGAACGTTGAATACAACTACCCACAACAAAAAATCTTTCAGAGCAAAATCCGGAAAGAACGGAATATATTTTTTCTTTTCTTCGGGCAAGTTTTTAAATTCTTCAGGTTCGTGCATACCTTGGCGTTGAATAAACAACAAGTGTAGCGCTAAGAAGAACGTGAAGATTGCCGGCAGTATTGCGACGTGGATACCGAAAAATCTTGAAAGCGTTGCGCCTGTTACATCTTCTCCACCTCGCAAAAGTACTTTTAACGGTTGACCGATTACCGGTACTACTCCTACAATGTCGGTTCCGACTTTTGTTGCGAAGAAAGCCAATTCATTCCAAGGCAGTAGATAACCGCTGAAACCGAATGCCAGAGAAAAAACCAAAATTATAAATCCGGTAATCCATGTTAACTCTCTCGGTTTCTCATAAGCTTTGGAAAAGAAAACACTAAACATGTGAACGAACGCAAACAACACCAGCAAGTTTGCAGACCAACTGTGAACATTTCTTATCAGCCAGCCAAATTTTACTTCGGTAACAATGAAGCGGACGCTTTCGTAAGCGCTGTCTTCACCGGGACGGTAATACAAAAGAAGAAGAATGCCGGTCAACAACTGAACGATAAATAAAAACAAAGTTACCCCGCCCATGTAATACCAAACCGAGTGGCGGTGTTCCGGAACTTTTTTATGTTGAAGCAGATTACGTACCGGTGTCAGGTCGTACCGTTCATCGATCGAAGAAACGATTTTAGAACCAATATTCTTTAACATTGATTAACCCATTTTAGTAATTACAATTTCGTCCTTTACAATTTTTACATCGTACTGCTCTAAAGGTCTTGGCGGCGGACCGGAAATATTTCTTCCATTCAAATCATAAATGCCGTTGTGACACGCGCACCAGATTTGTTTTGTATCGGATTTATATTGAACAATACAATCCAGGTGAGTGCAGCTAGCCGACAGTGCTTTGTATTGATTATCCACTGTCTTAATCAAGATAACCGGCTTTCTGCCGAACTTAACTATTTTGTAGCTGTTCGCCGCAAAGTCGGAGGTCATTCCGGCTTTAACGGAGTTTACTTTTGGTTCCGCCATCTTTGGAGGAATTAAATAAGAAACTATGGGATAAAAGATGGAAAGTATTCCTCCTATTCCTCCTATTCCCAAAATCGAATTCAAGAATTTTCTTCTATTAATCTTCATAACCTAACGCGTTTTTTATTGGTGATTAATTAATTAAAAATAATATAGTGATTTATTAAGGATTCCGCGCTTCCTCCCACGGCGGAAGCAGTCTCATTAAAATAAAAAGTATTATAAAAGGGAGTATCAAAATTCCAATTGCGGCTAGAAATCCTTCCAAACCAAAAAAAGTCATTTTATAAACTGTTAGTCCGCGCAGACTTTTTGAGAACAATTGTCCGCCAATTACAATGTTCCATCTCGTTGTGAAAATTCCGATTTCAACTAGAATAGCGGCGATGAAGTAAACCATCTTTTTCAGTTCGCTCGGCGCTTTGAATATTTTTGTCGCGGCTATTGATGCGAGAGGAATTAACATTCCCATCAAGAGCTGAATAACAACGAGACTAACAAACAGTTTGCCCGAAACCAATTCAGATAAAATTTTAATCGACTCTTCGGATTCATAAATGCGGTGAATAAAATCCAAAGCTTCGAGCGAAAAATCTATTATCATCACGTAGAAAAGATAGCTTGCAAGTTTATCCAAGCAATCCATTTGAATTGGTTTTGATCTCAATGGTGTTACTACCATATAAATTATCAGCACCAGTGCAATTCCGGAAACAATCGCGGAGAATAAAAACACTATCGGCATCAAAACGCTGGACCACCACGGATTTGCTTTTATGGATCCGAATATAAATCCGACGTAACCGTGAAGAAGGAACGCGGAAGGAATACCGATGATGGTTACGATCTTCACAGATTTTTTATCGAAGCGAATTGCTTTCTCGGAAATGTCTTTTGAAAAGAGCGAAACAATTTTGTGAATCCATTTCTTAATTCCCTTCTCCTTCGACGCCCATAAAATTATGTCGCGCCTGTAATCGAACCAGATTTCTAAAAGCAGAACGGCCATTAAATACCATGCGTAAACAAATCCGAACATTGCCATGGCAGAAGTTGTATTGGGCGTTAAAAATATTTCGTAAGATTTTTCTGGATGACCGAGATGCCCAAGCAGTGGAAGCGGCGCAACAATTAAGAAAGCCAAAGCGGTGAGCATGGCAATTCTGTATGTGGGCTGTAATTCTTTTACGTTGAAAACTTTTACAAGGGAAGCTAAAATAAACGCGCCGGCAACTAATCCGGTTAGATAAGGATACAATACAATTAAGATTCCCCAATGCAGCTCAACTTCGTTTGGGAAAATGTATCCGGTGATTTCTTTTAATATCGGGGTCAGGTGTTGAACTAATTCTTCCACGTTATTTCACCTCCATATCAAGATTTGCATAAAAAACTTTTGGTTCGGTGTTCAGCGATGGTTTCAGGATTCCGATTTTATTCATTCGCAAAAATCTAACTAGCGGGCTTGCTTTTTTATTCAGTTCCCCGAAAACTCTTGCTTGTGTTGGGCAGACTTCTACGCATACAGGCAATTTGTCTTTCGTTATGCGTTGATAACAAAAAGTACATTTTTCCGCTGTGCGTGTAACCGGATGCAAGAAGCGGGCGCCATACGGGCATGCTTGAATACAGTACCTGCAGCCGATGCAATAATCCGAATCAACCAGCACAACACCGTCTTCGGATTTGAAAGTTGCGCCAACGGGACAAACTTGTACGCACGGCGGGTTATCACAATGATTGCAAATTTTCGGAACAAAGAAACTTCGTTCCATTTTTTTCTTCGTCGATAATACTTCAAAACCATCTATCGAACCATTTGGGCTATCAACCAAAACTTCTCCGTCATCATAAATTCTGTATCGTTCTACCCATGTTCTAAAGAAAAACGGCTCGCGCGGAACATTGTTTTCGTTTTTACACGCATCGGCGCATCTTCCGCATCCGATACATTTGTTGATGTCAATTCCCATTCCCCATTTATGATCTTTCGGAACATAACCGTTATTCAGCGCCCATTTTTTTAAACCCATCAGCTTCTCACCTGAACCCAAAAATCCGAATGCGATAGGAGCTACAGAAATAACAGCCAGTTTCTTGAGGAAATTTCTTCTTTCTAATTTTTTCTCGGCTTCATTAATTTTCTTTTCCATTATTGAGCCTCCGGTAAATGTGGATAATGACATTGCCAACAAACGTATCTCGGCTCATGCGTTGCCATGTTTATTCTCGGAATATCTTTTGGACTATTCGCGTCCTCAGCGTGACATTGGCCGCAGAATTCACGTGTAGTCGGTTTTGTAGGCAGATTATCTCTCGGACTTAGTTTGTGTTTTTCATTTGCCACATGACATTTTGTGCAAGGTATTTCCGAATGGAACGACAACGATTTGGTTGCAACAATTTCAGCATGACATGCTTCGCATCCTTTGGGCGTTACGGGCGGAACCGGATTATGAGGATTATGACACGACACACAAATTTTTCTGGGATTGTGAGAAGCAGAAACAATCTGCGGGAATCCAGTTGGTCTTGAAGGCAAATATTCGTGACAAGTAGGGCAGAAACTTCTGTTGCGCTGTATCTGCGGCTTAAATTCATCAGGCGCTTCCGTATGCTTTATAGAAGGCCCATGACAAACTTCGCACGAAAGGTTTTTGTGATAACCTTTTGTTTTGACTGCAACAATATCGTCATGGCAATCTACGCAGACTTCCTGCCCCGCATAGTGTAATTCGTTGTTAGCAATATTTTGTACTGCCGATGCCCGGTAATGACCAATCTTTCCGAAATCATTTGGAATTAAAGTCGAGCGGACAACAATAAAAACAATCACAAGTATTACAAGCAATACCGATAATCGTTTTACCTGTTCCGGAATTCCTGCAAGAAAATTCTTCATGAAAATATTTTCTCCGCATTTTGTGAATTAATCATTTATGATTTATCAGATGATTCAACTCCAGCATCAGCCGGTAATACCGACTTTGATTTTTTTCTTGCATATAAAGCCGAAATCAATACAAGCACAATTCCGAGAAAGATGAACGAGACAATTCTATAACTCGGATCCAAATCTGTTGTGCCGACAAAAAGCACATGCAATACCGTTAACAAGAATGTGAGCAGCGCCATCCAGCGGTATTTTTTATTCTTCAGAATTACGCTCATCACATAGTACGACAGCGCCACTAATGTCCACGAGAGACTTACATAATTTTGCGGCATGATATGATATAATGCATACGGGAAAATGAAAAACGCCGCCGCCAGGTAAGAGTTTCTCATCACTTCTGTTTTCAAATCCAACCGATCTTTTTTCCAATTCAAAATTCTTGCGCTGGTTAGAGCAACAATTCCAAAGCTTAAACTGACCACTCCAAAACTTCCCGATAACGCCAGGTAAGAAAAGAATATTATTAGATACATTACAAAATTTGCAACGATGATAAACTTAGACCGGAACCAGATTGCTGTGGAGACAACAATTATGCTTTGCCAGCTGAGCCAAACAAAGTAATCCGGTTCTTTGAATTGCGCCACGATCGCTATGCTTAATGCAGTATAGCCTAGAATCGAGTAAAAGAAGGTGGCGTATTTGCTTTCTTCTTTAACCCAGAATAAAACGGAAATCGTTAGGAATACGATGGACGCAACAAAATGCGATAGCGGCAAAATCTCTTTGTACTTGAGAAGCGTGATTAATAAGAAGAACCCATATGACCAAAAACAATTGAAAAGCGAGTTTAATATTATAGTGTACTTTTCAGCTTCTTTATTTTGATTATACAAACTTGCCGAAGCAAAGATTGCGGCGTAAACTAGATAAGCAAAAAGATTGATCTCCGGAAGCGTTCGAAGACCAATTTGATTTCCAATTACGGGGTCGTTGATGAACCAGATGAAGTTTGTCAGATACACTAACACAATTCCAAAATTGTAAAGCGGGTTCCAGTCAAATTTTATTTTTAGGTGAACAATGAAAAAGGAAAGAACCATTAAAAAAAGAAAAACGGAATAGCTATTGTTGCTTATGAGAATAGTAATTGCAGCCAGCGTAATTCCGATGGAGTCCAGATAAATTGATTTTCTTCTATAAGCAATTACCAGGTAAAGGACAGATGAAATAGTCAGCAGAATTGTTTCAACGGTTTCGCTTTCGATAGCGCGTTCAATTCCAAAGTAGTGAAGTCGGAGTGTTGTGAAATACAAAAGCAGCAATCCTCCGCCGAAAATATAATGAGAAAGAAACGGCAGCGACTTACTAGAGTATCTTGATAAAAACATCAACACGCCCACTATTGCATAACCGAAGAGACTTGGCACCGCCGAAGGCAGATTTTTGTAAGGAAAGGTTAACAGGAAAACAATACCGATGGCAAGAATGACAATTCCAACTTTTGCAAACCAGAATTGCCCAATTGTTTCTTCAAGGTTATCAGCTTGATCGGAAATCTTACGCGGGAAGATCGGCGGCAACTTGAATTCATTCTCCGATGAATATTCATCGAGTTGGAGATGAGATTCAATTCGCGAGATTCTCGATTCTAAATTTTGTAAGTATGAAACTAACTGATCTTGATTTACTTTGTCAGAGGAAGAGTCCATTATGTTTCTCCTCGTGCTATTTTTTATGATCAGGTTTCCCGATTATTAGGGTAATTCCTTTCGATAAATTGCCGCCATAGTGTCAAAAAAAGGCTTTTAAATAAGATATGCGCCTGTGAGTTCCGATTTGAAAATAATTTTATATCCGTTTTGACGCAACAAAAAAGTTAACTTTTTAGAGTGATAATAGGATTGAACGGCTTATTTGTTGATGTGAAAAAGTAAAGGTCTCACTCCGATTTACCTTCGAAGTTCCAATCTTCTGAAGCCAAATGATTCTTTTCAAAAATAAATTCAGCTTGCCTGACGTTTTATTTTTCTAACGCACTTATTAAACGGTCGCATCAGATAGAAGTTTGCGGCAAGTCTTCCTAATGTCAGTGCAATAACCGCAGCGACAACACCGATGAAATCAAAAAAAGTTACAGTTACAAAAAGAATAATAAACATTCCAAGGACTTCGGTAATAATTGCATTTGTAAGCGGTTTTGTCTCGCGGCTGTAAATTAAAATAGCTCGTTCAAAATTTATCCATACTGTTAGCAATGGAAACAACGAATAGAGCATTAGAGGCACTAGCGAAAACTGAACAAGCTGAATTGAAAGACCCGATACTTTCAACAGCCATAAATCTGCAAGAGGTGTAAAAGTTACTAAGCTCAAACCAATTACCAACGTGATTCCCAATACTTGGGAAAATCGTTTTAGCTTTTTGTATTCGTTTTCTGTTTTTAGCAAAGCTATAACCGCTTCCGGAATTGATAAACCGAATCCTCTGAAAATAAATACCACCGAATTTATTACCGGAAAAACTGCAAGCGATTCGAGCGCATATCTGCCGTGACTTATAAAAAAAGTAACCACCGGCTGAAATCCTAATGAGATAAATGAAGTTAGTGCGAGCGGCAAGTAAAAATGAAAAATTTCTTTGTAGGTTATTTCTTTATCTGATGTCACCTTTCCATTCAAATATTTCTTAACCGTCTTGTAAGACATGATTCTGGCAGCAATGGCTTCCATCATAACACCTGCTGAGAGAGATGCGGCGCCGACAACAACACCGTGAGCGCGAGAAAACAAAAACAACATGAACGCGGTTATTCCCATTGATGAAAGACGAATAACTGTTCCGTAAGCAACATAACGTGTTAAGTTTTGTCTGATCAGTATTCCCTGATAAAATCTTCTGTATCCTATCGAGGGTGCCCACGGTATTAATAAGGCAACTGCCATGTGAGTCAAATGCGAAACTCTGAGAGGAAGATTTAGCAGATCAAGAGCAAAGAAATTAAAAACCGGCGGCAGCAAAAATATGATTATTGCAATTGTGATTAGGGCGTTCACAAGGTAAACGAAATTTCTGAGTTTCAAGAAAGTGTTTTTGTTTTCAACCAGCGCGGTAGATGTGCTCAACATCATCATTACAGGCGATTCAACAATGAGTGCAACCGAATACGCAACTCCGAATGCAGCCAAATTAAATTCGGGGTAACCGATTCGCGCGATTATTGCCGTAAGAAACGGCATTTCTGCCGACATCATCAGCCAAGTTGCAGAAAGCGGGAACCAAAACCGGAAAATTTTCTTATAGGTAAGTTGAGAATCAGTTGTCAATTAATTCTATCTGCTTTTCTAATTTGCTCAAAGAATGATTTCAGCTTTTGCTCGTCAAGTTTACCGTTGGTTCGAACGCCCGAACAAACATCAATGCCAAACGGGTTTACTTGCGCGATTGCATCAATAACGTTATTTGAATTTAATCCGCCGGCAAGAAACATTGGAACTTGAATCGATTCTCTTATCTTTCTGCTGATCTGCCAATCGTGCGTTCTGCCTGGTTCACCAACTTCAGAAATTCCAGAGTATCCTCGATTGATTTGTGCGGTTTCCACGGCAAACAAGTTGATACTTCCGGTATCGAAGCATATTCAAATATGTCATTTTGATTTTCCAAAGACAATTTGCGCAAAATTAATCGTTTAGTACTTAGAATTGGAATTTCCGAAAGGTTAATAGCGTTACTCATAAAATCACTCGAAAAATTGCGTCGAAAATAGTTACATTTATTTGTCAATATTTCGGTTACAATTTACCAATTAGCGTTCAAAGTTGTGAGAGGTACAAATATGATTTCGAAAGAACTGTTGGATATCCTCTGCTGCCCAGAGACAAAAGCAGACTTGGTTCTTGATGGAAATTTTCTTGTCTCAGTTGATAAAAACACGCGCAGAAGATATAGAATTGAAGACGACATTCCGATAATGCTGATTGAAGAATCCGAACAGCTTGATTTGGAAGCGTGGAAAGAGATTATGATAAAGCACGGCAAATCTTTCGATTGATGACATATTAAAAAGTAACAAATTTTTTCCCACAATTAACCGTCCAAAATGATTATCAAAAAAAATTCCGATGAAATACAAAATTTTTTGTCGGACGCTTCCAACTATAAAGGTTCTTGTGATGAAGTGTTCTTTCCGCAGAATGAGGAAGAGCTTGTTCAACTAATCAAGCAATTGAACCAAGACAAAAAAAAGGTGACTGTTTCCGGTAACGGAACCGGCATAACAGGTTCTCGCGTACCCGAAGGAGGCGCGGTTATCTCGTTAGAAAAGATGAACAAGATTTTAGAATTGAACAAAGAAAAAATGTTTATTCGGGTTGAGCCCGGTGTAATTCTAAAAGACATGCAGTACCTGGTTGAATCTGAAAATCTATTTTATCCGGTTGATCCGACGGAAAGAAATTGTTTTGTCGGTGGAACCGTAGCAACAAACGCCTCAGGCTCCAGAACATTTAAGTACGGTTCAACACGAAATTATGTTATCGGCTTGCGAATTGTTTTGCCTTCCGGCGATTTGATTAATATAGAACGAGGAAAATGTTTTGCGGATAACCTTAATGCAGAGCTGCTAACTGGCTACGGGAATAAGATTTCATTCACTCTTCCAGATTACAAAATGCCAGACACAAAAAATGCGGCTGGATATTTTTGTTCGGGCGGAATGGATTTAATTGATTTGTTTATCGGCGCAGAAGGAACTATCGGCATCATAACCGAAATTAAATTTCGTCTTCTCACACTGCCAAAAGAAGTTTTATCATGCGTTATATTTTTCAATACCGAGAATGATGTACTAAATTTTATTGATGAAGCTCGCAATCTTTCGAAACGAAAATCGGAAGACATCATCTCGGCGCGCAGTTTGGAATATTTTGACAACAACGCTTTAAACTTCCTGCGCAAAGACTATCCGAGTATTCCACCGGATATTTCCGGCGCAGTTTGGTTTGAACAAGAAATATTGGATAACGATGAAGAAGTGATTGTCAGATGGACAGAACTCATCAACAAACACAACGCAGACGAAAACATTGCATGGATTGCCATCGACAAAAAAGAACAGGAAAAATTTAAGGACTTCCGGCATGCCGCGTCTTGGAAGGTAAATGAATACATAGCAAGCAAGGGACTCAAAAAAGTCGGCACCGACGTCGCGGTTCCGGTTTCCAATTTCAGACCGTTTCTACAATGGATGAAGAAAACTGTTGAAGACGCTAAGCTGGAATACATTGTCTATGGTCACTTTGGAGATTGTCATCCGCATCTAAACATGCTGCCGAGAGATGAATCGGAGTACAAAAAAGCAAAGGAAATTTATTCTAAAATATGTGAGGAAGCTGTTCGATTGGACGGAACTGTTTCCGCCGAACACGGAATCGGGAAACTTAAACGCGAATATTTGCTGCTTATGTATGGAGAAGAAACAATTAAAGAAATGGCGAGGTTAAAGCTCGTCTTCGATCCTAATAAAATTCTAAACATTGGAAATATTTTTGATGAGAAATACCTGGCGAGTGAATAAACTTAAATCCGCGCTGTTTTTTTCTCTGCTTTATTTCTTAGCGATCAATTTATTTGCACAGGTTGAGCCCAACTTGGATAACAAATTCCGTCTTGCTCAAAGCTATGAAGTTGCCGGAAGACTGGAAAAAGCTGAATCACTCTACAAAGAACTCTACGATGCACAGCCGTGGAATTATACATTCTTCGAATCACTCAACAAAATTTTGGTTGCACAAAAAAAGTATGATAAGTCGGTCGAACTTCTTAAGCAAAAAATTCTTCAGACTCCCAACGACTACAATCTCTACGGATTGCTTGGAAGTACCTACTATATAATGGATCAATCACAAAAAGCGTACGAGACCTGGGATAAAGGGACAAAGATCAGTCCTGAATCGACTGTCGGATACAGAGTGATAGCAAACTATGCGATTGAGAACCGGGCTTTTGATAAAGCAATCGACATTCTGAAAAAGGGTAAGGAACATTCTGCCGACCCAACAGTTTTCTCGTTTGATCTCGGGAATATTTACGCTGCAAATATGAAATTCAAAGATGCTGCAGAAGAATTTTGTTTCTTGATTGAAAAACATCCCGAACAATTAGCCGTTGTAAAGTCACGAATCATGAGTTATATAAACCGTCCCGATGCATCTCAACAAACCATTGAGGCGGTTAAATCTATTGCCAAATCAAAAGTGATGCCGGAGTTGTACGATCTTCTAACATTTGTTTTTGTCTCAAGCGGAAATTTTAAGGATGCCTTCGAAAATGTTGTCACGTCGGAGAACATTTTTCATGGGAACGGAACAAACATGTTTATCCTTGCCCAAGACGCCTTCAGAACCCGACAATATGATTGGGCAGCAGAAGCTTACAATTTCATTTTGAAAAATTATTCGAATTCTCCATACACTCAACCTTCAAAGATTGGATATGCGCGAACGCTTGAATCATCGCTCGATCAAAAATTTCTTTCGGCAAACTTTTCATGGAAACCGTTGTACAAACCGGTTCCGCTATTCGGAGACGAGTACAAAAAAATTATTGACGCATACAATGAATTTGTGAAAGGTTATCCCGATAATGCCATAAACATAGAAGCGCTTTTTAGAATTGCAGAAATTTATAGAACCCGGCTCTTTGATTATTCAAAAGCCGATAGTCTCTACAAAAAAATATCGGAAATATCTCCAACTACAAATTATGCTATTCAATCGAATATTTTCCGCGGCAAGATGGCAATTGGAAATGATAATCTGAGCGATGCTGAAAAATATTTCACTCAAGCCGCTGCAAATGGACACATTCAACCGAACGATCTTTCCGAATCCAAGTTTTACCTTGGGCGTATAAATTTTTGGAAAGGCAATTTTACCGATGCGCTCAAACTGTTTAACGAGGCAACAAAAAATCTTTCCACGGATTTTTCGAATGATGCACTTGAACTTTCCGCTCTGATCGGCACAACAAAAAAGGATTCGATCAACCTTGTGAGATACTCGCACGCCGACATGCTGACATTACAAAATAAGCTGGAACAAGCCGCGATTGAATTCAAAACTTTAGCTGATAACCCAAACGTATTTATTCTAAACGACTTCGCAAAAATAAAATTGGCGGAGATTCTAATCGCTCAAGATGATCTGCCAACTGCGATCAAAATTTTGGAAGAACTCACTGGAAACGAAAAAAGTGGTATTTTTAGCGAAAAAGCTGATTTTTTGCTCGCAAGGTGCTATCAATATGGAGTAAAAAATCTTCAAAAAGCAGCCGAAATCTACGAGAAATTACTTGAAAAATTCCCTAACTCCCTCTATTTTGACCGTGCGCGTACTGAACTTAATAAGCTACAAACAAAAAACGGTTAAAAATGAGCGATCTTCGAGAACCAAGAACAGTTAAATGTTCCTTCTGCGGCAGGGATGGAAGTGAAGTTACATCTATGGTTGCCGGTCCAGACGTTTACATCTGCGATATTTGCATTAAGACGAGCGTGGACATTCTAAAGAACAATATTTCGACTTACCCCAAAAAAGAAACTTTCAGTTCTACTTTAACGCCAGATATGATTAAGAAAAATCTTGATGAATTTGTTATTGATCAGGATCTGGCTAAAAAAATTCTGGCTGTCGCGGTTTACAATCATTATAAAAGAATAAATGCTTCATCTTCTTTGTTCGAAATGGATGAAGTTGAAATTGAGAAAAGTAATATACTTCTTATCGGTCCAACCGGAGTCGGCAAAACTTTATTGGCACAAACTCTTGCTAGAATTTTAGATGTTCCTTTTGCAATTGCGGACGCGACTACTCTCACCGAAGCCGGATATGTAGGCGATGATGTTGAAACGGTTCTTGTGCGATTACTGCAAGCCGCTGATTACAATTTGGAAAAAGCTCAAAAGGGAATTGTTTACATAGATGAGATCGATAAAATCGCGCGCAAGAGTGAAAGTACATCAATCACCCGCGATGTTTCGGGTGAAGGCGTGCAACAAGCACTGCTGAAAATTTTGGAAGGAACGGTAGCCGGAGTACCGCCGCGCGGCGGAAGAAAACACCCTGAACAAAGTTTAATAAACGTTAACACGAAAAATATTCTCTTCATTTGCGGCGGAGCGTTTGAAGGAATTGAATCCGTCATCGCATCGCGCATCAATAAAAACATTATCGGTTTCGATTCCAACATTGCCAGTCCTACCGAAACAGACAGAGACGGAATCATTCAAAAAGCTCAACCGGAAGATTTGGTGAAATACGGTTTGATCCCGGAATTGGTTGGAAGACTTCCGATCATCGCACCGCTTCATTCGTTAAATGCAAAAGCAATGAAGAATATTCTCACCGAACCGAAAAACGCAATCATCAAACAATACCAAAAACTATTTGGTATGGAAGGCGTGGAATTGCAGTTTGATCAATCCGCGTTTGAAGAAATTGTTAAAAAAGCGATCGAAAGAAAAACCGGCGCGCGCGCGCTGCGTTCGATTGTAGAAGGAATACTTCTCGATATTATGTATGAACTGCCTACGAAAGAAAACATTGACAAATGTTTGATCACAAAAGATGTTGTTTCGAAAGGCGAGAAACCGGTTTACATCGAGAGCGATAGAAAAACCGCTTAACATTTAGTTGCGAAATTTTACCGGCTCGGTTCGTTTATCATTGATAATGGATCGAGCCGGTTATATTTTTAGCCGCCAAGAAAATCTAGAAAATGAAAAAAACATTTATCACACTTTTACTAATCGCCTCTTCCCTATTTGCGCAGACGAAACTTCTTATCTACATGGACCTTCAGCAGACCAATCATTTAAAGGCTTACGGCATTACATTCAATGCGCTTAAAGAAGGCAATACAGCAGATTGGCTGCTTAATTACCGCGGCGGATCGTTTATGCTCAATTACTCCGATCAGCTGGCAATGAAATGCCGCATTAAAGGAGTTGCGTTTCAGCCGTTATCAAATGAGGAAGCCGCAAAAATTTATTCGTTCGTTCAAAGTGAAGATCAGAATATGGATGTTGTTCGTCTCGAGAAAGCTCCACGCATTGCAGTTTACGTCCCGCCGGGATTTCAACCATGGGATGATGCGGTAACGCTCGCGCTGGACTATGCCGAGATAAGCTATGACAAAATTTGGGTCGAACAAATTTTGCGCGGTGATTTGGAAAAGTACGATTGGCTTCATCTTCATCACGAGGATTTTACCGGTCAGTATGGAAAATTTTACGGCTCATTCAGCGGCGCGCAATGGTACATTGAACAGCAAATGCTGTATGAAAAAGAAGCGAAGCGTTTGGGTTTCAAAAAAGTTTCCGAAATGGAAAAAGCCGTCGTTCGAACAATTAAAAATTACGTTGGGCAAGGCGGATTCCTGTTTGCGATGTGTTCTGCAACAGACTCGTTCGATATTGCTCTCGCGGCTCAGAACGACGATATAGTTGATAAAATGTACGACGGCGATCCCCCCGATCCGGACGCACAAAAAAAATTGGACTACTCGCAAACATTCGCATTCACAAATTTTAAACTGGAAATGAATCCGCTCGTTTACGAATACAGCGACATCGATGTTCAGCCGGCGGAAATCGGCGAGCAGAAGAACGATTACTTCACACTGTTTGATTTCTCTGCAAAGTACGATCCCGTACCAACAATGCTAACACAAGATCATGTGAACGTGATTCACGGATTCATGGGACAGACAACAATGTTCCATAAAAAGTTGATCAAAAGTTCTGTAATAATTCTCGGTGAGCGCGCCGGAACAGATCAAGTGAAATACATTCACGGGAATTACGGACGCGGCACGTGGACGTTTTACGGCGGACACGATCCGGAAGATTACCAACATGCAGTTGGCGATCCGCCGACGGATTTAAGCTTGTTCAAAAATTCGCCCGGTTACCGGCTGATACTTAACAATGTTCTCTTTCCGGCGGCGAAGAAGAAAGAACAGAAAACGTAGCCGGATTCTGGATACTTGATTCTGGTCTCTGGATATTGGATATTTTTTCTAACTTTGAATCCACATTTAACAATCTTCATCTAACAACGGGTATGAAATATTTAAAATTTAGAAACAGCGAGGAGAAAGTTCCGATCGGCAAGATGGTTTGCGTTGGACGCAATTACGCGGCGCACGCAAAAGAACTTGGCAACGATGTACCGGAATTCCCGATCATTTTTTTGAAACCGGCGTCAACTGTAATTTTCTCCGGCGAGTCAGTCGTTCATCCTTCTTACTCAAACGATCTTCAACATGAAGTTGAGTTAGTTCTCTACATTGGAGAAGATGTTAAGAACGCTGACAATGCCGCCGCAGAAAAAGCTATTCACGGCTACACAATCGGTTTGGACATGACATTGCGCGATCTTCAGAACGAATACCGCAAGAAAGGCGATCCATGGACGCTTGCAAAATGCTTCGACACTGCCGCAGTTCTAACGGACGTCGTTCTGAAAAAGAATTACCGGTTGCGTGGCGACGAAAAAATTTCTCTTTCTGTAAACGGAAAGGAAAAACAAAATTCTTCGATAAAGAATATGCTCTTTTCACCGGCGGAGATTGTGAAATTTATTTCCGCAAGACTAACTCTTGAAAAAGGCGATCTAATTTTCACCGGAACGCCGGAAGGAGTTGGGCGCGTGGTACCTGGTGACAAAATTGACGCTTCGCTCGAAAACATTGGAACAATTAAAACACAAATAAAATAATTCACGGTTGTCATTTTGGACAAACGAGCGAAAGTGAGTGCGATCCAGAATCCACAATCGATTCCGTGTCGCGCTTCGCTTGCACGGAATGACACATAAAACAAGGAGAATGTAATGCCGGTCTTTGAATACAAATGCAACGACTGCGGTAAAAAATTTGACGTGCTGCACAAATCATCCGCCAATTTGGATGAGGTCGTTTGTCCCGATTGCCAATCTAAAAACAGCAAGAAACTTTTTTCATCATTCAGCGCGTCAACCGGAAGCTCATTAAGTTTTGACGGCGGTTCATCATGCTCGGATGGAAGCTGCGGCGTTCCTTCATACGGCGGCGGATGCGCAAACGGAATGTGCGGACTAAACTAAAAAATTTGTAATGTTCAAAGATATTTTGGTTAGAAAGATACGCTGGTAATAGATTAACCTTAGCCGTCGGACATTGTTGCTATTGAAGAACTGTTTGCGCACAACTATTGTTCATTAATTATTTTTTCTAATATTCTTTTAACAAATAAAGGCAATTTAATTTTATTTTGATTAGCTAATTTTTTAAGTCTATCAAAGGACTTGGTTTCTTCCCCCTCCCATTGCACGTCCAATCGTCGTATTTCTTGAAGAGCAATATGAAAATAATTTCTTGGATCGCCCCAATAACAAGTGAGACATATTTTGGAGGATTTTTTTTTAATCCAATTTTCACAATGTTTGCAAGACCATGACTTTGCTCTGTTACATGAACCACAAAGAAGCATAAAATCCTTTTGATCTTGCTCAACATCTATAGGATCACCGCTAATTTCATACGGGACACGATGATCAACTTGCAGATATCGATTTTCAAAATGACCATTGCAAATTGAACAATTACCAGAGAACTCATAATAAAGTTTGTCTTTTAATCCTTTAGAGAATACCTGACGACCATGAAGTTTCCCTTTTTTTATTTTTGTCAAATCGCCAAATCGATAAGCTGCAATATTACGACCATCCTTGGATTTTACGCGGAAAGTTTCAAGAGGAATTCCTGCTTCTCGGACATCTCTTGCTGCTCTAGGTGGATGGTTATAACCATATTGTTTTTCAAGTTGTTCGGTTGTTATAAATCCATTTTTCAAAATATGTTCAACTACAATTTTAGCTCGCTTGTTTGTTATGTTTTTAATAATCTTTAAAATTTGCTAAGAAAGCCCTGAGTTTTGCATAATGATTCCCCCGTGCTAGAATTGGAGTTGGAATTGGTTGTCTATATTACCTATTATTTCTTCAATTAAAGAAGCTAATCTATCTTGAAGTGATTTTGAAAGGTATAAAGATTCATATGTGTAATCATTGTGTCCTAAGAGTGTTGATTGTGATGAACGACCAACTTTTATTTCATATTTATATAGCTCTAGTTGCTTTGGTAATGTTTCCCCATATGTTACACTGCCTCGTTTACCGTCATAACTTAAAATGAATGAAATATTACGCTCATTCATTTTTTTTAATTCTTCAATAAATTCTGCATGATGTATGCCTTCGATGTATCGTGGATCACGGTTGCTGCACACACCTTGATATGGTGGGTCTAAATAAACCAAATCACGTGGTGAAGAAATAGGTAATATTTCTTTATAATCTCTGCTTGTAATTGTAATTCTATTTTTTAATAAATGAGATGTTGAGAAAATATCATTTCTCATTTCTTTCGGATTTCTGCCTTTTCTTCTATTATCAGGGCTTTGGTTGAATTCGCCGTTAGAATTATATCGAATTGAGGCTTTAACACAACGCACCAATAGATATAACAAATGTTCGGGTTTATGTGCTTTGTTAAACAAATCTCTCACTTGGTCATAATATTCTCTTTCACAACCAAGTTGTTCTTTCCATAGCTTCTCATAATTATTGGAAATCTTCTGTGGGTCGTTGACAATTTCATGGAAAAGCGAAACCAAGGGTTCATTAATATCATTAATATGAAAAAGTGAAGCTTTCCCACTTTGAGCGGCAGCTATCGTTATTGCCGCTGAACCAGAAAATGGTTCGATTAACATATCCACATCTAAGGGGAAAAATGGCAAAATATATTTTGCTAAATTTCTTTTACTACCTTGATACGGTATTGGATGTGGAACTTTCATTTACTTCTTAAACTAATTGTCAAAAATTCATTTGATGTTTTTTGCACCTCTATTAACAAAATACCCGTTTAAAGGTGTTTTTTAATACCGTTTCAACTTAGCGTAAAACAAAATTGTTGTCAATCAATTTTATCCTCAAACGAATATCCCGCGCTTCTAATGCTTTTTATATAAACCGGACTTTGAGGATCTTCCTCAAAATATTTTCTGAGGCGTGAAATAAAATTATCTACCGTTCTCGTTTCAACTTCGGAAGTTATGTGCCAAACATTCTCAAGCAGTTCTTTCCGAGAAACAATCTTCCCTTTTTTTTCCAACAGATATTTCATCACCATTGCCTCGCGCTGGGTTAGAACAAATTCTTTATCGCTGCTTTTGCAGTGAAGATTTTCAAAATTTATTTCGTTATTCCCGAAACGAAAAACCGGCTGGGATTCCGTTGAAGATTTGTACCACAACTTCCGTTTCAGCATTCCCTTAATACGCAGCAGAAGTTCTTGAAGATGAAACGGTTTGGTCATGTAATCATCCGCGCCGAGTTCAAGTCCTCTTACTTTATCTTCTACCGACGTTCGTGCCGTCAACATAAGTATCGGCATCTGAGGATATTTTGCGCGCACTTGCTGCGCAATTTCAAATCCGTTGTAATACGGCAGCATTATATCCAGAATTATAAGATCGTATTCGTTCGTGTTAAACAGCACAAGCGCTTGTCTGCCGTCCCTTGCCCAATCAACCGCATAGCCCTCGTCGGTCAAATTGTATTCAAGACCGATGGCGAGAGTTTCTTCATCTTCGACGAGTAAAATTTTTTCCTTTCTTATTGAATCATTCTCCATCGGTTACTTCCATAGTTTTTTCTTTACGCGCAGTTTGTCTCAGCAGCGAATTAACATAAAACTTTTTCGATGTCTGGTAAATCGGCAGCTCGATTCTAAAACAGCTCCCTTTGTTTTCTCCTTCGCTGAATACGGAAACTCTGCCGCCGTGAAATTTCACAATTTCTTTAACCCAGTAGAGCCCGAGACCCGTGCCTTTTACGTTTGGAATATTCTTGTTATCGATCCGCTGAAATTTATGAAAAATTGTTTTTTGATTTTTCTGCTCGATGCCGATGCCCTTATCGATAAACTCAATCAAAATTCTTTTGGGAAGGCGGGAAATTTTTACATCAATATTTACCGGCGGTCTGGAATACTTAATTGCGTTATCCGTAAGATTATCAAAAACAATTTGCATCGCGTCTTTGTCAATCACACATTTGCATTGAAGCTCGCCTTTAATTTTAACGCTGTTATCCGAAAGCCGGAACTGCCCGACGGCATCTGCAACGAGCTGCTTAATTATCGAATCGGCGTTGTACACGTGGTAATCATGTGCAATTCTTTTCTGCTCAAGCCGTGATATTTCCAGAATGGAATTTATCAGTTTCTTCAGCCGGTTGGCATCCTTCATCATTATTTCCAAAAATTCTTTCTGCTTATCGGCTTGAACTTTTTTGATGCTGAGCGTTTCGAGATACAATTGAATTGACGACAGAGGCGATTTGAGTTCGTGCGTAACGTTGGCAATGAAGTTATCGTAAAGAGTTGTCACTTTCATTTGCACGGTAAGGTTGCGGAAAATAAAAAAGAGAGCCACGGCAATTAGAACGATTAAAATAATTCCGCCGACAAAAACACCAACGTTCGGACTATCAATAACTATCTGAGGTGAAAGTTTATCTCCAACTTGTTGGAAAATTAAATTGTTGGAGACGTACCAGTAAATCCACAATGTAAGAAGTCCCATCCACGCAAGCTGCGCGAAGACGAAAGCGAAAATCAGAAAGAGAAGGGAATGACGTTTTTTCATCCGACTGCAATTTAATTATGAATTGAAACCACATCGTCCTCGATGCTCATCACAAATATCCGCTAATAAAACGAGAAGTGAAATATTATTCCTTCGTGGAAAACGCAGATGCTGACGTTAACGGAGATCAAAGCTTTCTATAGAAGAATTGCGGCAACAATCTAAACCACCCCCTTTTGCCATAGGCATCCCTTTTGGAAATTCCCCCTCCGTCACTCTGAGCTTGACGAAGAGAAGGAGGGGGAGACAGGCGGAGGTCAAAAAAGTGTAGAGCGATTCTCTGAATCGCTCTAGCAAATTTTGGTGCGGTTAAAAAAAAGTGCGAAACAGAGTTTCGCACTACAGTTTCTGCGTGATTCTAATTGTACGTCATCAAGAACGAATATTCCTTCGCGTAATTCAGCATCTGTTTTGTAAAGTCGTCGGGATATTCAATCTTAACATCAATAATTCTATCGCCGTCAACAACCGGAATCAACACAGGATTAATAAACCCGGCGTAAGGAGCGATGTTCAATTTTTTGTAGCGTTCTAAAACTTCTTTATGTAATTCCGGATCAACTTTCACGCCGTAGGTTTCAACCAAATTTTTTCCGGCATTGTAATCGCCTTCCGATTTGATTCTTTGAATCTCTTTTAGCAATTCACCGAACAACGTCCTCAGTCTATCGTAATCGTTAATCACAAAATAAGTTTTCCCGTCTCTAACTTTCTTCTCAATCACTCGATCGTTCATTCCTTTTTCGTAAGCCCACTTTGCAATCAACTGACGGTTGCGCATGTGCGCTTCCTCAACATTTTCACCGGGCTGAATTCTTGCAAGCTGAACCATCAAACCGTTGCGTATGTATTGATCGTAAACCGCTTTGCCGGTTTCAAGCGACGGCATCACGCCGATATCAACAAGTTTCTGATCCATGATGAAATAGAGCGCAACCAAATCAGCGCGCGCTTCTTCCAAAGTTGATGCGTAGTTTTTCAATGTTTCGTTCGGAGTGCCAACGCCGGGATTCAACTGTCCCGATGCATGCCCGATTACCTCATGCATGTCGGTGTGAAGATCGTCGCCGAGAGCGCCGTATTTTTTCGCGCGCTCAATTTCTTCTTTCGAGTAAGCGAATTCTTCCAGCACTCCGCTTGTCTCTGCGGCTTTGTTGTAAGAGTGGACTATGTTGCCGAGATTCACCGATTTCGATCCGTATTCTTTACGAATCCAGTTTGCGTTCGGCAAATTAATCCCGATAGGAGTAGAAGGCGACGAGTCTCCAGATTCGGTAACAACGGTTATAACTTTTGCGGAAATTCCTTTCACGCTTTTCTTTTTGTGCTGCGGCATTATCGGAGAATTATCCTCAAACCATTGAGCGTTGTCGCTGATAGCTTTGATTCTCTTTGTCGCTTCGGGATCTTTGAACGACACAACGGATTCATAAGTGCCGCGGTAACCGAGCGGATCGTTGTATGTTTCGATAAAACCGCTTATGAAATCTACGGTCGAAGATGTGTCCTTGACCCATGCGATGTTATACTCGTCCCATTTCTTTAAGTCGCCGGTTTGATAATACTCAACCAGCAATTGCAAAGCTTTCTTCTGCTGATCGTCTTCGGCAACACCGATTGCTTTGTTCAGCCAATCAACAACTTTTCTCAGCGCGAACGCGTACATACTGTCGGTCTTCCAGTGCCGCTCAAATATTTTTCCTTTTTCTAAAAGCAGCTTTGAATTCAGTCCGTAAGAAATTGGTTCCGGATCGTTTGGATTGATCATCTTCTTGTAGAAATCCTCAACCTCCTTTTGCGAAACTCCTTCATAAAAATTCACTGCGGAATTTTTTACCATGTCAACTTTCGGATTGAGATTGACTTTGATGGCATCAACATTGGGATCGAACATGATCGGCGTGAGCTTTTTAATCAAGTCAGCCGGCTTCTCGTCATTCTGAAGTGGCAAGGAATATTCATCCGAACCGTAAACCAAATCTTGGAAATACTTTTCCGAAAACTCCGGCAGAAACTTTTTGTTGGAATAGTGGTGATGAATTCCGTTTGAGAACCAGACACGTTTAGTGTAAACCATGAACTTCTGGAAATCGGACGAGTTTCTGTCGCCCGTGTATGTATTCACAATACCTTCGAGCGTACGCTTGATGTACAAATTGTTTTTGTAATTCTGATCGTAAATAATTTCTCTTCCCGAAAGGGCCGCTTGGTACAAATAGTAGATTAGTTCTTTCTGTTTTAGAGGCAGTGTTTCAAATCCCGGCACTTTGTACCGCTGAATTCTGAGATCCGCAAATTGCTCGGTTACATATTTGAAATTATCCGGCTCTTGTTTTTGTGAACAGCTCATAAGAATTATTCCCGATAAAATGAAAAGTAAAATTTTAATCCGTCGCATAAGTATTCCGCACTTTGTTTGATTATTTTGCGGTGAAAAATATAATTTTTGAGCACCCTAAACAATGAACGAATTTAAAAACGGATAGCAATTACATGAGCGTTCAGATAATCGGTACAAAAGGTTGCAGCGAAACGCGAAAGGCGGAAAGATTTTTCAGCGAAAGAGGGATTCAGTTTCACTTCCGCGATTTGAACGAAAAAGGATTAGCCAAGGGCGAACTTGAAAACATTACACGCATTATTCCGCTGGAAGAATTGATTGACCGTGATGGCAAGCAGTACAAGAAAAGAAATATGCAGTACATGGTTTTCAATGTTGAAGAAGAGCTGCTTAGCGATCCCTTACTTTTAAAAACGCCAATTGTAAGAAATGGAAAGGAAGTTACAGTGGGTTACCAGCCGGATGTTTGGAAGAAGTGGGGGTGAAAAGCATGAAAAAATTTAAAGATTGAAAGAAGGAAAAATTTAAAAATGATCCTTTCAAATCTTTTCTTCATTCCTTCTTTTGATCTTTCCTTTTCATTCTTTTGATCTTTTCTTCTTTTGATCTTTCCTTCTTTTAATTTTTCCTTCCTTCCTTTTCTTAAAATATTATTCCCCTTTCTTTCAATTCAGTAATCAACTTTTCATAACCCACAAACCGCACACCGTCCCACCCGCATTTCTTAGCGCCGTCGATGTATTCTTGAATGTCGTCAATGAAGAAATGTTCGGCGGAAGGTTTCTGCGTGTACTGTTCAACAGCTCTGTAAATTTTTTCTTCCGGTTTTACGGCTCCGACTTCATGAGACAGAAAAAGTTTGTCAAACCAATTCAGAAAATCATAATCGCCGTAACCGTACTGTTTGTGGATGCTGTTTGTATTGGAAAGCAGAACAACCTTGTATTTCCTCTTTAACTCCGGAATGAGGTGAATAACGTCGTAGTTCAAAGTAAAAATATCTGAAATGATTCGGCGGAATTTGTCCGCGGTGATTTTGTTTTCAAGCCACTCAATCATAATAGCGAGATATTCATCTTCGCTAATTGTACCTCTTTCAAAATCGCGGTGAACGTTGTAGTGATCACGGTAATGCTGCGCAAATTTGTCCCCCAGTCCCGGTTTTAATTTGTTGAAGTGGTTTAACGGCGCTGTGTAGTCAAACGGAATGAGAACATTCCCAAGATCGAAAACAATTACGGAATATTTTGACAAGTCTTAACTCAATTTAATTTATAACTGCTGCAATTAAACGGTATATGCGATAAATATTCAAGAGAAAAACTTCTTAGCATGCTTTGCGTGTTCTCTGCGACCTCCGCGGTTCAAAAAGATTTAACCGCAGAGTACACAAAGAAAAAGCCGCAATCAAATTGACTGCGGCTTTCAGTTAATCTACCTACTAACTACTCAATACGAAATACTGCTCTTTACTTTTCCAATCCTAAGTCTTCAACATCGTTCTCTTTTCCTTTTTTCTTGAAATGAAACAGATCGCTTACTTTTCCAAAGAGCACAGGAATTTTCAATCTGTATTCTTCAACTTTTGTGTACACAACAGGAACAATAATCAACGTCAAGAACAACGATGATGTTAATCCTCCGATAAGCGCCCAAGCCAAACCGGATTTCCATTCGGAACCGGAGCTGGTAGAAAGAGCAATCGGCATCATTCCGAAAATCATTGTTAACGTTGTCATAAAGATCGGACGAATTCTCATTCTGCCCGCATCAATCAATGCATCGTGCAGATTTTCACCTTGCGAGCGCATATAGTTCGTTCGATCGACGAGAAGAATTCCGTTCTTGCCCACCAGACCGATGAGCATGATAATACCGAGGAATGTGAAGATGCTCAAAGCTTTCATTGTGAGTGCAAGTGCAAAGAGTGCACCGATCATTGCAAGCGGAATCGAAAACAAAATTACAAACGGATAAATGAATGAATCGTACAACGCAACCATGATCATGTATGTGAACAAGATGCCGGCTAAGAATGCCAGGCCGAGATCTCCAAATGATTCGTTCTGATTCTTGATGTCGCCTTCCCAAGTCCAAGTTATGCCGGCCGGAAGTTTCATCTGTTTCAATTTCTTTTCGATGTCCTGCGCGATGCTACCGCTAGGTCTGTTTATCGCCTGAGAGTAAACCATTACCGATGCGTTTCTGTCCTGCCGTCCAAGTTTTGTTGGACCGGTCGCACGCGTAATAGTTGCAAATTGTTTCAGATAAATTGTTTGACCTTTTCTGTTTACAAAAGTTATGTCTCCCAAATTGCTGGTCTTTGATCTATCAAACTGATCGAGCGCAATTCTGATATCGTAGTCTGTGTCACCTTCGCGAAGTTTTGAATCATCATCTCCGGTTAATGCAACTTGAAGTGTCGCGCCGACTTCTGCCAGAGTTAAACCGTAGTTCACGAGTTTGCTTCTGTCGAGTACAATTCTCGTTTCCGGATTACCTTCTTGAGATGAAAGACGAACGTCTGCTGTTCCCGGAATAGTCTTCACAACATCGGCAACCTTGTTCGCAGTTTTAACTACGTCCTCGTAGTTCGGACCGGAAAGAAGCAAGATCACCGGCGTTTGATTAGCCACGCCAAATATACCGATCGGGTTTACTCTAACTTTTGTGCCCGGAATTTTCATTGCTAATTGTTTTATTGCAATGCCCACCTCGTCGGTACTTCGTTTTCTTTTATTCTTTGGAACGAGAACAACGTCAATTTCCGTTGAGTTTGCCGAATTAAATCCCAACAAGCCTTCAGTGGAAGAACCAACGTTGACGTACATCTTTTCGACTTCCGGCATTCTTCCAATCTCTGCTTCAACTTCTTGAGATACTCTGTTTGTGGTTTCAAGTTTGGTTCCCGGAGGTAATTCCAATGTAACTGCAAATTCGCCTCTGTCGGTTTGAGTCATAAATTCAAATCCGATGAATCCGGCTGGAACTAATGCGAACGAAAGAACCAATATTGTTATCGTAACAAGTGCAACTTTACCTCGGTTAATAAAACTCCACTTTAATGCTTTGATGTAAAACTCGGTGAAGTTTTTGAATTCTTTTTCAAACCAGAGTGCAAATTTTCCGAGCAAAGTTTTCTTTGTTAAGCGTTCCAGTTTTCCGAACCGCGATGCAAGGAGCGGAGTCATCGTGAATGATACGAACAAACTCATCAAGGTTGAGAACACAACTACAACCGCAAATTCGCGGAGAATATTTCCGACGATACCGCCGACGAGAGCCAACGGCAAGAACACCGCAACGTCAACTGAGGTAATTGCCAATGCGGCAAAACCTATTTCGTTTCTTCCTCGCAACGCTGCTTCTTTTCTTTCCGTTCCCCGCTCAAGGTAATGATAAATATTTTCCAACACCACGATTGAGTCATCCACAAGAATTCCCACTACGAGAGAGAGACCGAGTAAGGTCATCAAGTTCAGGGTAAATCCCAGCGCGTAAATTGCGATGAAGGTTGAGATCAACGACGACGGAATTGCAACCAAAACAATCAACGAGTTTCTGATACTGTGCAGGAACATTAACATCACAATGGCAACGAGTAAAATCGCAATTGATAAATCTTCTTTAACTGCGTTTGCCGCGTCGATAGTGAAGAGAGACCCATCTTCTGCAATGTCGAACTTCAAGTTGATGTTCTTGTATTGCTGCTGGAGCTTAGAAATTTCTTTCTTAACCAGCCCGGCAACTTCAACTGCATTTGCATCAGTCTGTTTCTGTAATATTACACCAATTGTATTTCTGAAGTTGATTCTCGTAATGTTTGTTGGATCTTTAATTCCATCTTCCACCTCAGCAATGTCGCCAAGTTTTATCTCGCCGCCGTAATGTGATTCTCCAATCGAAAGATCGCGCAGTTCATCTACCGTTGTGATCTTTCCGGCTAGACGAACTATGAACTGTCCGTCTTTATCTTTGATCTTACCGGTTGGAAAATCCAAGTTAGAATTCTTTATCGCTTGAGTTACCTGCAAAATCGATAAGCCGTACGCTCTCAACTTTTGCATATCGAGATTAACTTTAATTTCACGTTCGTCTCCTCCGACCAAAACAATTTGTCCGACACCCGGCACACGTGAAAGGCGCGGCTGAAGCTGATCTTTCACAAATTGATAAAACGCTTTTGAATCCATGTCGCCGGAAACGCCCATTCGCAAAATCGGGATTTCATCCAACGCGAACTTTGCAATTGTGGGAGCTTTTGCCGTTGAAGGCAGCTGCGCTAAAATTCCGCCAACCTTTCGCTGTGCATCCTGCAAAGCAAAATCCGTATTCGCCGACTGCTGCAATTCAATAACAACGGAAGAAACTCCTTCCATCGAGGTTGAACGCACAGTGGAAACTTTATCCATTCCGGAAACTGCGTCTTCAATAAGCTTTGTCACACCGGTTTCAACTTCTTTTGGTGAAGCACCGGGATAAATTGTGGTGATCGTAAGAACCGGTGGTGAAAATTTCGGTATCAATTCATAACTGAGCTTGGTGTAACTGAAAAGTCCCACAGTTATAAGCGCCGCAAATATTACGATGATGAGCGACGGTCTTTTTATTGATAATTCGGTAATTGTCATTTTCAAAATTCCTTTTTATGAACCTACTTAACGATTTGTACTTTTACGTTCTCAACTAAATTGCTCTGACCGCTCACAACGATTGTATCGCCTTCATTTAATCCTTGAAGAACCTGAATGTCGGTTCCGGATTCGTTGCCAACCACAATGTTGCGCAGTTTTGAAATTCCGTTTTCAATTACGAATACTTGCGGTTCTCTAACCGAGCCGACAAGTGCATCGCGTGGAATAACAAGGGTCTTGTGGTTGTTCAGAGTTGTGAATTCAACTCGAGCAAACATTCCTGCTTTAAGCGGATGAGCTTTTTCATTTGGTATCGTTATCTCAACCGGATAAGTATGAGCATCATCGCCCTTCGAACTTATAGATTCAATTCTTCCTTTGAAGGTTACGCCTGGATAAACATCCGTTGTTACAGAAACCGGATCGCCGACTTTCAAAACAAAAGCATCTTCCTCAGCAACGTTCAATTTTACTTTCAGTCGTGAAATGTCCACGATGTTGGCAACCAATGTCGGTTGCGGTGAACCTTGTACTGTTGCACCTACATCAACGGGACGAGATGTTATAATTCCGGAAATCGGTGTCTTGATTTTAGTGTCTTCGTATTGTCTTTTTGCAACAATGTACTGAGATTCCGCCATTGCGTAACCAAGTTTCGCTTGATCGAGCTGCGCATCGGTTGCGGATTTCTGTTTGTATAAATCTTGAAAGCGCGCGTAATCTTTTTTTGCTTTGTCATAATTAGCTTCGGCGCTCATGAATGCGGCTTTCTTCAATTCATCATCTACTTGAAAAAGAACCGAGCCTGCTTGTTTGTAATCTCCAACGTTAACATAAACTGCCGTAATCTTACCTTGCGTTTCGGAAAGAATGTTAACGTCGTTGTAAGCTGTTACTGTTCCAACCAAACTAAGCGAGTGCTGGAGGTCTTTCTTTTCTACTTTTGCTACGCTCACGTAATAAACATCCTGAATTCCGCCGGCATTGGTTTGAGAAAGTTTCTTCTTGTTGATCGCCAAAATTGTTGCAACAACCGCAATAGCAATTATAACACCGGTAATGAGTTTCCATCTTTTCATTTTTATATCTCCAATTAAATTTTCTTACTTGCCAATAGATTTATCTAATCTCGCTTTAGCGAGCTCGTAATCAACTTTTGAATTAGTGTAGTTAACTTTAGCCGAAGAGAGCGCGGTTTCTGCATCAACCACTTCGGAACTCAAAGCCATGCCTGATTTAAATTTGTCTTCTGTAACGCGCATGTTTTCTTCTGCCTGCTTAACGCCAAATTCGGAAATCTCGATTTTCTTTTTTGCCTGTTCGAAGTTCAAATAGTTCTGCGTTACTTCTAATGTTATGTTGTCTTTCATAATTCCGCGTGCATCAAGACTTTGCGAAAGCTGCGTCTCTGCTTGCTCGGTTTGATGCGCAGTAGTAAGCCAATCCCAAATGTTCAGACTCACACTCACACCGGCGTCCCATGTTCCTCTAAATTCATCCTTTGCCGGAAAAATTCTTTGATTGGGGCGGTTATAATAGTAATCGCCCATAAGACTGATCTGAGGATACCATGAAGACTGAGCCATGGTTACGCCGGCTTCGCTTGCCTTAATTCTATAATCGGCAGATTTAATTTCCGGTCTCTTCTGAACAGCTTCATCTATAAGCTTATTCAGCGCATCATAATCTTGACTATCAAACTGAGTAGAAGATGCAATTTCAATTTGCGTATCCAGCGGAATGCAAAGAACGCTGTTCAAAGCAACGTTTGTAAGCTTAACAGCATTATCCGCGTCAACTTGTTTGAACATTAAATCGGAAAGTTGAACTTCCAATTTCAGCAAGTCATTTTTTGTAAGCATACCCGCGTTTAAAAGATTTTTTGCGTCGGCAACGTGCGCCTTAGCCTGATCAACCGTTTCGTCCATAACTTTTTTCATTTGTGTCGCTTTGAACAATGACCAGTAAGCATTTTTTACATTGAAGACCAAATCGTTTCTGTCTTTATTATAATCTTCATTCGTTGCTTTTGCGGTTTGTTCTGCAATATCGCTGCCGCTAGAAAGTCGGAAGCCGGTAAACAACGGCTGAAAGATTGTAAGCTGTGACGTATAGTTATCAAGTATAGTCGGTTGAACTTCAAAATTTCCAAACGGCGTTGATATGGTTGAAGTCGGTACATTGCTAAGTCTTCTGTATGCTGCAGAAAGTTTAATTGACGGCAGTCTTGCCGCATTAACTTCGCTAAGTTTTGCTTCCGAGTATTTTAACTTCATCAGCGATAAGTGAAGCGCTTTGCTGTTCTTTAAGCCGATATCAACAGCTTGATCCACGGTTAAAGAAAGTTTCTGCTGAGCAATTGACCGACCGTTAAATGCAATTGCCATAATGAAAAAAACGAGTAGTGAAAATCTGAGCCGCATCATATTTATGATTCTCCGTTAATTTTCTATTTCGAAATTTGTTGTTCGGAACTTTTCCCTTCCTTTATCAGAAAGAATTCCCTCAAACACCACTTTGTTAACTTCGCGATGGATTTGATCCGATGTAAAAGGCAGTTCTGATAATGCATCGCGGTTCAAGAGACCCTGCATTGCCGAATCATACATCATAACAATTAGTTGTGCTGGTATGTCTTTTCTGAAAAAACCCCTTTCAATTCCCTCCTGGATTAGACGTGAAAAGTTCGCGTGAGTTTTTTCCCTTCTGAATTTTTGTATGTCGCTCCACATTTCAGGATGATTTTTCATTAAATCACGAACCAGCGGGCCATCAATCTTTGCAATATGCATCGCCAAAAAACTCATCAGTTTATTGATTTTGTCGATAAACTCCATCGTCTTATCGGCAAGCAACTCATCAACAAATGTTGTTATCTCGCACTTAACTTCTCCAATAACTTCCTTAAGCACATGCTCTTTGTTTGAAAAATATTTGTACAGCGTCTTTTTGCTGATGCACAACTCGGCAGCAATTTCTTCCATAGTAACTTTACTGAATCCAAATTGTGAAAACATCTCTTCAGCCTTAAGACGTATTCTGTTTTTTACCTCGGTTTCTCCGTTCATATTTCCCTTTATTATAGATAGTCTGCTTAACAGACTCTTTGTTGAATTGGTTCCATAGGAAACAATTATTGTTTTAGTCGTTTCCAAACATATGAAAGTTCCTTGCTTTCTCAAAATTTTTTTGAGGGATCTTTCGAAAATGAACTGGAATCGCAATGTGGGTTAAAAATAGAAAAAGCCGCCCGGATTTTCTCTCAGGCGGCTTTGCACAAAGGCTGGTGAGATTACTTTACTTCAAATAGCGCATCACTCAAACCAGTGTTAACTTCAATAGAAGAAGTTGTCAGTTCGATAGAGCCCATTGGTGTGCTCTGAACCCATTTGTAAGGAAACTTCAACCCCTGAACATCTCTGTAATCATCAAAATCAATTGTCGATGTAAAACTTCCCTGCTGCGTTTCAGCGGTTGTAACCGATCTCGCCAGCAGACCGGTATTTACATCGAAATACTGAGTTGACTTTTTACCGTTGAGCGTTGTAAGAACAACTTTGTATGTATCCTTGTTGTTGATTGATTCCATACCGACTAATTCCGGTTTAATGCCAAGCTTTGCGTAATCGAGCACAGGATTTATTTCTGCTTCAGTCTTAATCGATTCAAGCTGATCACCTGTCAATTCTTTTTCCTGTCCCATCGCAATTGATTTTCCTTTAACGCCGTCAAAAATTATTTTCTGCTGCCCAACTCCAAAATCAACAAGCTGATAAAACTTGTTCGGAGCTTTTTTAGACATTGTGATGGTAATGTTCATGCCCTGCATACTGCCGGTTAGTTTTATTGTTTGATCTTTTTCCGCCGCAAGTTTCTCTCTTCCGCCGATTGCATCAATGTATTTGTTTAGAATCTGATCCACCGTCACACCTTCCGGCACCTTCTTAACATTCGGATCGTACTTTTCACCGTAGATATCGTAATAATCAACTTTTCCGGAAAGACTGAACTTTGCAATTTTCTTTGCAACATCGTCGCCTTTTCCTACAACAAGAATATATGCGTTATTCGGCTTAACATATTTCTTTGCCATATCGAGAACATCATCAGTTGTAACCGCCGATAAATTTTTCAAATAATTTTTGTAGTAATCTTTCGGCATGTTATAGCGTGCAATATTAATAGCGAATTGCGCAACCGTCTGCGGCGACTCTAAACTTCGAATGAAACTGCCGGTCAAATAATTTTTAGCTTTTTGCAGTTCATCGTCTGTCACTTTATCGGTTCGTATTCTTTTCAGCTCATTCATTATTTCAGTTATCGAGCTGTCTGTTACTGCGTTTCTCACAGAGGTGAATGCGGCAAAACTTCCAACCAGTCGATCTGGATTTATGCTTGAATACGCGCCATATGTATAAGCTTTTGCTTCACGCAAATTCATAAACAATCTTCCCGTTGCGCTTCCTCCAAGAATCAGATTAGCAACACTGGCTTTGATAACATCTTCGCTGCCGTTTTTCAGTTCGATTGGATAGCAAACAGAAATTACCGACTGCACGGAATTCTCACGGTCAACCAAACAAACTTTATCAACTATCGGGGCTTTTGGAGTAGCGTAAGTATTTTTCGGAACCTCTTTCTTCTGCCACTTTCCAAAATATTTTTGAATAAGCGACTTTGCTTGCGCCTTGTTGATATCTCCTACAACAGCCAGGTAAGCAACGTTCGGCGCAAAATAGGTTTGATAATACTGATTGCACATATCAAGTGTAAAAGACTTAACGGTTTCTTCGGTTTCCGGCTCGCCGTATGGATAATCTTTACCGTACATTAAAACATCACGAACTCTTCGAGCAATCGAATTCGGGTCATCCTTCTGAGTAGCCAAGCCGGATAACATTTGTTTCTTAATCTTATCCAGTTCTTCTTGTTTGAACACAGAGTTCATCACAAGATCCGACATTATATCAAGAAGCTTATCCTTATACTTGGAAAGACCAGATGCATAAACACTTGTTGAAGATGTTGACAAATTAGCGCCGAGAAAATCAATCTCTTCATCAATCTTGTCCTTTGTTCTCGATTTTGTGCCGGTTCTCAGCAGCTCGCCCGCGGCTTCAACGTAACCAACATTTTTGCCTTCGAGCACAGGATCAACATCAAGCACTAAATTGAATGCAACACGCGGCAGTTTATGATTCTCAACCACGAAAACTTTCATTCCGTTTGGAAGTTCGAATGATTCGTAGCTGCCGATTTTAACTTCCGGAGCGGGTCCGGCTGCCGGACGTTTGCTTCTATCCAATTGAGCAAAAGCCGGGCTTGCCATCATTACAACCATTAACAGCATTAATAATTTCTTGATCATTTTATACTCCGATTAATTTCAAACTTTTATTGATAAGTAATCCGCAATCATGACAAGCGGAAATTTTTCTTCTATCACTTTACTTTTTCTCCATCGATTTCGGCAAGTAATAAAGAACAACTCTGTTTTCCTTTGTAAGATATTTATCGGCAACACGTTTTATGTCTTCGCGTGTAACTTTCATGTAACGTTGAATCTCGGTATTAATCAAGTTAGCATCGCCGTAATAAACTGAATAATCAGCCAGGCTTTCTGCTATTCCTCTCATTGTAGAATTTCTCTGTACAAACTCGCTCTCAACCTGGTTGCGGACTTTTTCAAATTCGGTTTCACTTATCAAACTATTTTTCACCTTATCAATTTCCGTTTGGAATGAAGATTCCAAATCTTCCGCCTTAACGCCAATGTTCGGCAATCCGTATATTATAAATAAGCCCGGGTCCTCAAGCGGAAACGGGAACGATCCGACAAACAATGCTTTCTGCTGTTTGTCCTTAATTTCTTTTGTAAGTCTCGAACTCTCACCGTCCGACAAAAGTGTTGTTAACATACTGAGTGAGTAGTAATCCGGCGTTCCCTCAGCCGGCATATGATACGCTTCGCAGACCAACGGCAGTTGAACTTTATCATAAACAGTATCGCGCACTTCCGCGGTTTTCACCGGTTCAACTTCTTTTGGTCTATAGATTTCTTCTGTCCCCTTAGGAATATCTCCAAAATATTTTTCGACGAGATCTTTAGTTTTGTTTATATCAATATCACCCGCAATCGATAACGTAGCATTCTGTGGAACGTAATATCTTTTGTAGAAAGCAATGAACTCGCCGAGTTTTGCCTGATCGATATACTGAACGCTTCCGATTGGCGTCCATCGGTAAGGATGAACTTTGTATGCATCTGCAAAAAGTCTTTCGATGAGGGTTCCGTACGGGCGGTTATCTAAACTTTGTTTCCTTTCTTCCTTAACAACTTTTCGCTGCGTCTCAACTCCGATGCTGTCTATCTTAAGATGAAGCATTCTTTCGGATTCCATGTAGAGACCGAGCGCCAATTGATTGGAGGGAAGTACTTCATAATAAAAAGTTCTATCCTGTGAAGTATTGGCATTTAACTGTCCGCCGGCACCTTCCACAATTTTAAAGTATCCCTCGCGAGGAATATTCGGCGAGCCTTCAAACATCAAGTGCTCGAAGAAATGCGCAAATCCGGTTCGTTGCGGATCTTCATTTTTACTTCCGACATGATACAGAACCGTCACGGCAACTATTGGAGTAGAATTGTCTTTGTGCAAAATGACATTCAAACCGTTACTTAGTTTGTACTCCGTAAAGTCAATCTTTCTCGCTTGACCGTTGACCAATACAAACGTGACCAAAACGAAAAACAAAATGAGTTTTCTTTTCATTAGGATGGCTCCTTGAAATGATTTGAATTGTAATAGTGTTGCAATGTTTTTATCGTTTGAAAATTAACAAAATCCAAAGGAATAGTGAAAATTTTGACGTTCTTACGTCTAAAAAGTTGGTAACTACTCTTAAAAATTTCCTTTGGCTTCAATTTCCCCGCCGTGTATAGAACTGTCTGTTTGTGGGATAAGTCCAACTAAATATTTGTATTTTATATCACAAATTAATTTTGTAATACTACAATAAAGTTAATAAAATTTTCTGTTTATTGATGAAAATACGTCTACAATTTTTAATTCTAACAATTTCATTTTTAATCTTCTCCAATACCCAAGAATTTTCTTTTAACGGAAAATTAGCCGGAGAAGCAAATAAATTCTCTCGTGCGCGGGAGAACCAGAGCCCGGACATAAGCTATTCTATTGAACCATTCTATGATGTAAACGCCTTCAGATTGATCGTTGTGCTCGAATTCCAAGGCGATAAATCCGGAACCACAAAAATAATTTTTCCGAATTCACAAACAAGCAGCAGAAATAATTCAGGCGTGAGATTTCTAAAAACCTTATCGCCAAATACTTATATCGACGATACGGACAAACCGGAAATCAAAACTGTCCGTTACACGCCGAATACTGTTGTGCGCATTTATTATCAGTTCGAAGAAACGCGCGACGGTGAGATCGAAGCAGAAAATTATTACATGGCTATCGTTAACAAAAAATATTTCCATTTTTACAGCGATACGTTTTTCATTTTGCCCGCATGGGATCTAAATACAGAGTGCAACATACGGATTGCATGGAACCACATGCCGTCCAACTGGAATCTTGCCAACAGTTTCGGTGTCAATCAAAAAATTCAAGAGGTAAAGATTCCTCTCTGGAAGTTCAGACATGCGGTTTTTGCCGGCGGCGATTACAGAATTTATCAGCGCATGATCGGGCAGTCCCCGGTTTACTTTGCCATAAGAGGTCAATGGAATTTTCCTGAAGATCAACTTTGCGACTTTTCAACAAATATTTTCAATGCCGAAAGAAAATTTTGGAACGATTACAGTTCAACATTTACCGTTGAAATTGTTCTTCCGATGGAAGAAAAGGATTCCCAAATTGCAACGTCGAGAACCAACGCGCTTTCTTTATTTCTTTCGCCTGATAAAACGTTGGATTACCAGCTCAAACAATCCATTGCGCGTGAATACTTTCACAATTGGCTGGGCGACGGAATTACTTTTGCCGATCCTCAAGAATTAATTTATTGGTTCAAAGAGGGCTTCGCCAGTTATTATGGAAGGTTGCTGCTTCTACGAGCCAGATTAATTTCTTTGGATGAGTACGTTAATCAGTTCAACCAAGTTCTCAGGCAATATTTTACTTCTCCGGTCAGATACGAAAAGAACGAAAGACTCGTCAAAGAATTCTGGAGCGATGAAGATCTAAACAAACTTCCTTTTTTACGCGGCGACATCTTTGCGAGCAACATAAACTGTGCTATCATGAAAAATTCCAACGGGCAAAAATCGCTGGACGATCTTATGCGCGACTTATACAAAAGGTGCCGCACCGAAGCGCTGATTCTTTCCAACGGAAGTTTGAGCGCGCTTATTCGGTTCTATGCCGGCGATGCGGTCCTATCCGATATCATGCGGACATTAAATTCGAATGTTTCTTTTAAAGTTAGTGCAGAGGCACTTGGACCATGTTTTACTTTAGAAATTCTTAAAGAGAAAAAATTCTGGTTGATCGGCGAGAAATATTTTATACCGTTTTACAAACCGAAAAATGAAAATCAGTCGATTGATAAAAATTGTTTATGGTGGTTTGAGGTTGAGTGATCGAAGGGGTGGAGACGTGTCAAGCGCGTCTCCATGGCATACTTATCTTAGTTTCTCTAGAAGATAATTCAACAATCCGCTAATTGAAACTCTCACCTGCTCCATCGAATCGCGCTCACGAACAGTAACGGTTTCGTCATGCAATGTCTGCGTGTCAACTGTAATGCAGAATGGCGTTCCGGCTTCATCCATTCTTCTGTAACGACGACCAACTGCACCTTTGTCATCGTAGAAAATTCTTAAGAATGGTCTTAAGTCGCTTTCAATTTTCTTCGCGATCTCCGGCATACCGTCTTTGTTGACGAGCGGGAGAATTGCCGCTTTAATCGGCGCTAACTTGGGATGAAATCTTAAAACGCTTCTTTGTTCACCGCGGACTTCCTCTTCATAATACGCATCAACTAAAAACGCCATGAATGATCGGCTCGCACCGGCGGATGTTTCTATGATGTACGGAATAAATTTCTCCTTCGTCTCATCGTCAAAATATAGCTGCGACTTGCCGGAATATTCTTGATGCCGGCTCAAATCAAAATCGGTTCTGTTGTGAATTCCTTCTATCTCTCCCCAGCCGAACGGAAATTCATATTCAATATCTGTCGCTTCTTTTGCGTAGTGAGCAAGTTTATCTTTCGGGTGATCGTGAAATCGTAATTTGTCAGCGGTCATTCCAAGCGATTTGAACCAGCTAATTCTTCTTTCTTTCCATTCATCGTAATGCTGCTTATCGGTTCCTTGTTTGCAGAAATATTGCATTTCCATCTGTTCAAATTCGCGCGTGCGGAACAAAAAGTTTTTTGTGTTAATTTCATTACGGAACGCTTTGCCGATCTGCGCAATTCCAAACGGAAGTTTTTGGCGGCTTGAATTCAAAACGTTCAAAAAGTTTACAAAAATACCTTGAGCGGTCTCCGGTCGCAGATAAATTATGTTTGCAGAATCGTCAACAGGACCGAGAAAAGTTTTGAACATCAAATTGAATTTTCGCGGCTGAGTGAATGTGCCTTTGTTTCCGCATTGAGGACAGTTGAGCAACTCTAAAAATTTCGGAGCGGCGTTTGGATTTTCAAGAACAGCCGTAACTTTATCATTAAGAGATAGATTAGAATCCAACGATTGAATTACCGCTTCACCTTCAGCGGTTTTTTGCAGTTCGATCAACCCTTTTTCTTTATTCTTATTGGAAAGGAGTTCCGCCAGTGTATCTAATCTGAATCTCGCTTTGCATTGTTTGCAGTCAATCATTGGATCAGTAAAGTTTTCAACGTGACCGGAGGCTTCCCAAACGCGCGGATGCATTAGTATTGATGCGTCCAGACCTTCGACATCCTCACGGTAGGTCATCGCTTTCCACCATTCTTCTTTAACGTTCTTCAAGAGTTCAACGCCGAGCGGACCGTAATCCCAGCAGCCGTTTAATCCGCCATATATTTCGCTTGACTGAAATACAAATCCTCTACGTTTGGCAAGCGATACAATTTTTTCTACAGTCCCGCCTTGACTCGGCGAGACTGGTTCATTCTGATTCTTAGCGATGGTACACCTCTTAAAAATTTTTCGCGCAAATATACTAAAAGGAGTTAGAAGATAGAAGTTGGAGCCGGTTCAAAATTATGCGCGAACAATGAAGTCTTCAATCAAAATAATTTTACAATCATATACGCAATTGCGGATACCAACGTGCTGAGAGGAATAGTTAGAATCCAAGACAAAGCTAATTCTGTGCTATGAAAGAAAAAGCGCTTTCAAAATTGAATAAGTAGCAAATGAAAAGAATGCCGACATTGGAATTGTTAAAATCCACGCCCACAAAATATTCTTTGCAACCGACCATTTGATTCCGCCAACCCCCTTCACGAGACCAACTCCGGCAATTGAACCAGTAATCGTATGTGTTGTGCTGACCGGAATACCAAAGGCAGTTGCACCCAAAATAGTTAAGCCTGCGGATGTTTCAGCACTAAACCCACCAAAAGGTGTCAACTTTGTCATCCTCATGCCGAGAGTTTTAATTACTTTCCAGCCGCCGATAAATGTTCCTAATGCTATTACCGAATGACTAAGTATTACAACCCAAAACGGAACGTAAAAACTTCCTCCAAGCAGTCCGTTGGTAAATAAAACAATAGCAATAATCCCCATCGTTTTTTGCGCATCGTTGGTTCCGTGACTTAAACTATAAAGTGCGGCAGAAATTAATTGAAGTTTCCGAAAAATACTGTCCACTCTTCTCGGTACACTGTTTTTCACAACCCAAAGTGTAATAATTGAAAAGAACAATGCAATTACAAGTCCAAGAATTGGTGCTAAAAAAATGAAGATGAAGACTTTAGTATAGCCAGACACTATCAAAGAGGCAGCGCCAGCTTTAGTTAAAGCTGCACCGCCCAAACCGCCGATTATTGCATGAGACACGCTGATAGGATATCCCATGTGGGTTGCTACGGAACTTGTAAGTATGGCGCCGGCTAATGACGAGATTAAAACAAAGTTATCTATCACCGAAACATCAACGATGCCTTTGCCAATTGTGTTTGCTACGCTGACACCGAATGTAAACGCTGCGAAGAAATTAAAAAAGGCTGCCCACGCAACCGCTTGAATCGGCGAGAGAACTCTTGTAGATACTACGGTGGCTATAGAGTTTGCTGCATCATTCATTCCATTATAGAAATCAAATATGAGAGCCATTGAAATGATGAGTATGGGAAATGTCATTTTTATCCGTCAACTATTTTTGATAAAGATTATTAAGATTAGGTTTGCAACAAGTTGATTTCTATCTATAGTTTTTTCCAGCATATCAAGGATGTCTCTTTTCTTGATTAGCATTACTGCATCATTGGTTGTCGCAAAAATTTTCTTTAGGGTTTCTTGATGAATTATATCTGCTTCCGATTCCAAATCTTTCACCACTTTGCAGTGATTTTCAACCTCGTCTCTTTCTTTAAGTTTACTAATAGCAGCTTGCAACTCGGTTACTTGAAGATGAATGATTTCCGTTAGCTTAATAGCGGAATCCAGCGCAACATCGAGATTCACAATTTCGAGTCTCACCGCCAAAGATTTTAATGCGTTGCTCACACCTTCTATTCTTTTCGTAAGTGTTAAGATATCTTCTCTATCAAATGGTGTAATAAACGTCTTGTTGAGCTTTTTAATTACACGGGAAGATATTTCATCGCATCGTTTTTCCAGCGATTTGATTTGATGAATCACTTCCGCGTTGTATGGCAATTCCGAAAATAATTTTTTTGTCAGTTCCGCCATAGCAACAACGTTAGCAATCATCTCGTTAAAATATTGGAAGTATTTTTCTTCTTTTGGTATTAAAAATTTTAGCATAATAATTATTCCTAACTTTTAAGACATTGAAATTTAATATAAAATATTGCGGATTTCGAAAACTAAATCTGAGAACAAAAATAATGAATCCGTCTAAAAACATAGACCATCAGTGCGTAGTTATAAAAGAAATTTTTCAAATCTTTGAAGGAAGGGTTAAAATAAATTTACTTCCTTTGCCGACTTCGCTTTCCACACTAATTTTGCCGCCGTGTCTCTCAACAAATTCTTTGCAGAGCACTAATCCTAATCCTGTGCCTTTTTCACCGGCGGTTCCTTCAGATTTTGTAACATTTTCTATTTTAAAAAGTTTTCCCAGCTTCTCCTCAGAAATACCTATGCCGGTATCTTCTATGCAAATCTCATTGGTCCCGTCTGAGCCACTTAACAAAACGGAAACGCGTCCGCCATTGTTTGTAAATTTAATCCCGTTCGTAACTAAATTTCGTAAAATCAGTTTTATCATTTGTTCATCGCCATAAACATCAACAGAGTCGGCAACATTAGTCGTTAGTTCAATGTTTTTGTTTTTAGCGGCTCCCTCAACCAAAGAAAAAGTTTGTCTAATCAATTCTGACAAATCAAAATTATCGGGATGAAATTCCATTTTTCCGGTTTGGGTTTGCGACCAATAAAGAAGATTCTCCAGCAAGCGGTAGGTTTGTTTGCTCGTTTTATCAATATCGTTGAGCAATTTCAACTTTACTTTCTCGTCCAACTCGTTGTATTGGTTCAGCAGTGTCTCGGTATAAGCAAAAATTACGCTAAACGGATTCTTAAGATCGTGCGCAATGATACTGAAAAATTTATCTTTCAGTGCGTTCAGTTCTTGAAGCTTCACATGCGCCATTTTTTTAGAGTGATATCTATTGTAAGTAATTATTGCGATGGCTATAACAAGCAGTGCAATAACAATCCAGTTATTTCTTTGTTGGCGCTCGGCTTCAATATCTTTCGTCAGAATTGCATTTTCACGTTCGGCTTTTTCCGCTTTATGCACAGCTTCCATTTCGGTAACCATCGCTATATTATCCAGCTTGTTGACCGAGTCTTTCAGAGCTTGATAGTTTTTCAAATGCGTCATAGCAAGCGAATAATCTTTTTTAATCTCGTAAAACTCGGCAAGGTATTTATCCAGTTCCATCTGCGAATAAACCTCTTTGAAGCCTGACGCTGTTCTTTTTGCTTCGTCCATAAATTCGCTTCCCTTTGCGAACTGACCAAGTCTGGCGTAAATCAACCCTATGCTGCAATAATTATTGATCAATCCTTCCAGGTAATTAATTTTCTTGGACATTTCGAGAGCTTTGGTTCTGTATAGCAAGGCGTTCTTGTAGTCTTTCTTATCATAATAAATATCTCCGATACCGCCCCACGTTGCGGCTAATCCTTTTTTATCGTCAACGGCAGTGTATTCTTTTTCAACTTCGAAAAAATAATTGAGCGCATCGTTAATGTCCCCTTGTTCATAATGAATTTCTGCAATCAAGTTAAGAGCAAGTGCTTTGCCTGGCAGATCTTTAATTTCATCGCGAAGTTTCAATGTGAAGTCTAAGTACTCAAGCGCTTTGATATAATTTTGCTGGCTTCGGTAAATCAACCCTATATTGATAGTGCAAAAAGCCATCCCTGCTTTATCGTGACGGTTCTCGAAAATTTTTAAACCCCGTAAAATATATTCAAGCGCAATTGTGTTGTTCCCCTCAAGGCGGTATAACCCGCCGATGTTGTTGCACGAATACGCGATTTGTGTTGAATCGCCAGAGGATTCTGCAATTCTTAATGCATTTTTGTATGATGCTATCGCTTTTTCATACTTACCCAAGTTTCTATAAACAACACCGATTAGATTGTATGCCTTTGCCTGGAGCTTAAAATCTTTTAACGATTGAGCAATTTTGAGCGCTGATTCCCCGCCGTTTAAGGACTGATGTGGGTTTCTGCTTCTGTTATTCCAACAGAAGTCAAGAAGCATTCGAGCTTTAGTTGTGTCAGGCAAGGATTTGATATTCGAAATTAGTGAATCGAATCTTGTCTGTGCTGTCAAGACACTGAATGCAAATAGGAATAAAAATGCAACCCTCATAAAAAAACTCTTAACTGATTGTCAATGCAACACAACTAAAAACAGAGATCGTGTTAGATAGAGTGAACGACATGGGCTCATCTGTTGGGAGTTCAAAATAACCATTAATTATTTAAAAACCTTGTGCTCGCAGACCTCGCTTACACTTACCATTTAATAAAACTCTTGCCATGATTAAAACTATTCTTGAGCCGGCATTCCCATAGCGGGCCACTCTTCTTTTGCCGGTCCATAAACTCCCGGCACTTTTAAACCAGCCTGTCTCATGAGCACCGTCATTTGCGCGCGGTGATGAGTTTGATGACCAATCAACGCTGCAACAACTTTTCCTTTCGTCCACGTTTGACCGTACATGTTCACTTTGTCAAGGAGAGATTTGTCACTCCAGCTTTTTTTGATTTCATCGCTGACTTTTTGGGAGAATTTTTCATACTCCGAAATTATTGTTGATACTGTTGTCGGCACTGGTGACGAATCGTCAAATGTTCCAATCTCCAACCCGGTACGATTCAGCATTTCTGGAAGAGATAAAGTGATATGCCATGCAAGTCTTCCCAGAGATCTACCTCCCGGAGTAACTTTTTGATTGAGCGATTCGTTGGTCAATGCATTAAAAATCTTGAGTGTCGCACTGCTTTCGTAAGTCCAATCATCGATAAAATCTGAAATCGTTCGAAACATTTTTTCCTCTACTTTATTTTTATTTCGTGAATGCCGCCGGCAAAATCTTTCCGCGACTGAATTTCAATTTTTAACGCAGCAGTTCTTGCAGTTTCAAAAGTAACACCATTGAATTTATCTTTCTCAACACCGTATTTATCAACAGTGTAAACCGGAACCCACTTTTCATTTTCTTTATAAAAAACTTTCCACGATTCGGGCACACGGCATTCGCCGATTCCAGTATCATCAAACCAATATACTTCTACTTGAGAAACTTCTTCAGGTTTCTGAAAATCGAACTGCACCCATTCTTTTTGACCTTTGCTCGGCCACCAATGAAAATATGGAACGGATTCATCGATAGAACTCTTTGGTTCGATTTGATCAATCATTGCTTCCGCATTTTTGCCGTGTGATGCGGTTATCCCCGCGCCGGTCAATATAGTTGGACCGGCAAGAGGGCGAACGGCAGATTCTTCTCTTGCTAACCAAACACTCATTTCGCCTTTACCGCGATGAGCCCAAGCATAATAAGGTATAGCCAAAAAGTGCTGTTCTGTTTTTTCGATTGTTTTTTTGTCCGCTCCAAGTCTGCACCCCAATGCATTTCCTTCAATGACTTCCACACCATTGAGAAAATTCGGTCTGAACTCCGCAGTTAAATTTGTTTCGTCCGGCACTAATATATTACGAACATACCCGTCCTTGTTGTCAACCCATTCGGCGGCATAAACGATGGGACCGCGTTGCAGCGCCACCTTTCCGAGGTCGGCTTCAACTTTTTCGTTGGCGATTATTCTTCTTACTTCCATCGGAAGGTTTAATTCTACAATATCTCCGGCGTTCCAATTTCTGCTTATGGTTGCAAATCCTTTTTCAATTTTTAATTCAACCGGTTTACCGTTTACCGAAAGCGAAACGTTTTCTTCTCGCGCATTCATAAATTTATAAAGATCGGTTGCGATCGGCTCGTTTTGCGCCCAGCCGGGAATTCTGATTTTCATTTCGAAATTTTCACCGGATGCTTGAGGCGTAACAACAATTTCTACATCGCCGTCCCAAGGATAATTTGTTTGCTGAGTTAATTTGACAGCGCCGTTTTTCAGTTTGATCTCGGTTTCATTGTTCGTGAACAGATCAACGTACAAAGTGTTGTCTTCAACCGCATAAACATAATTTGCAACCGATGCGATAAATCTGGTAACGTTAGTCGGACAGCAAGCGCAGTCAAACCATACCGCACGTTCGTGAGTACCGAAAGACTCAAGCGGATTCGGATAGAAAAATTTATCGCCGCTCATCGAGATTCCGGAAAGCAACGCATTGTATAGCGTCCGTTCCATTACATCAAGATATTTTGCGTCGCCGCTTAGAAGAAACATGCGGTGATTCCAAAACACATTTGCGATCGATGCGCACGTTTCGTTGTACGCGCTTGCGTTAGGCAAATCATAATTCGGTCCGAATCCTTCCCACGAACCGGTGGCGCCGACACCACCCGTTAAATACAATTTCTTACCGTTCTCGTTATTCCAAATTTTATCCAACGCGTTTAGGTATGCTTGGTCTCCCGTCAACGCAGCAACATCTGCCATTGCAGAATACATGTAACCGGCTCTGACGGCATGACCAACCGCTTCATCTTGATCGATAACCGGTTTATGATCTTGGTTATATTCTCCCCAAGATTTTCTCCCGTTGAGATAATGACCGCGCATATCGAGGAAAAACTTTGCCAGCTTCAAATATTTTTCTTCACCGGTTACTCGGTAAAGTTTTACCAACCCGATTTCAATTTCCTGATGACCCGATGGCAGTTCAAGTTTTCCCGGTCCGAAAACACTGTTAACAAGCTCGGCACTTTTCAACGCAACGTTCAAAAGAGTTTTTTTGTGCGTCGCCATGTAATGCGCTACAGCCGCCTCATAGAGATGACCGAGATTGTAAAGCTCATGACTCCATTGTTCATTCACCCATCGTTGTGATCCGGTAACTTTTTCAAATTTTTTTGAACCCATTGTTCTTACTGTGTATAAGTAACCGTCTTTCTCCTGTGCGGCAGCGATAAGCGAAATGATTTTATCTACACGTTCTTCCAATTCTTTATCCGGCTTTAGCATCAATGCATAAGATGCTCCTTCAATCACTTTATATACGTCGGAATCATCGAAATAATATTTGCTGCAGAAGTCGCCGTGCTGAAGTCCGGCTGCAATCTCAAAGTTTTTAACGCGACCGGTTTCATCTAAAAGTTTCAGCGCATACGGAATCGTAACGGTGCGGTTGGTTTCCATTCTGTTGTACCAGAATCCGTCTTTTATATGAACTTCGGTGAAGGGAACCGGCTGAATGGGATAATCTTTTTTTGTTTGTGCGGTGAGCAGAATTGAGACCGACATGAGAAAAAGAAAAAGCTTTTTCATCATTATCCTCTAAAAGGTTGCGCTTAAATTACATTAAGCCGAATTGAATTTCTATGAATTTTGACGAAACTCGGCATATATCACATAAATGCCGGTTGTCATAGTAAATTGAAACCGGTATGAATTTTCGGAACACTTACTTTTTGTATTGATAAATTGTTTTTTTACAACCAAATTAATTTTGTCAAAGGTTGCAATAATTATATTAAGCATCACAATGAGTCCAAAACGATCAATCTTTACAGTAGTTTTTATTCTTGCGCTTTCGCAGTTAATGTATGCACAAAGCTTTTGGCGGGTTCAAATTTGCGGCGGCATTTCATCTAATTATCTATCCACGGGAATTTTAAGTAATTGGGGAGATGGATGGGTGATTGGGGGTAGTCTATCGCATTCACTCAACTCACAAATAGATCTTGCTATGAACGTTTCCTATAGCCATTATCCTTATCGCGGCGGTAATCTCCCATTTGGCGTAGTTCCAGCAGTTTATTTAGGTTATTATAACAGTATTTCCGGTAAACCAACAAGTGCAATTGAAACATCGGTCTCTGCACGTTTTTCCTCTTCACGGCCATTCATAAAACCATTCTTGTCGCTAACAACAGGTTTGTACCGAATCAATATAGGCGAAATTATAATATCCTCCTGGCACGAGAGATCTCCGCAAAATGTTTCTTACTCGATTTATAATGGATCAGGGAAATCAATAACAAAAGTTTTTGCAGCCCTCGGCGCGGGCATCTCTATAGCAGTGAATTCATACCTCGGCTTAGTCATTGAAGGGCGGTATGTTCAATTTTGGGACCCTATGGAAATTTTTCTTCCACTGCTTGCCGGCGTTCAAATTGAATTATAAGATACGAGCAATCTGCCATACTCTTTATTTCATCTTCTAGCTTAATATTGATCTACTACTGATTACCGGCAACATAAAAAGCTAATTCATCTTCACCAGCTCATCAATCGACTCTTGAAGAAGTTTGTCGAATTGCACCGGATCTTCCAGCATTATAAAATGCCCGATACCTTTCATGGTTTTGAGTTCAAACGATTTTGTGAGTGCGGCATTGTCTTTAACTTTTATCGGGTAACGATCATTATTAATAGATATGAACGGAATATGAATTTTCTTCAGTGACGGAAGCGCGTTGTAAGTAAATAAATTCAGTATGACATTCATCGCAATTTCCGGTGGAGCCGAAGACATGTCTTTGACTACTTTGTTTACTAAAACTGTGTCGGAGCTTGGAACAAACATCGCTTTTACAAATCCGCTCGTTTGTTTAACAAAATTTTCTTTAAACGGTTTTAGAAATTCTTCTGCTTGAGCTTTTTCCATTGTTTGGGCCAGGTCTTGATATGTGTCTGCGCCGATTATTCCGATAACCTTACTTTTCAGAATTACCGCCGCTTCAATAACCGCAGCTCCGCCCATCGAGTGTCCGACCAAAATTATTTTTTTCAATTTCAGTTTATTCACCACTGCGGCAATATCGGCGCCGAATAACTGCATCGTATAATTTTTTCTGTTATGTCCCGATTCACCGTGACCGGCAAGATCGAGCGTTACAACTTTGTACTTGGGAGAAAATGTCTTTACCTGCTCATCCCAATACGATTGATTGCAGCTCCAGCCGTGAACGAACACGAGCGCCGGTTCGCCGCTGCCATGCACTTTATATGCAATCTCAACACCGTCTTTGGATTTAACTTTTTCAACTTTAGCGAAATATGTGTTGTTAAAACCTAGGGATATAAGGACTACTACGCTTATCAAAAACAAAATTTTTCTATTCATATTATCTCCAGATGCTTTTTACTGATTTTTACGCCGCCAAATTTACATCAAAGAATCGAAACTGAACAATCATAAAAGAAAAGAAAGCCCAACCAAAACTTTCACGAACGAATAACTCGTTTTGTAGCCGGTAATCCCATAAGTTTTTTTATCATCGCTGTCACTATAAGAAGTATAACCAAGTTCTGTGCGCAATAGAATGTTTTCCGTTAGAAAACTTTTAGTCCCGATGCCAAAATTTAGAATTTGACTGTTCTTGTCGGCACCAACTTTATAAATTAAGTCGTTGGGCGGCAGAATCGGAACTCCGTTAGCAGTTCCATAACCCGCTCTAATAAACATTGCGTATTTACCTTCCTTGAATAGATGCGTATAAGAAAGGTTGCCGATAACCGAATAAACGAAATTGGAGCCGCCGGATTTGCCAAAAGAATATGAGAACTTAAGCTCCGGCTCGAATGACAGTCCCTGCGCAAAATAAAAACCAATAGTTCCTCCCAGATCAATTACGTCAATCGATGATTTTGAAGTTGCCTCATGTGGATTGGGATACGAATAACTATAGGTCGTTTCATAAGTAGTATGAGCATACCCGCCAAGGAATGATATTTCTACATCGCCGGAAGAAAACGGTTTTCGTACCGATGATGAATCGCTAGCAGATGAATTAGTTTGAGCAAACATAGCGGTAGAAAGCAAAAACAAAATTAGAAGTTTCATTAATACCCCCGAAGGATATTTGAAAGGTTATTATTTAATAATGCTGAACTAATTTCGTTATAACCGAATTCAAAATCCATCCCGTTTTGTTTCTCTTAGCTTATGGGATAGATTATTTAGGAAAAATCAACCCACCGGCTTTTTGTTTTGAGACTATATTCTTATTAAGCATTCACTCGGGAATTATTTTTTGTCGTTCTCCTTCATTAAAATTACTGCAGGCACTTTTACATCCTCAACCAGTTTGTTGAACTTTGGAATCTCATTGGCAATCACATCTTTTAATTTGCTCAACTGTTCATCTATTTTTCCGACAAGTTCGTTCTTAACGGCAATCGCTTGATCCGTCGGCTTGAAACTTCCGCTAGCTACATCGGAATTTAGCGATGAAAGTTTATCGTTCAATCTGACCGGATAGTTCAACGGGTCTTGCGGACTTTTATTTTTCGTCTGATACAAGGATTCTTCAATCGAGGTTATCTTCTTATCAATTTCATCGCTGAGTTTTTTTACATCTTCCGCGTTCTTCAGTTCCTTAACTCTCTCGTTAATATCCTTCAACTGCTTTCTAATATTTCTAATTTGCTTTATCGCCCTGTGCATTTCGGTTAATTTATCACGCACGGAAATTAAAAAGTCGAATTGCTCTTGCAAATCTTGTTGAGATGCAGACGACCTGGGATCTTTAACAATTGTGAACAGAACAACAACGCTGTCTTTTCCATCAACTAGAACCGCTTTGTAATCTCCGGGAATTGCAATTGGTCCCGTCAATCCGCCGCCGCTCCACAATATCATCCCGTCAAATTTTTCAGCATCGGGGTAACGCATGTTCCAGATAAATCTGTTCGAACCTTTTTTGATCGGAAGTTTTTCGTTTTTCTCTTTTGATTTCGGTTTATAGTTTTTAATTACTTTGCCATCCGCTTCATAAATTTTCAGTTCAACGGAACCGCTGTCCGGCATTTCTTTAAAATAATAATTTAGAATTACACCGCTCTGCAAATTTTTCCCGGCGGTTAATCCACCGCCCCCGCCACCGCCCATGCGGAATGTCGGTCTCGGTTGATAAAGCCAGAAGTTTTTGTTTTCAACATCATTGTTCAATTGACGTAACGGGGAAATGTCATCCATAATCCAGAACGATCTTCCTTGCGTTGCAACTATTAAATCTTCATTCTTGATTGCTAGGTCTGTAATCGGAACGACTGGAAGATTTTGCTGGAACGTCTGCCAATTTTCTCCGTCGTTGAATGAAACGTACATGCCTTCTTCGGTTCCGGCGAAGAGCAATCCTTTTCTTTTGTCATCCGCTCTTATCACGCGTGTAAAATGTTTTTCATCAATTCCATTTACAATTTTCTTCCACGTTTTCCCGAAATCAGTTGTCTTGAGAAGGTACGGTTTATAATCGTCCGACTTGTATCTGGTTGCGGCAACATAAAGTCCGCCTTCGTTAAAAGGATTTGCTTCGATGCTGTTTATCTGTGCCCACTCCGGCAGCAAATTTTTCGGCGGCGTAACGTTTTGCCAATTTTTTCCGCCGTCGGTCGTAACGTAAATCAATCCGTCATCGGAACCCGTCCAGATTATTCCATCTTTCAGCGGACTTTCTGCCATTGTGAAAATTGTGCAGTAGTATTCAACGCCGGTATTATCTTTTGTAATCGGTCCGCCGGTTGATTCTTCTTTTGTTGTATCGTTACGTGTAAGGTCTCCGCTGATCCGCTGCCAGGTTTGCCCGCCGTTTGTGGTTTTGAACAAAACATTTCCGGCAGCGTAAAGTGTGTTGGGGTCGTGTTTAGAAAACATCAATGGAAAATTCCATTGGAAGCGGTACTTCATATCTTTGTCGCCGTGACCAATCGGGTTATCAGGCCAGACATTAACAGTGCGTCTTTCGTGGGTACGATGATCCAACATTCCGATGAAGCCGCCGTAATTTCCGCCGTAAACAATATCGTTATCTTTCGGATCGGGAGTTACCCAGCCGCTTTCAAATCCGGCAGTTGGTTCCCAATCTTTCTCGCCGATACTTCCTCCGTCAGTTCGATGAAGAATCCTTACAGTGCTGTTGTCTTGTTGTGCGCCGTAAATTCTATACGGAAAATGATCGTCGGTTGTTACTCTGTAAAATTGCGCTGTGGGCTGATTGTAATATGTACTCCAACTTTTTCCGCCGTCAACGGTAATCTGCGCGCCGCCGTCATCGGCAATTATCATTATGTCTGTGTTGTCGGGATTGATCCATAGATCGTGATGATCTCCGTGCGGTGTTCCGATATCTTCAAAACTTTTTCCGCCGTCCTTCGAACGCCAGAACCCGACATTCAAAACATAAACTTTGTCTTTGTCTTTCGGATCGGCATAGATGCGCGAGTAGTACCAAGCGCGCTGACGAAGATTTCTGTCTTCGTTTATTTTTGTCCACGTCTCACCGCCATTATCCGAACGGAATACACCACCTTCGTTTGCTTCAACAATTGCGTAAACGCGCTGAGGGTCCGCTTTTGAAACCGCAACGCCGATGATTCCAATTGTTCCTTTCGGCATTCCTTTATTGTTGGAAATATTTTTCCATGTGTCACCGCCATCGGTAGATTTCCAAAGCGCCGAACCTTCTCCGCCGCTTTCCAAACTGTAAGGCGTTCTTATCACGCGCCACGTTGATGCGAAAAGTATTCTGGGATTTGTCGGGTCCATTGTTAAATCGATTGCGCCCGCTTGATCGTTTGCGAATAAAATCCGCTGCCAGGTTTTTCCGCCGTCTTTGGAGCGATAAACACCGCGTTCGGAACTCGGTCCCCACAAATGACCAAGACACGCGGCGTAAACCAAATCCGGATTCTTAGGATCGATGACGATTCTCGTTATGTGACGCGAGTCTTCGAGTCCGACAGGTTTCCAAGTTTTCCCGGCATCGTCGCTCTTCCACATTCCGTTTCCGCTTGAAACATTTCCGCGTACAGTTTCTTCACCCGTACCAACATATATAATGTTGGGATCCCACGAACTCACCGCAATTGATCCGATTGATCCGCCGAAGAATTTATCCGAAATATTTTTCCATGTTGTCCCGGCATTCTCGCTTTTCCAAACACCGCCGCCTGTTGAACCGAAATAAAAGAGCGATTGATTGGACGGAACACCGACAACAGCGCATGATCTTCCACCGCGGAACGGACCGATATTTCTATAATCCAATCCGCTGAAATAAGATGTGTCTATTACTTGCGAATAAATAGTTGCAGCAAGAAAAAGATTAATAAAAAGCATTTTGGAAATTTTCATTGCATTTCCTTTAAGTGTGAAAACTTTTGTTAGAATTTATCTGAAATGAATCCTTAATTCAACGCTTCGCCGAAATAAAATTGAATTACGTGTTGTAGAGCGAACAGGCTGTTCGCTTTACATTCGCAATGAACTAGATCCATTATTTCTGACCATATCTCGGTTACCTTTTCCACGAAGGGATGTCCGAAGGACTCCTTTGGAGGATTCCCATATTTTGGCGCAACACAATTAGAGAATTGAGATGCGGTTCACTCAACAGTACCGAGTAAATAGTCTTTGAAAGTCTCAAACTTGCTGTCAAGAATGATCGAATGTTTTTTCTTCTTCATGCATTCAGCAAGTCGTTCCGGCATTTCTATTTCACGGTTGATTGTGTTATCCACTACATCCTTAAACTTTGCCGGATGAGCGGTTTCAACAACAACGGCATCGTAATTGGTTTTGTGCTGCAGCGACAAACTGCGCATCCTGTATTTTTTCATGGCGAGATAACCAACGGAACCGTGAGGATCGATCACGTAACCGAATTTGTCGTAAACTTCTTTTATTCCATCAACTGTTTCATCATCGTTAAAACTGAACGAGGCGATTTCGCTTTCCATGTTTTCTAAATTATCGCCGAATAAACTTCTCACCCGTTCAAGGTTGCTTGGATTGCCGACATCCATTGCGTTGGAATATGTCTGAACCGATTTTCGCGGTTCGAACTTGCCTGAGGAAAGATAATTCGTGAACACGTCGTTCGAATTTGTTGCGGCAATAAATTTTGCGATGGGCAGACCCATGTGCTTTGCGATCAATCCCGCGGTGATATTTCCGAGATTGCCGGAAGGAACAGAAACAATAATTTCTCTGCCAGAAGATTTCAACTGCTTCACTGCATTTATATAATAGAATGATTGCGGAATAAGCCGCGCAATGTTAATGGAATTTGCCGAGCTAAGATTTAATTTCTCTTTCAAATCGTCATCGGTGAACGCGGATTTAACCAGATGCTGGCAATCGTCAAACGTTCCGTGTATTTCCAGTGCGACAATATTTTTATCGAGAGTGGTTAATTGTTTTTCTTGTATCGCGCTAACTTTCCCGCTTGGGTACAAAAGAAAAACTTTTATTCCTTCTACTCCATAAAAACCGTGCGCAACCGCGCTGCCTGTATCGCCCGATGTTGCGACAAGAATTACCAGCTCGCGGTTGTCATCTTTAACAAAATGTTCCATTGTTCTTGCCATGAACTGCGCGCCGAAATCTTTGAACGCAAGAGTAGGACCGTGAAATAATTCCAACACATGCAGCTGGTTATCCAGATCAACAACGGGTGCAGGAAAGTCAATTGAACGTTCTATGATTTCATGGAGCTTAGATTCACTAATCTCATCACCGACAAAAAGTTTTGCGGTCTGATAACCAATCTCTTTAAACGATAACGCGCGAAGATTTTCCAAAAATGATTTTGAGAACGAGGGAATCCGTTCGGGAAGAAATAGTCCGCCGTCGGCAGCAAGACCGTGCATTACCGCCTCTCTGAAAGAAACAAAATTATTTTTGTCGCGTGTGCTGAAGTACTTCATGCTAACCGATTATCTTTGGTCCAACTGTGTTAATTGGAGAGACATACACAATATTTTTCTTCACACGTTCCGATGAAACTTTCTTCATCGCTTTGCCGATTTCAATTCCTTTTTCGTACGAAGTGCTGAACGCAAATATTGCCGGACCGGAACCGGAGATACTGCATCCGATCGAACCGGCTTTCATTGCAGCTTCTTTAATCTCATAAAATCCCGGAATCAGTTGAGCACGGGCTGGTTCGGCTATCACATCGTTCAACGAGCGTTTAATCAAATTATAATCACTCTTTAACAAACCGGCAATAAGTCCAGCAGCATTTCCACTTTGTGCAATTATGTCTTTCAACGGATAATTATGTTTGATCAATTTTCTCGCTTCGGAAGTTTTAATCTCGAACTGTGGATGCAAAATTGTGCAGTGAAGTTTCTTCGGCGGCTCGATCTGAATTATGTCTGTTGGATTGTAACCGCGAATTAAAATAAATCCGCCGTAAAGACACGGCGCCACGTTATCGGCATGAATGCACCCAGACGCGACTTCTTCGCCAAGCAATGCAAATTCCATCAACTCACTTTTGCTAAACGGACGATCCAGCAATTCATTTAATGCGAACGGTGCAGCAACCGCACTTGCCGCGCTTGAACCGAGTCCGCTTCCCGAAATCATTTTTTTTCTGATTTCCAGTTCAACGCCAATGTTCATTTCCAATTTCGCAAGCATGTGTGAAAGCGCAACGGTAGCAGTATTCTTCTTAACGTTGAACGGCAGACCTTTTCCGAAGGATCGTTCCGATTTATCGCCGGTAATTTTTTTAATTCTAATTCCCGGCTTGCCTTTCAACCTCACCACCATTTCTTCAACGACTGTGTCGAGCGCAAAACCCATTATGTCGAATCCGGGTCCGACATTTGACACGGTAGCCGGCGCAGTAACTTTTATACTTTTATCACCCATAGATTAATCCAGATAACTTTTTGCTTTCATCAATTCAGCAATTAAAATTGTTCCGCCCGCTGCGCCGCGCACGGTGTTGTGAGAGAGAACAACAAATTTATAATCGAACAACGGACATTCACGGAGTCTTCCAATCGAAACAGCCATTCCGTTTCCCAAATTTCTGTGCAGCTTTGGCTGCGGATATTTTTCACCTTCTAAATAAATTAGAGGTTGAGCTGGCGCAAATGGCAAATTAAGTTTCTGCGGCTCGCCGGAAAAATTATTCCACGCCTCAATAATTTCTTCTTTCGAAACTTTCTTTTTCAATTTCACTTGAACTGCTTCCGTATGTCCATCAATAACGCTAACGCGGTTGCACTGAGCACTAACTATCATGTGAGCGTATTCCACTTTATTCCCGCTCAGCGATCCTAAAATTTTTCTCGGTTCCTTTTCCATTTTTTCTTCTTCGCCGCCGATGAAAGGTATCACGTTATCAATAATATCCATGCTGGGAACGCCGGGGTAACCGCCGCCGGAAATAGCCTGCATCGTTACAACGTTCACGGATTCGATTCCGAATTTATCTGCAAGCGGTTTGAGCGCCATTACCAATCCGATTGTCGAGCAGTTCGGGTTGGTCACAATTGCACCTTTGCCAAACTTCTGAACCTTAACAAGTTCGAGATGATCGGAATTTATCTCCGGCACCATCAACGGAACATCGTCATCAAAACGGTGGTTGCGTGCATTAGAAATAACAACGTACCCGGCTTTTGCAAAATTTTCTTCTATTGTTCCGGCAACAGAAGCATCGAGCGCAGAGAAAACTATTTTTGATTTTAGATTCGGCTCGCATTTCAAAACTTCCATCGCAGCAATCTTTTTATCCAGCGTCGTTTGCATAACCCAGTTCACGGCTTCGCTGTATTTTTTCCCGGCTGATTTGTCGGACGCCGCAAGTTCCGCAATCTCAAACCAAGGATGATTTGAAAGCAATTCAATAAATTTTTGTCCTACACTACCTGTTGCGCCTAAAATCGCAACATTAGTTTTCTTTGTCTCGCTCATGTTTAGCTCAAGTAATTTGAAATTCTTAGAATGTCCGAAAGGATTCCCGTTGCCGTAAAATCTGCGCCTGCGCCTTGACCGCGAATGATAAGAGGATTTCTCCAATAATTTTTTGTGGTGAATGCAACAATGTTTTCGCTGTTGGTTAGATTTGAGAATGGGTGGTTCTTATCTATCTCTTCGATAGCCAATCTCGCTTTGCCGTTTTCATATCTGGCAATGTAACTCAACATGCAGTTTCTGGCAGCAGCATCTTTTTTCTTTTGAATGATCCGTTCATCGTCTTTTTTCAATCGTTCGAAAAACTCATCGATGCCTTTTGCTTTTTCCGATTCGCGTGAAATTAATTTTTCAATTTCAATATCTTTCAACTCAAACCGAATTCCCGATTCGCGGATTAAAATTAAAAGTTTTCTCGCCATGTCAAGTCCGCTTAAATCGTCACGTGGATCGGGTTCTGTGTAACCACGTTCTTTAGCAAGTTTAACAACCTCGCTGAAGCTGTCTTTCTCTTTCAACGTATTAAAAATAAAACTCAATGTGCCGGAAAAAATTCCTTCGATCTTAATCACTTCGTCGCCGTTGGCAATTATATCTTTCAAAGTACTGATTACCGGAAGCGCCGAGCCGACATTTGTCCCGTATCTGAACTGAACATTTTTCTTCGACGCCGCTTCCTTAAGCGCAATGAACTGGTCGTAACCTTGTGTGTTCGCAATCTTGTTCGGTGTTACAATCGAGATGCTTGAGTTCAGCACTTCCAAATAATGTTTTACAACATTGTCGGTTGCAGTGCAATCCACCAGAATAGAATTGGGAAGATTCATTCCTTTCATCTGCTCAATAAATTTCTCGAGGTGGGAAGTTTCTTTCGCATTGCCAAGCGACGCTTCCCAACTTTTTAGGTCGATACCTTTTTCATCGAAAAACATTTTCTTTCGATTCAGAAGACCGGCAACTTTGATATTCGTATGAAGTTTATCCGACACATATATGTTGCGGTCGATCAAAAGACGAAGCAGCGCGCTGCCGACCAATCCCGGTCCAATCAAAAACAAATTCAAAATTTTTCGTTTCGATAAGAAGAGCGAGTTATGCAAAACGTTCAGCGCTTTTTTCAAATCTGCTTTCGGAATCACCAAAGAAATATTCAGTTCGGAAGAACCTTGAGCGATGGCAACAATGTTAATTCCGTTTTTGCCGAGCGCGCGAAAAACTTTTCCGGAAATTCCCGGTGTGTGACGCATATTCTCGCCAACAACAGCAATGATAGAAACGTCCGGCTCAACAATCACCTCGTCAATCATTCCGTCGCGGATTTCCCACTTGAATTCTTCCTCAATTATTTTTTTGGACTGCTTTCCATGCTGAGGTAGAACCGCAAAGCAAACACTGTGTTCGGAGGAAGCTTGCGTAATCAGAATAACATTGACGCTTGCTCTCGCGAGCGCACCAAAAATTCTTGATGCGACGCCAACAACGCCAACCATTCCGCTTCCGGTGATTCTCAAAAGTGTGATATCGTCGATGGACGAAATACCTTTAACGCTGAAACTTGTTTCCTGTTCGCTCTCTGCAATTAGAGTCCCTTCAAAGGAAGGATTAAAAGTATTTTTAATTCTAATCGGAATTTTTTTGATCAGCGCCGGTTTCATTGTCGGCGGATGAATAACCTTTGCGCCGAAGTGCGACATCTCCATTGCTTCTTCATAGGTAACGGCATTCAGCGAATATGAATCGCTAACTTTGCGCGGATCGGCAGTTAATATTCCGTCAACATCGGTCCAGATTTCAATTTCTTCCGCATTCAATGCCGCGCCAATGATTGACGCCGAATAATCCGACCCGCCGCGTCCGAGCGTGGTTGTTTCACCTTTGTCTGTTGAACCGATGAAGCCGGTAACTATCTGAATTTTTTTATGCTTTGCAAAATGTTCCGAAATATTTTTATCGGTCAATTCAAAATTTACTTTTGCGTTGCCGAAGTTGTCGTCTGTTTTAATAATTGTTCTGCAGTCCATGAATTCGGAATCGATACCGCGCACATTCATAGCGCCGGCAATTATTGTGCATGAAAGCCGCTCGCCGAAGCTCATCACAAAATCTAAAGTGCGAAGTGTGAGTTCCTTAACTAAAAATATTCCGTGAAGAATTTCTTCCAGCTCATTCAGTAGAAGATTAACCTTCGATTTCAGCTCATCGGCATTTTTATCATGAACAAGAATATCTACCGCTTGCAAGTGAAGTTCTTTAAGATTAGCGAAACCCTTTCGGTAAGTTTCATCGCGATTAACCGCTTTCTTGCTAACGGAAATCAATCCATCGGTCACACCTTGAAAGGCAGACGATACCACTGCAAAGCGGATTTTTTTTTGTTTGTATCCGCTTAGAATATCAATTACGCTGCTTATTCTCTCCGGCGTTCCAACCGAGGAACCGCCAAATTTTAACACCCGCATAATTATTCTGGAATTAAAGAAATGTCTGAAATTTGGTTCGCATGATACTAAAAAAATATTGGAACAGGAAGGATTTGAGCGTTAATTTATATACGGATCATTAGAGAATTCTAGTGTAAAGAATCTTAACAGATGGAGATAAAAATGAGACGGCTTAATCAAGTTAAAGTTTTTATGCTGGCGACTGCATTGATTACGAGCTTGGCTTATTCCCAAGAGAGCGGCAGCAAAGAATTGATTGAAAAGAAATTTGACGCTTTGGACCACCGACTCGATCAGCTTGCAAAAGCAATTGACGATATTCAGTGGTACAACAAAGTCGGCGACGTAGCTAACATCGACAAAGTGTTTATCGTCGGTCCGCCGCCTGCCAACGTTCCGAATCCCACAGCAATGGGCGCAAAAAATCCGGTTAAGTTTTGGGCGTACGTTTTCATCCCAACAAAAATTGACCGAAGCAAGAAATATCCGTTGATTGTTTTGCCTCATGGCGGTGTTCATGCTGATTTTACTACGTATCATACTCACATCATTCGCGAAATGATGGCGCAAGGTTACATTGTAGTTGCGCCGGAATACCGCGGCAGCACTGGTTATGGACAAAGTTTTTATGAAAAAATTGATTACGGCGGACTGGAGGTTGACGACAACAATGCAAGCCGCACGTGGATAATCGAGAATTACGATATAGTCGATAAAGACCGCGTTGGTGTAGTAGGTTGGAGTCACGGCGGATTGATTGCGCTGATGGACATTTTTCAGCATCCCAATGATTACAAAGTCGCCTTTGCCGGGGTCCCGGTAAGCGATTTGATTATGCGGATGGGTGTGCACGGCGAGGAATATGAAAAAGAATTTTCGGCTAAATACCACATTGGGAAAACCGTCATTCAAGATGTGAATGAATACAGGAAACGTTCACCGGTTACTCACGTTGCCGATCTCAAAACTCCTTTGCTTATTCACACCGACACAAACGACGACGATGTTTATGCTGTTGAGGTTGAACATTTAATTGAAGCACTCAAAGCGGCAGGGAAAAAATTCGATTACGAAATTTTCAAAGATGCGCCTGGCGGACACAGTTTCGATAGAATCGATACGAAACTAGCAAAGGAAACACGAATGAAGATTTACAAATTCTTAGCCGAGTATCTTAATCCTCCTTTTCCGTTTCATTCGTTAAAAGATTTGGAGAAAGCTGCATACAAATAAAAAAGGGCTGAGTGTTCAGCCCTTCATCAAAAAAAGTTAACCAAGTTTATTCTTAACGATATTGAATATCCGAAAACTGTCCTTCGGCAATTTCCATGCTGGGTCTCTTGCCATTGCCCTCTGACGAGTATTCAAACTTTTCAACCTTGAATTCGAATGTTCCGGAAATCAATTTCTTTTCCAAATCAAATTTGGTAATAACGGTTTTGCCTTTTACCGAATTCCACTGCGGGTTATCGGGACCATCTGGAACCCAAATAATTTCGGACTCTGAACTTTTACCTTTTGCTTCGTCATGTTCAATATATTTGAGTGAACTAGGAATATCTTTTATAGAAGCATATTTGAGATAGAGATAAGCGATTTTGTCTGCGTTGGCAACACGTATCTGGATAACTTTTTCGTTATTCATGTCAACCAATGCCGCTTCCATTTCCTTCGCGACAAACGTTTTATTCTCCGCTTTAAAGGTAAAGCTGGATTGGGCAAACGCACTTTGATCGGTGGCACTATCAAAAATTACAACAAGAATAAGTATTGCAAAAAAACTGCGTAGAGTATTATTCATACTTCTCTCCACGTTTATTAATTGATTTCATTACTTAAGAAGGCGAGAGCAAAGTAAAATATTTTACGGTTTGCGTCAAGGATATTTACTATGGGTGTGGAGAAATTGGCTCTAACTAAACCGAATGATTAATTGAAGACAGCCGCACTTAGATAACCGACAACTTGGGAATTATCGCCGCTCACGTCCCCGGAATCCGACCGCGAAAGCACCAAAGAGTTTTTGGCTTTGATCATGTCTGCCGCTTTCATCATTGCTACTATTGCCCCGCCGCCGCATGCCTCGCATTTACCCGTTTCCAGATCGGCTTGCAGTCCTTCGTAATCAAAATTGGAAATCCTCTTTTCAACAACTGAATCCAGCCGATCAGCTTCGGCTTTTTTATAGTAGTGCGATAAATCGGAACTGGCAACAACAAGAGTTTGTTCATCCATAACATTCGAAAGCTTTTCGGCAAGTTCGTTTACGCAAACTTTGTTTTGATCACCCATCACAATCGGCACGATGGAAAAATCTCTCATGATAACCTGCAGAAACGGTATCTGCACTTCGACGGCATGTTCGGCTCGATGTCCTAAAACGCCGGAGAAAATAAGTTTGCTGTCCGCAATTAATTTCTCTCTCACTTCATTATTAACAGGAACAATTCCAAGCGGCGTTTCGTATGCGTCGCCGTGATAAATTGAAATGCCGGGAAAATATTCACGGTGACTTGGTGAAATTATGATGACAGTTTTATAATTCTTTTCTGCCACTGCATTAAAAGCATACGCCGCCGTTCTGCCCGAATAAATATAACCGGCATGCGGAGAGATAATACCGTTAATGTGTTCAAACTTTTTGTCCGGCTTGCTCAGGTCAAGCATCAACTTAATTTCATCGCTCAACTTTTTTGCAGATGCAGGATAAAACATTCCCGCCACAGCGGCTACTCTAACATTTTTCATTTCACCCCCTGTTGATTGTTTCTGAATTAATTTCCGATTCACTAAAAACGGTTGCGGTAAACGCGCTCAAGTTCAAAAATTGTTTGCGCCAGTATCCCGCCGGAAAACCGGTCTTCTGACAAATTGCATCAAGGAATTGTTCGCGGTTCAAATGGTGTTCTGTTGGAACTTGCGGAAGAAGCAGCCCGCGTCTTCCTTTTTCGTTAAGTATCAATCCATGCTTCCCGATTTCAATTTCGTCATAATTGTTTAACGGAAAAGGTTCTGAGAGAATAGAAATTTCGATTTCAAGATTTTTGATTTCAGACTTGCGGACTGATGGAAAGCGCGGATCGTTCTGCGATGCCTGCACCGCCGCTTCACAAACCGTTTGCCATAACGGTTGATCCGAAATAATGTAGCCAATGCAACCACGAAGCGAGCCGGACTCCGTTAAAGTTACAAACGCACCGGCATGACTTTTAAAGATGGGATGCATCGTGTAGTCCGGCTCTTCAACTTTTTCGCCTTTAAAAAGTAACTCGATCGAATTGCGCGCTGCCTCAAGAAGGATTTTCTTTTCCTCCAGCGAGATTTCCATTTTTCTTGCTCTTACTTTATCTTGTAAACAATTACCTCATTCTTTTCGCGAAGAAGAAACAGAAGGTTTTTGTAAAGGAAGAACGAATCGGTCAACATTGCAGTAACGTTAGCATTGAGAATTTCTGAAAAAACAACTTTTTCGGAATCAAGATCGACGGCAAAAAATTTGTTGATCAGACTGTTTTCAAAAACCTTTGAATGATAGCTGAAGAAAAGATAACTGTTATAAACATTATATTCTACTTCGCCGATAGTTTCGTTCTTACCGGTTTGCTGATTAATCAGTCGGTTGATTTTTTCATCGCTGTTGCTTTTTAGAATTTCCGGATAGAGATAGCTTCTCCAATCTTTTGCGCTGCTTGCGATGTTCTTCAGCTTGTTTATTGCTGCGTGATCGTTTTCATATTCCTTGGTAAGTTTTCCATCAAGGTAATCAAGTTCGTAGAAATAGCGCTCTTCAAATCCTTGTTTGAATCCGTAAATTTTATCTTGGTAAGCAAACAGAAATGAGAGCTCGTTGTTCGTCCACAAAATTTTTTGTGATGCGAGATCAAATGCAATTATTCCGGCATGGATCGGTAAATCCGGCTTGGGAAATTTGTGAAAATAAATAATGTCTTTGTGAACCGTTTCTATTCCAACCCAGCATTTGTCTTCAAGCTGAAAATCCGAAAAGATTTTGCCGCCGTCCCAAATATCGAAGCAGTGAAAAAAAACTTCTTTGGTTTTTACGTCGCGCGTTTCGAGAATTAGTTTCTCGGAATCGGAGATCAATATTCTCCAAATTTGGTGCGGTGATTTATATGAGAAATGTTTTTCCATCAGTATCGGGACTTCCTCAGAATTTTTTGAAACGAGCCGTAAAATGCCTGAGCATCGGCGCTTCGTACGTAATATGATATCCTTTCAACTTTTCTCTTCTCTTAAAAACGTCAATCACAACTTCGGCAACGTAATCAATGTGACTTTGTGTGTAAACGCGGCGAGGGATTGCAAGCCGGACAAGCTCCATCATTGCCGGAATAAGTTTTCCATTTTTGTCGTACTTGCCAAACATTACGCTACCGATTTCAACAGTTCGGATTCCACCCTCAACATAAAGTTCGCAAACGATTGATTGACCCGGATACTGTTCTGCCGGAACATGCGGCAGAAATCGTTTTGCATCAATATAAATTGCATGACCTCCCGGCGGCTCGATAATTGGAACGCCCGCAGCTAAGATTTTTTCTCCGAGATATTCTGTGCTTCGAATTCTGTACTGCAAATAATGTTCATCAACAATTTCTTCCAACCCTTGAGCAATTGCCTCAAGGTCGCGTCCGGCAAGTCCGCCGTAAGTTGGAAATCCTTCTGTTACTATTAATAGGTTCCGGCATTTCAATGCAAGGTCTGTATCGTTCAATGAAAGCCATCCGCCGATATTTACAAGAGCATCTTTCTTTGCGCTCATTGTCGATCCGTCTGCATACGAAAACATCTCTTGACAAATTTCCAAAACAGGTTTATCTGCATATCCGTTTTCTCGTTTCTTAATGAAGTACGCGTTCTCCGCAAACCGGCATGCATCAAGAAAAAGAGGAATGCTGTTTTGCTTGCAGACTTCTTTCACTTCGCGAATGTTCTGCATTGACACGGGCTGACCGCCACCTGAATTATTAGTAACAGTTAAAACAACCAGCGGAATATTTTCTTTGCCGGCTTTTTGAATGAATGCCTTCAACGCGTCGATATCCATGTTGCCTTTGAACGGCGCTCGCTGTTCGGGATGTTTTCCAACTTCACACAAAAGGTCTACCGCTTCTGCGCCTGTGAACTCAATATTTGCACGTGTCGTATCGAAAAATGTGTTGCTCGCAAAATATTTTCCCGGTCCGCCGAGAATTGAAAAAAGAATTTTTTCCGAAGCTCTCCCTTGATGTGTGGGAATAATGAATTCATCACCGGTAATTTTTTTCACAGCCGATTCGAATCTGTAAAAACTTTTCGCCCCGGCGTAAGATTCGTCGCCGCGCATAATTCCCGCCCATTGATCTGAACTCATTGCCGATGTGCCGCTGTCGGTTAAAAGGTCAATCAGCACATCGTCCGCATGAATCATAAACGGGTTATACCCGGCATCTTCTAAAATTTTTGTCCGTTCTTCTTTAGTTGTAAACCTAATCGGTTCAACAGATTTAATTTTGAAAGGCTCAATAATGGTTTTCATAAAATCTCCAAAGATATTTCAGCTAATTTTGGCTTAAAATTACAATAATCCCGCATAACTCTTTTAAAAATTTTTATGATCGTTGTTTCAATTCGTTGAATATTTTTTGTTAAATTACATACAGCAGCCACCAGCTATATAAATAACTAATCAAGGAGAAACAGATGGAAGAAACAAAGAACCAAGAAGCTCCTAAAATGTCCTCAGTTGAAGCAGAAGAATTCGAAATTAACCACACTGATAAGTTAGTTGGTTTATTTTCCGAACCTGGAAATACTTTTTCTAAGATGTCAAAGTTTCCGCCCAAGACAGCCGATTGGATAATTCCTCTTGTGATTATCATGGTTGTTGCCCTTCTATCCAATATAGTAATGATGAGCAATCCGAACATCCGCATGCAAGCCATGGAAAAGAACATGAAGCAAGTTGAAAAGCAATTCAGCAATATGGTTGCAAGCGGTCAGATAACTCAAGCCCAAGCAGATCAGCAGCTTGATGGCATGAGAGACAGATTTAATCAGGGTTTGACTGCCGCTACTGTTGCAATTTCTGCCGTTTCAATTATTATAATTACTTTTATTGTTTTCTTTGTAGTTTCCGGGGTTTTTCTTCTCTTCGCAAAATTTGCTCTCAAAGGCACCGGTACATACAAAGAAGCGATGGTTGCTTACGGTTTACCTCACTACATAATAGTCTTACAAGTAATTGTTATGGTAATTGCCGCGTTCGTTATGAATAAATATATGACCGGAACCAGCATCGCCGCTTTTACGGGCGCAGATACTACAACCATCGGCGGATTTCTCTTATCAAAAGCCGATATTTTTTCCATCTGGTTTTATGCAGCAGTTGCAATAGGTTATGCTAAAATGTTCAAGTCCAACAGTGCAGGAAAATATTTTGCGATGATATTCGGTTTGTGGATTGGCTTTAGCCTTCTATTGTTTTTCCTTGCCAAAGCGTTACCGTTTTTAAGATGGTTCACAGGTGCATAATTTTTTCTAGAGGCGGCCCTTTGCGGGTCGCTTCTGTTTTAATGATTCCAATTCACGTCCGTTTAATTCTCTCACTTCCCCAAACTTTAAGTTACCAAGTAAAATGTTTTTGATTCTTACGCGGACAAGTCTAAGAGTCGGGAAACCAATTGCTGCCGTCATTCTTCGAACTTGTCTGTTACGTCCTTCAACTAAAGTCAGACTGATCCAGCTTGTCGGAATGTTTTTCCGTTCGCGGATCGGAGGAACACGCGGCGGGAATCCCGGGTCATCGATCAACTTAACTTTTGCCGGAAGAGTTTTGCCGTCGTTCAATTCAATTCCGCTACGCATTCTTTCCAAATCTTTTTCAGTCGGAATTCCTTCCACTTGAACATAATACTCACGTTCATGTTTGTTTTGGGGATTGAGCAAATATTCCGTTAAACTTTTGTCGTTTGTTACCAGCAGCAATCCTTCACTGTCGCGATCGAGCCTGCCTATGGGATAAACCTGCCTACCGGCAAGGCCGGCATCTTTCGGAAATTTGAAAAGCGAACCCAGCGTTGCGCGGTTTTCTTTATCCGTGAATTGTGTTAGCACGCCAAATGGTTTGTTGAGGATATAATACTTAAAAACTTTTTCTTTCATAGTCACATTAACTAACATAAAATTCAAAGCACAAAATCCAAAACATTTTTTTGAATTTTGAATTTAGAGTTTTGGATTTATTCATATTATGCTTTGAGGATCAACATCCAGAATTAGTTTTACTTCTTTGAATTTTGATTTTTGATTAAACTCAATGTAAGAGTTTATCATTGCATTGCGCAAAAGTCTGCCGGACGGATCAGCTTTTCTGCTGCTCTTTATCAGAATCTGGAATCTGTACTGCCCTTTAATTTTATAAATGATCGCTTCAGTAGGGGGAGTTAGTTTTAATCCTTTTCCATTTTTGCGTAAATGATCGTGAAACTCACGGATGGCTGCGCGCGCACGGTCTTCTCGCTCGTCCTTGATTTCAACTAATCCGATCCGCGTGAAAGGTGGATACTCGCCTTGTTCGCGTAAACCGATTTCTTTTTCGTAAAAACTTTTGTAATCATTCGCCAAAACTTTTTGCAGAACAAAATGTTTTTCATTCTGTGTTTGAATAATTACTTCCCCTTCTTTCTCGCTTCTGCCTGAGCGGCCGGATACTTGTGTGAGAAGTTGAAATGTTCTTTCGTCAGCACGGAAATCTGGAATCCACAAAGATGTTTCCGCCGCAACTACTCCAACCAAAGTTACGTTTGAAAAGTCTAATCCCTTAGAAACCATCTGTGTGCCGACAAGAATATCAATCTCGCCTTTCCGAAAACTATTCAAAATTTCGCCGAGCTTTCCTTTTCTGCTCATCGTATCGGAATCAACACGTTCGATCTTTGCATTCGGGAAATAGTAATCCAGCTCATCTTCAACGCGCTGAGTGCCGGTTCCAAAAAATTTCAATTCGATAGAGCCGCAGTTGGGACATGCTTTTGGAACCGGTTTAACAATTCCGCAATAGTGGCACTGCAAAATGTTTTTGTTAAGATGATGAACCATCGAGACAGAACAATCGGGACATGTTACAACTTCGCCGCAGTCGTTGCAGAAAACTTGAGTTGCAAATCCGCGCCTGTTCTGTAAGATTATAACGCTTTCTTTTTTCTTCAACCGGTTGCCGATTTCATTCAACAATTCACGCGAGAAAATGCTTTCCATCCGCTTTTTCTTTTTCTCGATGGTTATATCAACCAATTTTATTTTCGGAAGTTTTGCGTCATCAATCCGCTCCGGCAGTTCTAGCAAAGTAAACTTATTGTTGAGTGCGTTGAACATACTTTCTACCGACGGCGTTGCGGAACCGAGAATGACCGGGCACGATTCGAATCTCGCGCGAATGATCGCCGCATCGCGTGCATGATACTTCGGCACTAAATCATGCTGCTTGTAGCTCTGATCATGTTCTTCGTCAACAACTATTAACCCGATGCTCTTTAGCGGCGCAAACAATGCCGAGCGCGGACCGATTACAACTTTATATTTGCCGGCAACAATTCCGCGCCATGAATCGTAACGTTCGCCCAAAGACATTCTGCTGTGAAGAACGGCAGTCATGCCGCCAAAGTAGTTATGAAATCTCGAAGTGATTTGAGGCGTAAGAGAAATTTCCGGGACAAGAATAATTACAGTCTGCCCTTTGTCAATAACTTTTTTTGTAAGTTCGATATATACTTGCGTCTTGCCGCTTCCGGTAATTCCGTGAATAAGAAACGTCTCAAAGGCATTCTTCTCGATCGATTGATTTATGCGATCAACGATTTCTTGCTGACGCGTAGTTAGAACAATCTGTTTAGCTTCTTCTTTGTATGTTTCGGAGTAAACCCTTTCAACTTCTTTCTCAAAGATTTTTACGATACCTTTTTTCTCAAGACTATTTACCGTTGATGCAGATGAATTTGTTTTTTTCAGAAGTTCACTCAATAAGATCGATTCTTTGGCGGCAAGCAATTCCAATAAAATCACAACTTGCTTGGGAGACTTTTTTTCGATCTCTGGGATGATCTGATAAGTTTCATCCAAAGACTTTGCGAGCTTTGCAAACTTTGCGGTCTTCACTTTCACCTTTGCGGAATCGACCTCATTCAGCAAGGTAACCGCGCCGATTTTCTCCATCGCCGTGAGAAGCGAATAAATGTTTTTGTTCTTCAGCTCTTTTTGAATCTGCGACACGCTGTGAATTTCTTTTTGCGAGAGAACAGATAGAAGTTTAGCTCGAAGAGAAGTTTTCTTTCTTTCCTGATTAAACAGTTTCAGACAGAAATCTTTATCGCTTACCACTTTCCGTTTAGATTCAATCTCAGTTCCGTACGGGACAGAATTTTTTAGCGCTTCACCGAGACTGCTTAAGTAGTATTCGGAAATCCATTCGTAAAATTTAAGTGACGTTTCATCGAAGATCGGTTTTTCATCTAAAACATCGCGGATCGGTTTTATTTTTTCTTTTATGTTAGTTGATTCCGAAACGCCAACTACAAATCCCGTGAGCACGCGTTTACCGAACGGCGCAACAACACGTTTACCAATTCCAACCGAATCTTTTAAGTGATCGGGAACAGAATAAGTGAATGCGTTTCTAAACGGTAACGCAAAAACGACTTGGCAAAACATCTCTTGGCTCTCAGCTGTCAGCTTTCAGCAGTCAGAACAGAAGCTGAATATTGAATGTTTTTTTATTCAAATATATGTATTAGTGAGGCGTGATGCTTGAAATGAAATTTGGAGTTCCATCCCCCTTCGAAAAGAGGGATGGAATAAAAATTAATTTACTGCGTCGAGATGAGGTTGAATTTTATTTACAAGATGATATTTCGGAACAGCGCCGATAACAGCATCTACCATTTTTCCGTTTTTAAATATTCCTAAAGTTGGAATGCTCATAATTCCGTATTGAGACGCAACGCCAAAGTTTTCATCGGTATTAACTTTCACAACTTTTAATTTGCCGTTTAGTTCGGTTGCAATTTCTTCAACAACAGGGGCTACCATACGGCATGGCCCGCACCACGGCGCCCAGAAATCAACTAAAACCGGTGTGTTTGATTGCAAAACTTCTTGTGCAAAATTGGAATCTGTTCCTTCAACAATGTTTTTCATTAATAAATCCTTTCTGTTTGTCTGATGGTTAGATGCAGAATGAATGTGAAGGATTCAAAAAGAGTGAGCGATTAATTATTCAATGTTTCCAAAACGTTTTTGTGAATTGTGCCGCCCGTAGCGATGATACTTTCCCCTTTAACCGGATCGTTGCCGTAATAATCGGTAATTGTTCCGTCGGCACCACGAATGATCGGTATTAGCGCCATCAGGTCCCACGGATTCATGATCGGGTCGATCATAATATCGGCGTAACCGGTTGCAACAAGATAATAGCCATAGCAGTCGCCCCACTGACGGTACATTTTAACTTTGTGAACAAGCTCGTCAAACTTTTTTATATCGCGGTATTTTTCAATATTGAGTTGATCGGTGGTGAGAAGAACGGCTTCAGATAAATTACTGCACTTTCTAACATTTACTTTTCGTCCGTTCAGTTCGGCTGTACTATTATCGCCAATTAGAAATTCATTCAAGATGGGCTGATTTATAACCCCGAGAACAGGCTCGCCGTTTTTCAATAGAGCGATAAGTGTTCCGAATGTTACCGTTCCGCAGATAAAACTTTTTGTTCCGTCGATCGGATCGAGAACCCATTTGTATTCCGAACCGGGATTATGCTCGCCGAATTCCTCACCTAATATTCCGTGATCGGGAAAACGTTTCATAATCATCTCGCGCATCAGCTCTTCTGCTTTTTTATCAGCAACTGTTACGGGAGAAAAATCTGTTTTCGTATCAACGGAAATTTCAGTCCGCCAATAATCTCGAATTATTTTTCCGCTTTCGTCGGCAAGCGCTTTGCAGAAATTTTTCAGCTCGTTTAGTTCATTCATTGTTTTGTATCAATATCGTTCAAGTAACTAATCGCAAAGATATTTCAATTACACTTCTTTAACAAAATATTATATCTTTGCGTCGAAATGAATTTAGTTAAAGCAAATAACAATACAATTACCGCCGCGGCTGAAATAATAAAACGAGGCGGACTCGTGGGGTTTCCAACTGAAACAGTTTATGGTCTCGGCGCCGATGCTCTAAATCCGATCGCGGTAGCTAAAATTTTTGAAGCAAAGAAACGTCCCACATTCAATCCTTTGATTCTACATATCGCAGAAAAAGATTCTCTGAAAAAATTTGCCGTGTTCGATAACGACAAAATTGATTTGCTAATTAAAAAATTTTGGCCGGGACCGCTAACGTTGGTTCTTCCCAAAACCGAAATTGTTCCCGATATCGTTACATCCGGTAACCAAACCGTTGCCGTTAGAATGCCGGATCATCCCGTAGCCCTTCAGCTAATCAAAAGCAGCGGAACGGCAATCGCTGCGCCGAGCGCTAACCGGTTTGGTCATCTCAGTCCTACCGAAGCTTCTCACGTTTCAAAATATCTTGGCGAAAAAGTTGACATGATACTTGACGGCGGAAAATGCAAGGTTGGCGTTGAATCGACTATAATACAGTTTCACGAAGGAAAGTTTTACATGCTGCGTCCGGGCGGGTTATCAAAAGAAGAGATCGAAAAAGAAATCGGCACGCTCGAAAAGGGAAAGATCGACATTAATAAGCCGACCTCACCGGGTCAACTTCCCTTTCATTATTCGCCGCATACTCCGCTTAAATTTTGGGATCCAAAATTTCTCGACCCAAATAAAAAAATCGGTGTATTGTTTTTTTCTGAATTGAAAACCAAATTTTCATTTTCAGCCGTAAAAATATTATCGGAGAAAAAAGATCTGCGTGAAGCTGCGGCGAACTTGTTTTCTGCACTTCACGAATTAGAAAAAGAAAAACTCGACCTAATACTTGTTGAACCGGTTGAAGAAAAAGGGCTTGGCATTGCTATAATGGACCGTCTGAAGAAAGCGGCTAAGAAATTTGATTAAATCTTTTTTGACGTCCCATGAAACATACCAGGTTAAGAAGTTAAAGATTATTTTTGCGTGAACATTAATTATATTGCAATGCAACTTTAATTAGTGCCGACATAGATGAGTAAGGCAACGAACATAGATCAAAACTCCTCCGGCTATTCCAAAATCAGCGGACCCGCATCCGAGACCATTGGCGAACTCAAACTTGCTCTTCACACCATCAACTCAATTAACGAATGTATCTCGATCACGGATACAAGCGACATCATTCTTTATGTTAACAAATCTTTCGCTAATGTCTATGGGTACGATCCAAAGGAGTTGGTTGGAAAACATGTCGCAATTGTCCGGTCGAACAAGAATAATCCGACGCTACTAAAAGAAATTCAACCGTCAACCGCAAAAGAAGGATGGCGCGGAAGAATTTGGAACAAAAGAAAGAACGGAGAAGAATTTCTTATCGAGCTCAATACTTCCGTCGTAACAGATGAAGAAGGCAACGTGGTGGCGCATGTTGGCGTTGCAAGAGACTTAACCGAGCAATTGAAAGCGGAAGCTCTGTTAATCGAAACGCAATTCATGTATCAAAATCTTTTTATGGAAATAAAAGACGTCGTTTATGAAAGCACCCCGGAAGGAAAATTTATTTCGTTAAATCCTGCCGGACTGGAATTGTTTGGTATTGATTCAAGCGGAGTAGAAAATATTGATTTAATAAAAAATTTGTACATCAATCAAAGCGACCGCAAAAGATTTCAAGATGAGCTGCAAAGAAGCGGATTTGTTAAAGATTATGAAATCGTTATCAAAAACCTGAATGGTGAGATCAAAACACTTCTCGAAACCTCTTACGCGGTTAAAGATAACGAAGGAAAAATTGTTGCGTACCGGGGAATACTTCGCGATATAACTCAGACTAAGAAAAATGAAGCGGAACTCAAACGTTTGATAGATGAACTGGGGCGATTGAACACTCAATTAAAAAATTCCGAGGAGGAACTTAAGAATACCAATGCCGCCAAAGACAAATTCTTTTCTATCATTGCACACGATTTAAGAAGCCCGTTTAGCTCTCTGCTAAGTTTTTCAGAGTTCATCTACGAAGATATTGACGATTTACCTAAGAGCGATATAAAACTTTTCGCTGAAAAAATTAACGAAGCCGCCAAAGGCGTTTTTACATTGCTGGAAAATCTTTTGCAGTGGTCTAGAATTCAAAACGGAAAAATGCCGTTTCACCCGGTAACGTTCTCTGTTTCTCAAAAAATCAATCAGGTGATCAATCTTCTCTCCAACAATGCCAACCGGAAAGAAATCAAAATCATCAACGAGGCAGATAGAAATGCTTCTGTCTTTGCCGATGAAGATATGATTTTTTCTGTTTTGCAGAATCTTCTTTCTAACGCCATAAAATTCACGCGTCAAGAAGGCGCAATCACTTTCCGGTCTGCTGATAAAGAGAATGAAATAGAAATTTCCGTAGCAGATAACGGCGTTGGAATCAAAGAAGATGATTTGAAAAAACTTTTCAGAATAGATGCTCATCATACCACTTACGGCACAAACGACGAAAAAGGTTCAGGCCTCGGTCTAATACTCTGCAAGGAAATGATAGAGCTGAACGGCGGAACAATCGGAGCCAAAAGTGTCGTTGGTGAAGGAACAACATTCTCGTTTACTTTACTCAAACCTGCCGCCGAATAATTACTTCAACAAATATTTTTATCATTGCTGCAACAAGTAATTCAATTTCCTTGATAAATAAGACTCATTTGAATAAGTTTATTTTGCGTCAACTATTAATAATTAGCGATTCGGTTTGCAGAATAGGTTAACTGGCAGCATGCTGCCGAAGATTAAAAACGATTTCTGAATTAACGCATACTAAATTTTGTGGAGGTTCTTTTTATGTCTAAAGAAATGATTCTTGAAAAGATCGATCAGTCAGTAAAAATATTAAATGAAAAAAATATTGATATGTGGATGACCTTTGTGCGCGAGACGGGAAATATGAAAGACCCAATGATCGATATGATCGTCGGTGCAAACGCAACATGGCAATCGGCATTTATAATAACAAAGAATGGCGATACTCATGCAATTGTCGGTTCTCTTGAATTGGAGAACATGAAAATGGTCGGGACGTACAAAAATATTCACGGCTACCTGAAATCGGTAAAAGAAAAGTTGCTGGAAGTTTTGGATATGTACAAACCATCGAAGATCGCGATCAACTATTCGCGCAATTCAACTTTAGCAGACGGTATGACGCACGGTTTGTATTTGGAATTGCTCGATCATCTCAAAGATACAAAATATGCCGACGCGCTTATTTCATCGGAAGATATTGTTGCCGCACTCCGGGGAAGAAAATCGAACGCGGAAATTGAGATGATGAAACAAGCGGTTACTGAAGCTTTGAAGATTTTTGATGAAGTCACAAAATATTTGAAACCCGGCGTAACGGAAAAACAAGTCGCAAATTTTGTTTTGGATTTGTGTGCAAAGAAAGGTCTCGAATCATCATGGGAAAGAGAATTTTGCCCGTCGGTTTTTTCCGGTCCGGATACAGCCGGTGCACATGCGGGTCCGACAGATCGAGTGGTTGAAGCCGGTCACGTAGTCAACATGGACTTTGGCGTAAAGGTAAATGGCTACTGTTCGGATCTTCAACGCACATGGTACATTTTAAAACCGCACGAAGACAAAGCCCCCGCAGAAGTGCAAAGAGGTTTTGATGTAATTGTTGAATCGATTTCCCGTTCTGCAAAAGAATTGAAGCCGGGCAAGAAAGGTTGGGAGATCGATGAGATTGCACGTAACTATATTCAAATACAAGGCTACGAAGAATTTCCGCACGGACTCGGTCATCAAGTTGGAAGACTTGTTCACGACGGCGGCGCAATGTTAGGACCGAAATGGGAACGTTACGGAAATCTTCCAATGCTTGACGTGGAAGAAGGAAATGTGTTTACAATCGAGCCGAGGTTAACAATTCCGAATCACGGGATTGCAACGATTGAAGAAGAGGTTATTGTAACAAAAGACGGCTGTGAATTTATTTCCCCGCGCCAGAAAGAAATTTATTTGGTAAGATAATTTTGCATCGCGCCGTAGGGGCTTGATTTATCAAGCCCCTATTTAATTTTGAACCGACTTGTCTTTCTCAATTGCTCATCGCAACGGATTCAATTGAATATACTTTCTAATTCGGTATAGGTCTTCTTCATTCCAAATGATGCGTGCAAATAGTTACGTAATACCAATTTCCGCTCGAATAATCGAATTCTTTTAATCGAATCGATTTTCTTTGTCGATGTTGCTCTTCCCCTCCCAGCATGTTTTCCCCTCTTCAATGCAATTATAATAAAGTTAATTTGAAATCAAATTCAATTTACTGCAATCTCAAAAATCTGTACCCAACACCTTTCACGTTTACTTTCAACTTTCCACTTTCCACCTCCAACTTTTCATAACTTATCAAATCAACTGCAGATTTAATTTTGTAAACACCCGGTAAAATCAACTCAACACTTTCGTTATTTTCATTTTTGTTCAAAACAACTAAAACTCTCTCGTTCATATCGGAACGAATAAACGCGTAGATGTTTGTGTCTGCATCAAGCGTGAGAAAATCCCCGTGCCGCAGTGCGGAATTTTCTTTTCTAATTTTTACGATCTCGCGAACGTCAGTCAGCATTTTTCTTTCGTACGGACTCAACTGGTTTCCGAAACGCATCATTCTTCTGTTATCGGGATCGGATGCGCCGGTCATTCCAAATTCGCTTCCGTAATAAATTACCGGCAGTCCAGGAATTGCATTCATGTATGCGTAATAAAGTTTTGCTTTATCATAGTTCGCGGGGTTGTGAACTTCCGGCGGATTGTTCCACCCTTCTTCTGTTGCGCTCCATTGGCTTAACTGCAGATCGCCGTCGGCAAACGCCATGAATCTGTTTTTGTCATGACTATCCATGATGTTGCCCATCAAATTATTTTCACCGTAAACTAAAAACGATTTTTTAATTTCAGCATCGAGCGTCTTGAAAGAAATTTTCTTATCGAGAAATGCCGGAAGCGCCGTGTCGTAAAGATTAAAATTGAACTGCGCCGAAAGCTGTCCGTTATTCACGTATGAATTGGTTAGAGCGTAACTGCCGAACGTTTCGCCGATTTGAAAAACTTTCTTGTTTCGAGGAATCTCAATTTCTTTTTTGATTTTCCGTTCCAATTCACGCCAGAATTTATTCGTGATATGTTTCACCGCGTCCTGTCGGAATCCATCGGCACCTGTTGTTTCAAGCCACCACACGGCATTCGAAGTCATAGTATCAATAGCAGTTTGAGAACCGATATAATTAAACTTCGGAAGATACGGCTCGAACCACGTTGTAAGTCTATACTCGTCCCACAAGCGAAGGTTCAATCTTCCGTCCGGCAATTTCAAATTGCCAAACCAATCCGGATGTTCTTTAAAAAACGGATGCAGCTCATGAACATGGTTTGCAACAAAATCCAACAGAACTTTTATGTGATGCTTGTGCGCGGTGGCAATTAACTCTTTCAACTTATCCATCGTGCCGAATTGGTCTTCAACTCTCGTTGACGAGATAGGCCAGTAGCCGTGATAACCGGAGTACCATCTGTGCGGCGGAACCGATTCTTGGTAGGCTTTGTCGGGATTATCGTTAACCGGAGAAATCCATAAAGTGTTGATGTTGAGCGAATCGAAGTAGCCTTCATTGAGTTTGTTGATTATGCCCTGGAAATCGCCGCCCATGTAATTCGCTTTGGCGAAAAGCGAATCGTGAACGATCGGCTTGTTGATTGATTTGTCTCCGTCGCTGAAACGGTCTATCATCAACGAATAAATTATTGCATCGTGCCAGTCGCTGCCGGTTATTCCGTTCTCCGAAACTCCATCAACCAGATAAACATATTGAATATTAGTTAGTCTGCCATTCTTTGTAACAGCAACACGCAGTAAATTATTTCCTTTCAATTCAGATTTTGGAAATGAGAGTTCAACCTTGTTGCCCAAAATTTCCAAATCCTTTTTCGTCACCTCGGAATTGTTGATCAGCGCTATTACGTTTGAACGATCAATCTTATTTCCATCTTTATCATTCACATAAATGAAACTAAATTCCGATTCGTCGGAAGAAATTTCTTTGCCGCCGACATACAAAAATAATTTTCCAAGTTTCGGTTCGGGAACATTGAAGAGAGAATTGAAATCCCCCATGCCGTTCGGTTTTTTATCCGGATTGTTCGGATCGACAATTTCTTCGCCGTCGCCCCAAAATTTGTATTCGTATCTGCCCGGCTCGAGCGGAACTTCAACTTCGTAAACGCCGGTTCCTTTTACTTCCTTCATCGGCAGATTGCCTCGGTCCCAACCGTTAAAACTTCCAAACAGAGTGATCTTGTTATATTTTTTAGCCGGCTTAAAAGTGAATTTGAATTTTTGTTGTATGCGCGATATCACCGGTATTGAATACGTGTATTTGCCGAGCGAGAAATCGACAAGCGTCATCCCGGAGAATTTCATATCCGGTTTGAAATAAATTTTGCCGGAAGGTTTGTCGTAAGTTACTTCCACATTTTTATTCGGTATAAACTTTGCGTTGTAATTTTCAGAATAAAACATATCGCTAATCAGCATCGAATCCGGAATTCCGGCAACGAGATTAACTGGTTTTATTATATCTCTAATTTTTTCTTGGGCATGAATTGAGAGTGTGATTAAAAGAAAAAGAGAAAATGTTTTGACAAACTTATGCATAATAATCTCCGGCATTATTTTCGGGTGCTAAGATAAAAAAATCTAACGGTAGAAGAGAATTGAAAAAGAAATGCTATAGACGATGGGTTTGGGCGAGGTATTTTTCCAGTCCGTTCAAACATGTTATGTAATGAACATTGGAAAAACTTGATAGACATTCAGAACGTCCTTCGGCAAGCGCTTGACCGCCGACGATTATTTCCTGATCGGGAAATTCTTCTTTGATGAGTTGGATTAAATTCATCAGCCTGGTAATGTTCATATAGAAGCTGCTTGATATGCCGACAACGTCCGGCATTTTTTCTCTAATCAATTTCATTATTTCCGAAGGCGGAATATTCGCTCCGACGAATAAAGTGTTCCAGCCGAGTGCTTCAAGAAAACCCGTAACCATTCGCGCCCCCAGCTCATGGTATTCTTTATCGAGGCATGTTACCAATGCTAATTTCTTATCGGTTCGGTCTCTTAGACTGCTTACCGCAACATATTCGATAAGTCCTTCAATAATTTTTGTTGCAACATGTTCGTTGCCGATAGAACATCGTTCCTTTTCCCACATCTGTCCAATGCGATACATCGATCGCTGGAATAAATTAAGGTAAACTTCCTTAACAGAAACGTTTTGCTCTATTAAATTATCAACTATTTGGATGCACTGCTTTTTATCACCATCAAGAAGGGAATTGAGGAAATGCAAATATGCCGCTTCAGAAATCATTTACTTTGGCTGCTTTCTTTTAACCAAGATTATAAACGATAGCGGAAGGAAAAAAATTCCAATTCACTCAAGATTTTTTATGTAGGAATCGACCAGCAGAGTAATCCTATAACCCGTGTAGGCAAACACCGGCGCGGCAATAACATCAATTGTATAATGAACATGCTGAACAAGCACGCACCCGGCAACTAAAAAAGTTGCAGCAAGGAAAATCCATTTTAATGTTTTATTAGGACTCACCAAATAGAATAGAAACATCATTGAGGTATGACCCGAGAAGAACAGGTCGCGAAGCAGTGTCGCACCTCCGCCGAAAAATTCAACGAACGGATCTTTGAGCGGAATAATTGCCGCCGGCGCGTTGAGCGGAAGAAAATAAATTGTTGCCAGTCTGAACAACGCAATTACAGTATAAGACTGAAGCGCAAGAAGAAGTTTTTCCGGATAAAAACTTAATGATGTGACGGCAATGATTAATCCCAAATAAATCAATCCGAATGTTAGCCACGTTACCTTGATTGGTGAAAACAGATCCAGAAACGGATCATCCATGGAAAAACCGGGGCGTGTTTCATTATACGGAAGAAATTTTGCGAGCGAAAAAAGAGCGATAGCCAGAAAGAAGAAAGTTAAACCAACACGAACACGAAAGTTTTTGTCCAGTAGATGTTCCCGCCAAGTTTTTTTAAGCTCGACCGCTCTTCCCAACAGACCCTCTGCATATTCAAAAAAGTGCCGACAAAATAATCAGTGAGCGGGAAAAAGTAAAACTAAAATTCACACCAGGAGCTATTTCAACTTGCCGGAAAGCTTGAAAAAAAATTTTACCATCCTATGAAAGAAGTCCGCATCCTTGATATACATCATCGGGCAGCCCGCTGTGATTGCGGTAATTCCGTTAGTATTACAAAAATCTTCAGCATCTTTGGAGTAACTTCCGTCACCAAAAGATCGATGAAACCACACAAGATTGATTCCCACCTCAGAACATTCGCGAACAACTTGGAGAGAATTTTCGGGATTGGTTGTAACCAGAACCGCTTCAGCTTTTTGAGGGGTGCTTTTCAAATTGGGATAACATTTGTCGCCTTCAACAACATCTGCTGATGGATTGATGGGATAAACAGTGTAGCCGGCACTCTTAATTTTCTTGTAAATTGCGTTTCCAACTTCCGTCTTGGGATTTCTTGACACACCAGCAACTGCAATAATTTTCTTGGAGAGAAAAGCTTCTACTTTTTGTTGATAGTTCATTGTTGTCCGTTAAATTTATTTTCAAAGACCTACGTGTTCAGATTAGTCAAAGCTTCTTTTATTAAATCTTCTATCGAAACATTTGGCGTCTTATCAACAACCGCGCGCACGGCTCGTTCGGCAACTTTTTGATTGTAGCCAAGATTGACAAGCGCAGCAATTGCATCCGATCTGACAGTTGAAGCGCCCACAGCAAATGTCTCGCCCGCTTCGGAAACGGAATCAATTTTATCGCGCAGTTCTATCATCATACGTTCTGCTGTCTTTCTGCCAATGCCCGGTATCGAAATCAAACGACCAACGTTTCCGGCTTTCAGCGCATCTTTCAAATCATCGATTTGAATTCCCGATAAAATTGACTGCGCTGATTTCGGTCCAATGCCGCTCACGCCGATCAGAAGTTCGAACATTTCTTTTTCGGCAACTGAGAAGAATCCGTAAAGATCCATTGCGTCTTCGCGAACACTGAGATGTGTAAACAAAGAAACTTCGGTTTTGTCGGAAAGTTTTTCAAACGTATTGATGGAAATATTGACGAGATAACCGACTCCGCCGACATCGAGCAAAAGCTTAGTTGGTTTTTTAGAAATTATTTTACCGTGAAGATAGCCAATCATGTGAGAGATAGTATTTAGTATCTAGTAATTAGTATTTAGCTGTTGATAAGCTGCCGCAAAATTTAGAATGTAAATTCACTTTGTGCAAACTAAACTTTGCGGCTCCCAAAGGCAAGGTTTGGTTTAGAAACGGAAAGCAATGCCGAGCATTAGTGAGCTAAAGCCGGCATTCCAACCGTGAGAATTATTTTCTGAAGAATTGCCGTTATCGGAAGTTGAGTTCTTGTTTTGAGAATTTGAAGAACTTGAATATTTGTTCTTCCCCCAATAATATTTTGCAAATACCCCGTATTCTCCAATCAGCGAGATTTGCTTTGTAATAAAACACTCAAAGCCAATCACGCCATTTGCGCCTAATCCCAATGAGTAAGTCAACGACTCGTTGGTATTTGTGTTGTTATAACCTGAACTGCTATTGTCATCTGTCCGGGATTTCCGATAATTTCTTTCCAATACTAGATAAGGACCAGCACCTATGTACATTCGGAAAATTTGTTTGTCAACAGGATAGGTAATATAGCTTACCGCAAAACTTAGACTTTGTGAGTTGTAATCTTGTTTTTGAGAATTCGAATTTGTCGAAGAGTTGTAATTAGAATACGCGCCTGAATTATAGTTTGAAAAGTCCGACCTACTACCATCGCCGTTTTCTTGTCCTACAGATAAATTAAGATTAACTCTATAGCGAACAGCAGAAGCGTTGGCTAATGAATTTAAGTATGAAAGCGAATACCCATTAATCAAATTAAATTGAACTTGTGATTTGTAGTTGACTGAATCTGTTTGAGCAAAAAGTGAAGCTGTTAATAAAAATAAAATTGCAATTACCGATACAAACAACTTTGAGGTACGCATGGAACCCCCTTAATGAGTGAAAGAATTATTGATTTGGTTGATTCAAAACTCGAAAATCTGCGGCAAGTTTGCAAGGGGAAAATTATTCTCCAATTACTCTTCCCGGATTTTCTTCTATGAACTCTTTCCAGTTTCTGCTTCGCTTCGAAAAAGAATTTATTTTGAATGCATGGCAGATTGCAACAGCCAGCGCATCGCTTTCATCAAACTTCATTTTAGTTTTCCTGATTGCAAGAAGTTTCTTGATCATGAATTGAACCTGCTCTTTGGTTGAAGCGCCGTTACCAACAACAGCTTTCTTAACTTCACGGGGAGAATATTCTTTTACAGCTAATCCATTGTGAGACGCGACAAGCATCGCTACTCCGCGTGCGTAACCGATCTTCAATGCGGACTGAACGTTCTTTCCGTAAAACGCGGTTTCAAGCGCGAACTCATCCGGCTTAAATTGCTTAATCAGTTTATTCAATTCGGAGTAGATAAGTTCTAAACGCGGAGCCATTTCTTTTGTGGTGGGAATTTTTATAACACCGGCGGCAACATGTTTCAATTCGTTCTTTTCAAAATCGATAATCCCGTAACCCGTGAAAATTGTTCCGGGATCCACTCCAATTATTCTCATTTATTTTGCTCTGGCATCATTCAACAAAATCGGCGTTGGTAAAAACGTTCTGAACGTCATCGGATTCTTCGATTCCCTCGATGAGTTTCATCACCTTCTCCGCTTCCTCTCCCTTAACCTGAATAAGATTTTTGGCAATCCATTGAAGAGACGCGTTATCAATTGTAAGCTTTTTATCGACGAGAGTTTTTCTTACCGATTCAAAATTTTCCAGCGAGGCTGTCACCTCAAAAAAATCTTCCTCGGTTGCCAGATCATCCGCGCCGGCTTCAAGAATAATTTCCATCATCTCATCTTCGGATTTGTTTTCGCGTTTCACCGTTATCATTCCTTTCCGTTCAAACATCCATGCAACCGATCCGGTTTCTCCCATGTTCCCGCCGTTTTTACCGAATAAGTGACGGACTTCCGCAACAGTTCTATTCTTGTTATCGGTTGCAACTTCAATCAGAACGGCAATACCGCCCGGTCCGTATCCTTCGTAAGTTAATTCCGTTATCTGTGAACCTTCGAGTTCGCCGGTTGCTTTTTTAATCGCGCGTTCGATATTATCTGCCGGCATGTTTGCGGCTTTTGCATTATCAATTGCCAAACGAAGTCTTGGATTCCCTTCGGGATCGCCGCCGGCTTGACGGGCAGCAATGGTAATTTCTCTAATCAGTCTTGTAAAAATTTTTCCGCGCTTTGCATCCAGAGCGCCTTTCTTTCTTCTAATCGTAGCCCATTTTGAATGTCCCGACATAAAAATTCTCCCTATAAGTTTCCGATTTAATTGCTTTTTATTTGAAGATCTCTAAGCCGAAGCTGTGGATAAGTCTTTCCGTCTTTTTGCACATTTTCGATTGTGTACACAATATCAACCAAATTTTTTTCTTTATCAATATCGGTTATATAAGCGCCGAGATTAAAACCGATTGCATCGAATATTTTTTCGTTTCCGTTTTGTCTGAAACTTGTTACAAGATGATTTGTGCCAACAAGTCTCGGCGGATTGACTATTGCAACATTTTCGCTTAGGAACAGCGGGCGCATGTTGCCGGGACCAAACGGTGCAAATTGATCCAGCACGCGAATAAATTTTGGAGAAATTTCCGACAAAGATATTTTAGCATCAATGTGAATTTCAGGATGAATGTCTTCCTGCTTCATGTTACGTTTCAATATAACATTAAGCCGTTCGCGGAATCTATCAATGTTGTCGATTTCAATTGCCAACCCGGCAGCGGCTTCGTGTCCGCCGAATTGCAAAAGCAAATCGTCACAGCCCTGAAGCGCTTCGTAAATATTAAATCCGGAAACGCTTCTTGCAGATCCTTTCGCAACGCCGTCAATAGTGGTTAACATTACAGCCGGTTTGTGAAATCTTTCCACAAGACGCGACGCAACAATTCCAATTACGCCCGGGTGCCAGTTATCATCATGTAAAACAATTCCAAGGTCCGTATCAAAATTCACATGTGATTCAACCAACTGCATTGCGTGCGAAAAAGTCATTTCGTCAATCTTGCGGCGCTCTAAATTTTCGCCCTCAAGAACTTGAGCTAGTTCTGTTGCTCTTTGCGGATCATCGGTGGTAAAAAGTTCTACAGCCCGGTTTGCGTCGCCCAATCTTCCGACGGCATTAACGCGCGGCGCGATAGTAAAAACAATTTGTCCCGCGGTCAAATTTCCCGTTTCCATTCTTGCGCATTTCATTAACGCCGCAATTCCGGGTCGCGGATTTGTATTGATAAGTTCCAGACCTTCCCTAACAAGAACTCTATTCTCGTCAACCAAAGGAACTATATCCGCTGCACCGGCAAGCGCAACAAGATCCAAATATTTAAATGGTAATTCTTTTTTACCGATTCGCTCTCCAACTGCGCGCGCAAGTTTGAAAGCAACACCGGCGCCGGAAAGATGTTTGAACGGATACGTATCGCCCGGTTTTATCGGATCCAAAACGGCGTACGCATTCGGTATTTTATCTTTCGGCTGGTGATGATCGCAAATGATGGTATCTATATTCAAGGAATTTGCGTGATCGATTTCATCGACCGCTGTAATTCCGCAATCGACGGTTATTATAAGATTCGTTCCCTGTTCTTTCAGATAGTCAACGCTTTGAATAGACATTCCGTAACCTTCGGTTAATCTATTCGGAATGTAGGTCTGAACATTTGCGCCGAGTTCTTTTAGAAACAAATACATCAGCGCTGCAGAACAAGTTCCATCAACGTCGTAATCTCCGTAAACGCAAATTTTTTCGTTGCTCGTGAGCGCATGTATAACACGCTGCGTTGCTTCATGCATTCCGTTCATCAGAAACGGATCATAAAGAGTTTCCAGCGTAGGACGGAAATATGCTTTCGCTTCGAAGAAATTTGTTACGCGGCGTTGAATAAGAAGGCTTGCCAATACATTTGATATATTCAGACTATCGGCCAGAGAGAGAACGGATTTTTCATCCTCTTGCTCTTTTAACTTCCACAGCTTTTTTAGCATGTTCTCTTCTTGAGAAGAGCACATGATGATTCATGTCTATAAGCCGAATTCTGTTTCCCGAAAAAAATCGGGACGGCAGTTATTTATCTCGTCACAGCATTACTGCTGCAATCAAGCGGTCTACCCGAAGGCGCTCAGGGCGAACAACCCTGTCCGAGGGCGAACCCTGCGGAAACCTTCTGCTTGACCTTGCACCAAGTGGGGTTTGCCCTGTCCCGACAAAGTCGGGATCTCTTTCGAGACCACCGGAATTACTTCCGGAGCGGTAGGCTTTTACCCTGCCTTTTCACCGTTGCCCCTCGATAAACTCGGGGCTGTGTTTTTTCTGTGGCACTTTCCGTGTACCGAATAAATCGGCACCCCGGGAGTTACCCGGCACTTTGTTCTGCGGAGTTCGGACTTTCCTCCCCGCTGGTAAGCGGGGCAACTGCCCAACATGAATCATCAACTGTTCTTCTGCTTCTTTTATTTAACATAATTACTTTCAACTGGGTTAAATATAATAAAATTTGCGTGAGGGCGCATCTCCCAAATGGGCATCTGCAAACGTTGTAGAGCGAACAGGCTGTTCGCTCTACATTCGCAAAGAACTGATTCCATTATTTCTGACTGTATCTCGGTTACTTTTTATTTTGGCACAACGCGCGTGAGCGAGGAGCGGGCAGAAAAACCTAATTACTCATCAGATGTGTTATGAAACGCATGTTTTTTGAGCCGGAATTCGAAAGAATTATCTTGATTACAGCTGTTAGCGGCACTGATAGGAACATCCCTACGATACCCCACAGGTATCCCCATAACAACAATGAAAGGAGAATCACCAGCGGATTTAGACCGAGCTGATCACCGAAAATTTTAGGTTCAATTAAATTGCCAATAATATTTTGCAATATGATCAATACACCGGCAACAATAGAAGCATAACCGAAAGACTGATATTGAATAAGCGCCATCAATGAAGGAAGAATAACCGCAATAACGGAACCGACGTTAGGAATAAAATTTAAGAGCAGGGCAAGTGATGCCCAGATGATAAAGAACTGAACGCCGAATAACCACAGAATAAGTCCGAATAAAATTCCCATACTTAAGCTAATTAAGAACTTTGTTACGATATATCTCTGAATTTGTTCGGTGATGTCTTTGAATGTTCTTTGTAATTTTATTTCCCGCTGAAAAGTTAATGTCTCGGCTGTTTCCTCTTCCGTTTTTTGATCGGCACTGTTTTCATCATCGGAAGACGATTTTTCTTTTTTCATTTTCTTTAGAGACGACTTAATTCCCTTTTCAACGTATCTCATACGGATAGCTTCAACTATTTTGTGATGTCCGCTGCTTATGAAGATAAAAAAGAACAACACAAGCAGAATGCTAACAACAACTGAGAGCGTGGAAGAGAGAACACCGCTTGAAATCAAATTAAAGTTGATGGATTTCAACAATCGCGTGACGCTAAAGTTAGTAAGAAGCCTGTCCCTAATTCCCAATGAAAAAGATGTTTCGCTGATGATGTGATTTAGCTTGCTTTCATAAAGCGGAAGCTGCGCGCTGAACTGAATGAACCGGTCAATCAACACTCTTGATATTCCGTAAAGAATCGAACTTGTCAAAAACAGATCGATGAAAATTATAAACAGCAACGGGATTTTTTTCGATTTTAGAAATTGGTTAAGCGGTTCAAAGAAGAAAAATAAAATGTAAGCTATCACCAGCGGAATGAATATATGCTGAAGTTCCATCAGCACAAAACAGATTACAAACAATCCAAGAATCGAAACAAAAAATCTTACTACCGGATCACCGAAAATCTTTTTCATAACCCCAGCGGACTTTTTACTTAAAGAAAAATACAAAAATGAATTTATATAAAGCTATTTTTGGTTAACTTCCAAGAGAAATTCTTAAACTTTTCCGCGGACGGTCTTATGAGCAAAAGTCTTTATATTCGCAAAAGTAAATTACTGTTTATTACCTTCATTATTTTAAGTGTTTCGATTATGGCAAAAACCGGCGCCGCCTCTAAAGCGCACAAACCAGAAGAAATTAAATCCGTAAAGCATGTCGAGTGGAGCCGCACAGCAACAATTTACGAAGTGAACATACGCCAATATACTCGCAAAGGAACTTTTAAGGCGTTTGCCAAAAGTTTACCGCGATTGAAAAAAATGGGAGTTGATATTTTATGGTTCATGCCGATTCATCCCATAGGCGAGCTGAACAGGAAAGGAACGCTGGGCAGCTACTACTCCGTAAAGGATTATACTGCTGTAGATCCGGCTTACGGCACAGTTAACGATTTCAAAAATGTAGTTAAGCAAGCTCACAAACTGGGAATGCATGTCATTATCGATTGGGTTGCAAATCACACAGCATGGGATAATGTGTGGGTGAAATCACATCCGGATTTTTATACGAAAGACAAAAAGGGAAACTTTGTTCCGCCGGTAAAGGATTGGACCGACGTAATCGATCTTAATTATGACAACAAAGAACTTTGGAACTACATGCGCGATGCTATGAAGTTCTGGATTGATAAATGCAACATCGACGGTTTCCGATGCGATGTTGCTGCAATGGTGCCAACAGAATTTTGGGTTTGGGTTCGTCCGCAACTTGAAAAATCAAAACCGATATTTATGCTTGCCGAAGCTTCGGAACCGGAACTTCACCAGGTATTTGATATGACTTACAATTGGCAGCTCAAAGATTTATTCGTTGGATGCGCTGAAGGAAAAAAGAATCCTTCGGATTTTTACAAGTACTTCGAAAAAGAGAAAAAGGAATATCCGGTTGATTCATACCGGATGGTGTTCACATCCAATCATGATGAAAACTCATGGAACGGAACAGACAAAGAAAGATACGGCAACGCAGCCGAAGCATTTGCGGTTGTAACCGGAGTAGTACCGGGCATGCCGTTGGTTTACAACGGTCAAGAGGCGGGGCTCAATAAACGTTTGAGCTTTTTTGAGAAGGATACAATAAACTGGAAGCCAAACAAAATGAGCGGTATTTATTCGAAACTTTTCCATTTGAAAAAAGAAAACAATGCTTTGTGGAACGGAACCAGTGGAGGAGAATTTCAGAAGGTTCCGGTTAACAATAAATCTATCTTCTCGTTCTACCGAGAAAAAGGAAAAGATAAAGTCGTGGCATTTTTCAATTTTTCGAAAGAAAAACAAGAAGTAAATCTAAAAAATGCCGGACTGCAAGGAACATTTCGCAATCTTTTTACAAATCAAACTGTTATATTAACTACAGAATCAAAAATTACTATTACTCCGTGGGGATATGAGATACTAACAAAATAGAGAACGATGAATTACCGGGATAAGATTTCATCATCAAACAAATCTGTTTACATTCTCATATTAAGCGCCGGCGTTATAATGGCGCTGGCAATTGCGTACAGTCTGTTCATGGGAATTAGGGTTAACTTTACCTATACAACCCTTCTCGATGCCTCTCTCAACATTAAGACAAACGTTCTTCACGCCAGGACAAATTTTCTTAGATATACGGAAAATGAAAACCCTCAGGTGCTGAATGATGCATGGCAGAGCCTTTCGCTTGCAGAATTTAACGCACATGTGATTCTTGAAGAAAAAGATAAGATGAACATCGTTTCTCTTCCTTTAAATGACCTCGCATTAAAAGAAAACGTTCAACAATTTCAAGTCGTGTTGCTGGAGTTTAGAGGATTATCGTTTGATCTGGGCAAAAAGAGCACACCGGAAGCTAAAAACGAATTTAAAACGAAACTGGAACTTATTTTTTCAACCATAGATAATAATACAGCCTTGATTGAAACCGACGTGAGGGCATTGCTCGCATCTCAAATTAGAATATTCCGTTTCACACAATTCGGATTGATCGGCATTAGCGTGTTGTTATCGTTTATAAGTGTTTTGGTTTTTTACAGGTATGAAAAGCAGAGGGACGCATATATCAAAGAAATAAAAGCCGCCAGTTTAAGTTTTGAAAAAGGATTGCATAGAACCACAAAGACGGAAGAAGCGCTTCAGGAAAGTCAACGTAAACTTAGTACTCTTGTTCAGAATTTACCTGGAATGGTTTACCGATGCAAGTTGGGACAAGTCTGGGTGTTGGATTACGTGAGCGATAAATGTCTGCAGGTCACAGGATTCAAGTCGGAAGATTTAATTAACAACAGAACCCTTTCATATTATGATTTAATTTATCCGGAAGATCTCAAAAAGAATTACGAAATCATCAAAACAGCTTTGGAAGAAAGAAAGTCGTTCCAATTAATTTATAGAATTAAAACCGCAGCCGGATTTGAAAAATGGGTATGGGAACAGGGTGCAGGCATTTATTCTGAAAAAGACGACGAGACGGTAGCGCTGGAAGGTTTTATCACAGATATTACAGAACAGAAAAGTGTCGAAGAACAAATCAATCTTCAAAGCACAGCGCTTGAAGCCGCAGCAAACGGTATTGTAATTACAGACAAAGAAGGGCACGCACTTTGGGTTAACAGTGCATTTACTAAACTAACCGGTTACACTCTTAAAGAAGTAACGGGACAAAATCTGAATATTCTAAAATCAGGGCAGCATGACGATAGTTATTATGCTTACATGTGGGATAGAATTCAGGCGGGAGAAATTTGGCGGGGAGAAATTATTAATAAACGCAAAGACGGCTCGCTTTATACCGAGGAAATGACCATCACCCCCACAAAAAATCCGTCGGGAGAAATTATCTTTTACGTTGCAGTTAAGCAGGATATTACCGAGCGGAAACTTGCCGAACAAGCGTTAAGAGAAAGCGAACTTCGGTTTAGAGGTTTATTTGAAAACGCAACAATAGGTATTTATCAAACTACGCCTGAAGGCAAAACCTTAATGGCAAACCCAACACTGTTGAAAATTACCGGATACAATTCTTTGGATGAGTTTTTCAAGTTGGATGTTAAAAATATTTATGCAGATAATTCACAACGGAATATTTTCAAAACTGAGATAGAAAGAACCGGATTAATACTTGGCTTTGAAGCCCAATGGAAAAAGAAAGACGGTACATTAATCTTCATCCGTGAAAGTGCGCGCGCAGTAAGAGACGAAAATGATAAAATACTTTATTACGAAGGAACCGTCGAGGACATCACCGAAAAGAAAAAAACCGAGGAAGCATTAATTGAAGCGAAGAATAGAGCAGAGCTATCCGACCGGTTGAAATCCGAATTCCTTGCACAGATGAGTCACGAAATCAGAACCCCGTTAAATGTAATTCTGAGTTTCACTTCAATGATGAAGGATGAATTGCAGGCTAAAGTTGACGAAGAAATGGCAAATGGTTTCGATGTTATCGATACGGAAGGTAAACGTATCATGAGAACGGTTGAATTAATTCTTAACATGTCGGAACTTCAAACCGGATCTTATTCTTACAGAGCAAAGCGCATCGATCTGTATAAAGACGTTCTGCAGAAAACGTTTAACAACTTCCAGTCGTTGGCAAAGCAAAAGAAAATCTCGTTAACAATAAATGATTTCGAAGGCGATCCGGTTATAGAAGCTGATGAATATTCCATAAACCAAATTTTTTCTCATATGGTTGATAACGCAATCAAATACACCTCAAAAGGTAAAGTCGAAATTTCAATCAACCGGGATTCGCGAGATCATTTATTTGTAGATATTGCCGATACCGGAATTGGTATTTCCGATGAGTACATGCCGATGTTGTTTACACCTTTCACGCGTGAAGAAAAAGGTTATACTAGAAATTTTGAAGGCAACGGTCTTGGGCTTTCTCTTGTAAAAAAATATTGCGAACTCAACGGCGCAGACATTAAGGTTACAAGCAAGAAAGGAAAAGGCACTACTTTCCGTGTAATTTTTCCAACCAAGAATTAAACAACAAATGAAAATCACCTTCAAACCGCTCACACAAAAAACATGGGATGATTTTGAAACTTTATTCGGCGAGCGAGGCGCGTGCGGCGGATGCTGGTGTATGTGGCCCCGTCTCAGCAGAAAAGATTTCGAAAAGAAAAAGGGCGCCGGCAACAAAAGAGCAATGAAAATTTTGGTTAAGAAAAAAGAACAGATTGGTTTAATTGGTTATGTTGGAAAAGAGCCCGCTGCTTGGTGCGCATTTGCACCAAGAGAAAAATATATCCGCATGGAAAAATCAAAAGTACTTGCGAGAATCGACAACGAGCCTGTTTGGTCTATACCGTGTTTCTTCGTAAGCAAAAATTTTCGAAGACAAGGTCTATCAACGGAAATATTGAAGGGTGTTGTTGATTACTGTAAAAAACGGAAGGTGAAAATCCTAGAGGGTTATCCTACCGTCCCCTATACTGAAAAAATGCCGGATGCATTCGCATGGCGGGGAATTCCATCAGCATTTATCAAAGCGGGATTTGTTGAAGCAGCCCGCCGTTCGAATCCAAGACCGATCATGAGATACTATTTGTGAAACACAAAATCCAAAATTCGAAATTCAAAACAATCAAGAGCAAGCGTACTAAACTATTTTTTCGGAACCGATCTTAAAAATCCGCCGAAGCTCGTAACCTCTTCAAGACGGCACGACCACACCAATTCATCGTTGTGAACTGTTATGTCAGGACATCCGTCGCACATGCTCTGTCTTCCGTCCGGCATAAAATCCACCGGCTGAATAAACATGATTGTCTGCAGATGAGCTTTCTTAAAAATTCTAAAAGGACTTTTCATCATTCTGCCAAGAGCCTTCCGAATTTTTTTATCGAACGGCCAGAGCAAAAGCATTGTTGATCTTCCCATCTTTGCGGTTGCCGGCGAAGCATAAGAAAGATATTTGCCTTTTACGAAATGATGCGTACTCATAATCAATTCAAGAAACTTGGGACCAAGGTAGCCGTAAATTTTATTTTTCGTTCCAACGCGTTCTGTAAGAAGCCATTTGAATGAATCAACTTTTTCTGTGCCATTCAAATAAGCTGCTGGAGTGAACTCCGGAAATTGTTCACGTACTTTTTGAAGCACGTCGGTAGAAAGAATATCAACCTTTCTGTTCTTGTCTGTGTGATAAGCGATTGTCTGCCAGTCTATTTTTTGTCCTCCGGCGTACCAATCGAACGGCATTGTTGGCACAACATAACGGAACGCGATGAAAACCATAGTGTGAACGATATCAATATTTTTGTGCGCCCAATCAATCATTCCAGGAACATACTGAAGTGTGTCTTCATAAACCGTCGAGTTGAACGAGCAGGCAATTCCGCCGGCATCGGCAAGCATACGAGCATATTTGTAGCGGAGTTCGTTTAACTCCAATTCATTTTTACCTTTCCAATCACCGCCGCGCCCTTGCTTGCTATCGATATGAAATGTAAATCCGTAAACGCCGGCATTCTTTAATTCCAAAAGCAAATCTTCTTTGAGAGCAAAACCGTTTGTGTTAATGATCGGTTTCAATCCGCGGCGTTTGATGTCTTTTACTATATCAACTATTTGCGGATGAAGAAGCGGATCGCCGCCAGCAATTGAAATGCAGTCAGAATTTCTTTTCTGCTGAAATATGTCCAGTTCATGCTTTACCGTTTCAAATGATTTGTGCGAGTCTTTCTGATTTTCGCGGTAGCATCCGTCACATGAAAGGTTGCACATGGAAGTCGGTTCTAGCCAGGAGATTGCGTTATCGGCAAGAGTCCACGGAAGGCGGTAAAGGTCCAAATGATTGATTACTTGATTCGACATAGTTAGTCCCCGTCTGTTTTATTTTTTCCAAAACACTATTTGAAGATGGTGCGCAGTAAAAAAATTTATATAACGACTGTAAGTCGAGAGTACGCAAGGGACTTAAAACTTGTGCAAATGTACAAAAAAGAAAAAAGTAAATAAAAGTGATTTCTTCTCACCTGGTTAATATTATAAACAGAGTGCTCGTTTTTGAAGAAAAACGGCGGACAGGATGAAAGACTTACTCTTTATAGCCGATTATTAGAGAGAATCCGTAGCTGGTATTTTTTCTTTCAATTTTTTTGACACCGGTTTTTTCCAGCCACTCTTTCATTTCTTTTTCGGTATAGGTATCGCCGCTCCGTGTTCCGACAAGCATGTTCAATGCAAAGAAAGCGCCGCCAGCGGGTTCGGTACGGTCGTCATTCATTACCCAATCTTTGATTATGATTTGTCCGCCGCTATTCAATGCATTGTAACATTTTTCAATGAGCTGTGTGTTCTCATCGCAACTATTGATGTGAACAATTGCCGAAAGAAAAATCAAGTCGTAACCTTTTCCGAAATCGTCTTCCAAATAATCTCCGCTAAGAAAATTTACTTTGTGGGTTAAGTTTTCCTGCTCAACATATTTTTTGGTTATAGGAATAATATCCGGAAGATCAAAAACGGTTGCGGTCATCTGAGAATTTTGTTTGACGAACTCCATCGCAAATGTACCCGACCCGCCGCCGACGTCAAGCATTTTTTTTGCTCTTGAGAGATCGAGCATCATCGCTAAAATTTTTGCTTCTTTAACTCCGCGGTAATGCATTGCAGCAATAAACGCTTCCTGCCAATCAATTCCCGATGGCGAAGGTTTACGTTCGGCAACCGATTTCCCCTTTTTCACCGCGTCGGTTAACGTACTCCACGTCTGCCATAAACCAAGCGAATGGAAGAGTCCGCCCATAAATTCCGGTTTACCTTTAACTAAAAACTGAGAAGCGTTTTCCGCGTTGTAAAACTTGCCGTGAACTTTTCGGAGAAATCCCAGAGCGACGAGCGCATTCATAAGTCTGTCGGTTGCGCGCGCGTCAGTTTTAATTTTTTCAGCAACGTTGGATGAACTGAGAACTTTTTTATCAAGCAACGAAAATAAATCCAGTTCAATAGCGGTTAATAATATTCTACTCTGTTGAAATGAATTTGCGAGCGCCCGGATTTCTTCCGGCTTAAAATATTCGTTTGGAGTGTTCATTATGGGCTCTTAATTTAAATTCGTTATGTGGGGCTCGACATGTCAAGCCCCTACACAAATTAAATGCGCCGCCTAAATCCTTCGCCAAGGACTTCGTGAACGTTGTAAATTATTACAAATGCCGTCGGATCAACTTCTTTAACAACATCGACAAGTTTTGTTACTTCGCGAAGAGGAACAACGGTTAGCAGCATTTCGCGCTGAACGTTCAGGTAAACGCCGCGTGTGTTTACTGCTGTAACGCCGCGACCAAGGTTTTTTAATATCGCTTCCGAGATTTCATCGAACTTATCTGAAATGATATACGCCGCACGAGCGTAGTCAAATCCATCTATTAGAATATCAATTAGACGCGAAGAAATGAACAAAAGAAAAATAGCGTAGAACGTAAGCACTAGCGCCGGGCGATCCGGCGAAAGATTTTTTACATCTATAATAAATCCCGCGAAAGCGATTACGACGAAATCAACAACCATTATTGATTGCCCCGGTTTGAAACCGAATCTTTTGTGCAGAATGGACGCAATTATATCTGAACCGGCAGTTGTGCCCTTGAACTTAAAAATTATTCCGAGACCGATTCCAAGCAGTACCGCGCCAATCAATATCAGAAACAAAAAATCTTTCTGATATAACTCCCTTACTGTTTGAGAATCTTGTAGTCTAATCCAAGAAAATCCGGGAATGTCCCCTCTAAAAAAATCTATAAAGAATGAATTGAGCGAGAAGCCGACGAATGTTCGCAAACCGAATTTTTTGCCGAGTTCCTTTAATCCCCAAATGAAAAGTGGAATGTTTAATACCCAAATAAGAATTCCGATTGGAATTTTGTTGCCTGATAAATAATACAGCGCCATAGCAAGTCCGCTTACGCCTCCGGGAACAACGCGCGCATCAACTAAAAACACACCGATACCAATTGACATTAGCGCCGAACCAACTGCTATGGCAAAATAATCGATCACCGGATATTTTTTCATGAAGGATTTTACCATACCGCCGTTAAGTTGTTTTGAAAGTTTCTAATCAAAGATAATTAGAAATGCTTTTCATTAAAAGAAGAAGTTTACAACTTCCCTTCTCGGTAAAGTATCTGGGTTTTAATTCTCAAAAGCTGGCGTTCTATAATGAGATCGGCAAGTTTTTCCGGGATTGTAGTTCTGTCTTTGCTGTGCAAAATTTCTCTTACCTTGGATTCGCTCACATCAATTCTGTACAAATTAGTGATGAACCGTTCGTAATCTCTCGACATCAGTTCCGAAACTTTAGCGATGAGGTGCTCGCGAATCATGGGCAAATCGGTTACAGCCGGTAGCGAATCTTTTGCAAGAGAAAAGTCTTTGTAGAGTTTTTCAACAAGGGAAGGATATAATTCTTTTTCGTTCATTTTAATATAGAGACGTTCCGCGGAACGTCTCTACACTTTCCTTTATTAATACTTATACTTTAACCACTTCACAACTTCGGACCACTTTGGTTTTTTGCCGGTGCGTAAAATTCCAACGCGATAAATTTTTCCCGCGATTGGAAAGACCAAAAATATTGCGGCAATATTCAGCACCACGCAAGCAAACAATTGCCAAACCGGAACTTCAACAAGCGTCATCTTAACCGGCATAACCATAACGGAAGTAAATGGTATCAGAGCCGCCGCATTCGCTATTGGACTATTGGGGTTTTGCATCATCGACATGGCAACTAGGAACGGAATGATTATAAGCAGCATCACCGGCCACATTCCGGATTGTGCATCTTGCGGGTTATCAAAAATCGCACCCATCATTCCAAACAAACTTAAGAACAGCACAAGTCCAACTGCAAAATTGACCATCAAGAAAACAACCTGCGTTGTTGTGATGCTTACCATTACCTCCGGAGGCAAAGCGTAAATTGCAGAAGAGGTAACTGTAATAATTGCCGCCAGCCAGATTGACATTTGGATTAACGCTGTAAGCGCCGAGCCGATAATTTTTCCCGTCATCAATTCGCGCGGACTTACGGAAGACAAAATCACTTCAACAATTTTGCTGCTCTTTTCCTCGATGACGGATTGCAGCATCAACTGACCCGTTAGTAAAAGACTAATGTAAAGCAAAAAGGTGAATACATAAGAAAGAATAAGCGAACCATATCCTTCTTCTCTGATATTCTCTTCTTTAGAAACTTTAAATCCGGTAACATCAATTCCCTTTCTTGCAAAATCCAATTCTTCCGGTGTTAAAGATTTATTTCCGAAATAAATATCGATAAGAACTTTGTTGAGCGGTCCTTCAAGCTTTCTGCTCAAACTAATGTTGCTTGGGGTTTGCGAGTAGTATTCTATCTTTTTATCCTTGAGCGCCG